>SHYY01000107.1 GCA_009692555.1 Myxococcales bacterium
CTCGCGCTCCCCCGGTCGGCCCACGCGTGGGAGGAGACCCACGTCTACGGCATCGCCAACTTCGACGGCGCCGGCGAGTGCACCAACGGCGGCACCCACGCCCGCCACACCACCACCGCGGCGCTCTTCGCCGCGCCGTTCCAGGTCTACGCGCCCCTCGGCCTGTGGGACGAGACCTCGACCAAGAACAACCTCGACGCCCGCGGCAGCTACTTCACCGACTCGACCGAGGCCGCCAGCTGCGGCTGCGTGGCCGACGACCAGAGCCTCGACAGCGGCGTCGACGAGGCGGACGTCATCTTCGTCCACACCCACGGCGGCCACAGCGAGTCGGGCAGCTACTACACCAACCTGTCGATGGGAAACGCCAGCTACGCCTGCTCCGTGAGAACCGACAACAACATGAAGTTCGGAGTCAACGGCGGAGACCTCGACATCGCGGTGGTGAAGGCCTGCCAGTCGGGCGACTACAATGTCTGGGCGAACCAGGGCTACCGGCAGAAGATCACCGAGTCGGCCAGCTCGATGTCGACCTGGAACGCCTTCCACGGCAACTCGTCGTGCAGCTCGGCGACCGAGACCGAGGTCAGCTCCTACGCCTGGTCCTCGCTCTACAGCGGCGTGGGCGACAACTGGCTGGACCTCTTCTACGACGACGACGCCGCGGTGGACTCGGACGACTGCCCCACCTCGATCATCATGGGCTCGTCGAGCTCGCTCCGCAGCACCATGTACACCTACGGCGGCTTCATGGATCGCAAGGACACCGGCAGCAAGACCGGCTCGACGATCCACTACATCGGCGGCTGTGACCCGGCCGGGGGCATCGTCCTCCCGAACTGACCGCCTCCCGTCCCGGCCCAACCAAACCCACTCAACTCGCACTCCACGGAGAACGAAAATGAACACGCACACGATGATCCGGATCGCTCTGCCCCTCCTCCTGCTCACCGGCTGCGGCCTCGATCCCGCCCTCGAGGAGGGAATCGAGAACGGCGACGAGCGCCAGGCGCTGGCCGGCGGCCTCACCTACGACACCACCTCGCTCACCGCCATCCCGGCCGGCACCATCCCGGCGACGCGCCTCCCGCTCTCGGCCTTCGGTCAGACGGTGATTCAGCAGAAGCTGATCCAGAGCGCCGAGGCGTTCCAGCCGGGGGTCTCGGGCGGCGGACGCTCCGAGTTCGAGTCCCCCTCGTTCACCTTCTCGACCGACGCCTCGCGCGGCATGACCCTCGCGCTCAACAAGATGGACCCCGGTCCGGCGGCCGACCAGAGCGAGACCACGCTCCAGACCCGCGCCACCGACCGGCTGAAGATGTGGGGGATCGGCGCCAGCGAGATCGGCCCGGTGTGGCAGCGCCGGATGCTTGGCACCAGCGAGGACAACGGCGTCGTCGGCGCCCCCGCCCGCCTCGCCTACAAGACCTTCGTGCTGCGCTCGATCCTCGGCGTGCGCGTCGACGGGCACCGCGCGGTGGTGACCCACGGCCTCGACGGCAGCTTCCGCCGGGTGATCGCCAAGTGGCCGGCCCTCGCCGCCTCGGGGCACCTGCTCCACACCAGACTGACGACGACCCAGATCAAGTCGAAGGCGACCACGGCGATGTACGAGGCGGGCTTCACCACCGGCCAGATCAAGCTGCGCTGGAAGTACCTCGCGACGGCGGGGAGCAACGGGGAGGTGACGCTCAAGCTGATGGTCGGCGCGCGCACTGCCGCCCTGGTGTCGAACGAGGTCACCGAGGAGCCCTTCGAAGTGAACGTCGACGTCAGCGCCATCAAGTAGCGCCCCTTCCCTGCCGCTCGCCTCCCTCGCGCCCCTGCGCGCCCGCCTTCGCCCCCCCGATCGACTCCCTCTTAGTACGGTAACCAACACTCCTGGCGGCGCGTGCACTTCGAGTAGCCGGCCGGGGCCGTCGCCTGGGTGGTGGTGAGGAAGTCCGCTCCCTTCGAATAGCAGTAGAGCAGCCGCGCGGTGCTGGTGGGCTTGGCCTTGCGGCTGTCGACGCAATACCCCTCGTTGCGCACAAGGGTGTAGCCGGCCGGCGCTTTGGTGGAGGTGCGGAAGTCGCCGCCCTTCTGGTAGGTCGCGAGCAGCACGGCGTTGGTCGGGGGCTGCCGCCACAGGGCGCCCTCGAAGGTGATCGTCGTGTACCCGAGGCCGCTCGCGTAGGAGGGCACCGTCGTCCCGGTGGAGTCGGAGGAGACGAAGCTGTCCGAAGCCTTGTCGACGCGGTAGAGGCCGATGTCGTAGAAGCCCGAGTAGTTGAAGTGCAGCGCCCCGGCGGCGATCAGCTCGGCCTGCGTGAAGTCGTCGCAGTACTTGCCGCGGTCGTCGTCGCGCGGGTCGATCAGCTCGGTCTCGCAGAAGCCACGGACCGGGATGGTCTGCCAGCGCTTCTTGCTCAGGCAGATCGCCGCCGCCTCCTTCGGCTCGTTGTTGGCGCCGCTCCATCCCGCCCGCCAGGCGGCCTCGAACTCCATCACCGGGTACTTGCCACTATCGGTGCAGGCGGTGGCCGGATTGCTCTGCGGGAGGCCCGGGGCGGCGGCGGTGCAGTCGGTGCCGACCACGCCGGCGACGTCCCATGAATCGATGAAGGTGTTGTCGATGGTGTTGGCCTTGCCGACGGCGCAGATGTCCGCGCGCGCCATCCGGGTGCACGCGAAGTGGAGGTGCTCCATCGCGCCGCCGAGGTAGGGCTTGTAGCACCAGTCGAAGCACTTGGTGATCACGCCCGCCGTCGGCACCGGGTTCTGGAGGCAGGAGAAGGTGAAGCTTGCCATCGAGGAGGTGTGGTCGCCCGCAGCGTTCCAGTAGCCGGTCACAGCGATCGCGAGCCCTCCGCCGGTGCAGAAATCCTTGTAGGCGCCGGCGCCGACCTTGTAGCGGACCACGTAGTCCGAGTCGTCACCGGGGGCATCGCAGGTGGTGGGAACGTAGGGGTTGTGGTGCTGGCTCCACGCCATGATCTTGAACTTGAGCGCGCCGCCCGATCCGCTGATGCCCGAGAAGACGGAGCCGACCAGCGCCGCGCCGGTGCGGCCGCCCGAGCCCTCCAGGCTGCCCTTGTTCAGCCACCCGGTCATCGCGGTTCCGTCGGGAGCGAGGGCGGCGGCGAAGTTCACCCGGAAGTCGCCCAGCGGCCCGCCATGCAGCGACGAGCCCTGCAGCTTCGGGCCGAACGTCTCGCGCTCGCCGTCGAGCTCGCCTCCCTCGAGCAGCGCCGGAGAGCATCCGGCCCCGAGGCCCAGGGCCACTGCGGCGACGGCAACTGATGTTCGCCAATTTGTAATTCGCATTTCATCTCTCCTTGAGGGAAAACCCTGAGACGCTGAGTACACGAGCCGCCGTCGCCTGTCAGTCCGCCTTGCCCAGCCCAGCCCGGCCCCTGCCCAGCTTTGCTGAAACTTGTCCACCACGATCCCTGGCGCGGTGCAGACTCTCCTGCGACGCCAGGGAGGCCATGACATGCCCACGAACCCCAGACCGAAGACGGCGGCGCGCGGCGCGAGAGCGGCCAAGGCGCCCCCCGCACGGATCACGCTCGCCGCGGCGCTCGAGGAGCTCCAGAAGGCCGGCTCGGAGCAGACGAAAAAGACCTACCTGCGGCACGGCGCAAGGGAGCCGCTGTTCGGGGTCAGCTTCGCGATCCTGAAGGCGATCACCAAGCGGATCGGCGTCGACCACGAGCTCGCCTGCGCGCTCTGGGAGACGGGGAACTTCGACGCGCGGAACCTGGCGGTGAAGGTGGTCGACCCGGCGCGGCTGTCACCCGCGGATCTCGATCGCTGGGCGGACGACTCGCGCGTGCAGATGGTGATCGGGTATGTGGCGCAGGTGGCGGTGGAGACACCGCACGCCCGCGGGCGTGCCACGGCGTGGCTGGCGAAGCCGTCGGGCCCGCGCGCGGTCGGCTGGACGCTGGTGGCGGCGATGGCCCTGTGCGATGAGACGACGCCGGATGCCTGGTTCGCGGACCGAATTCTGGAGATCGAGAAGGCGATTCATGGCGCCCCGAACGTCGAGCGGGTGCCCATGAACCACGCGCTGATCGCGGTGGGCTGTCGCAGCGCCGCGCTCCGCAAGGTCGCCAGCGCCGCGGCGAAGCGCATCGGCAAGGTCGAGGTCGATCACGGCGACACCGACTGCGCGACGATCGACGCCCGGGAGCGCATCGAGAAGACCTGGGCGCACTCGACCTCGAAAGGGTTCGAAACGCCGGCCGCGCACGAGCGCTCGCGGGAGTCGATGCGCACGCGCTGCTGACACGCCGCGGATTCAGGTAGCATCCGGGCGTGGCCTGGACCCGCGCGCAGATGATCGAAACGGTGGACCGCTCCCCCGCGTGCGTGGCCGCGCAGGACAAGGCCGCCTGGCTCGCGCTCTTCGCCACCGACGGGAGCGTCGAGGATCCGGTGGGCACCGCACCGAACCGCCGCGGCGCGCGCCCCTCGCCCTCCGGCGACGACGAGCTCGGGCGCTTCTACGCGACGTTCATCGCCGGCAACGCGATCCGCTTCGAGGTGATCGCCGATCTGGTCGCCGGCGACGAGGTGGTGCGCGACGTGGTGATCCACACCCGCCTCTCGACCGGCCTCGCGATCGATGTGCCGGCCCACCTGATCTACCAGCTGGCCAGCGACGGGGGCGACGGGCTGCGGATCGCGCGGCTGCGCGCGGTGTGGGACCTCCGGAAGCGCACGCTCCATGCGCTCGCGGCCGGGTGGCGCGGGCTCTACACGCTGCTGGTCATCAGCGCGCGAATGTTCGCGATCCAGGGGCTGCGCGGCGTGGCCGGCTACACGCGCGGGCTGGTCTCGGGGATCTTCGGGCGCGGGCGAACGGCGGTCGCCCGGCTGGTCCGCGCGGTGGCCGAGCGCGACGGCGCGGCGCTGGAATCGCTCTGCGCGCCCGGCGCATCGATCGAGTTTCCCGTCGGGCGACCGCTCTCGCCGCGCGAGTGGCTGGACGCGCTCGGCCCCGCTGCGGCGCTGCGGGTGGCGCAGGTGACGCCGGCCGGGTGGCTCACCTCGTTCCGCTTCGAGACGGTCGGGGCGGGCGCGGCGCGGAGTGGCATCGCCGTCCTCGAGTTCGATCGGCGCTCGAGGCGGATCGCCACAGCGCGCTTCTTCGCTGCCGAGCCGTGAGGCCCCGTCACAGCAGGAACGGGATCAGCACCTTCCGCTCCGTCGGGTAGTCGGGGAAGCGCTCGCGGTACCAGCGATGGGTCGAGAAGGCCCGCGGCACGAGGTTGGCCGCGCTGACCGCGAAGATGAATACGCCCGCGAGCGACCAGGTGCAGATCGCGAAACCGGTCCAGGCGGTGAGCTCGGTCAGGTAGCTCGGCGAGGTCACGTAGCGGAACAGCCCGCCGGTCGGGATGCGATACACCTTCTTGCCGGCGGCGACCTCCTCGCGGGTGCGGAGGTTGCGCACGATCGCGTCGGAGTGGATGTTGAGCGCGAGTGACCCCGCGTAGAGGGCCAGCCCGACGAGAAAGCGCGGATCGGCGAGCCAGCCCGTCGGGTAGTGGCCGAGGCTCGCGATCCAGGTGCCGTTCAGGTAGCCGTGCAGCGACGTGACCACCCAGCCGCTCGCCATCACCATCACGCTGAAACTCGCGCGGGCGGCGCGCGGTGTGCGGATCGAGAGCGGAAAAAAGAAGCCGCGGTTGCCGTAGTGGCACAGCCAGAGCGCGAGGAAGAGGCGCGGTACGAGCTCGTCCCGGTGGGGGCCGCGAAAGAAGAAAAACAGGAAGGTCACCGTCGCTGGCAGCTCCATCAGCAGCCAGCCGAGGCGCGGGTCGAGGCCGAAGCCGAAGCGGTCGGATGCGAAGCGGCCGTAGGGCGAGGGGACGAACGGCGCCAGCAGCGCGACCAGCAGCGCGAACGCGAGGGCCGCCGCGAGGACGGTGTCGTAGGTGGGGACGCCGCTGTACCAGCTCATGTCGGGGCAGCATACGGGAAGAACGCGAACGGGATCGCGCGGCGGGTCATCTACGGGCGGCGCCCCGCCTGATCTCCGTTACTTGAGCGCGGCCTGGGCCGCCTGATACTTGTTCGACGCACCCAGGATCTGGGTCCCGAGGATCTGCAGGTTGGCCACGAACTTGACCTCGTCGCCCCGGCAGCAGACGAACGGCCCCTTGACCACCCCGGTCGACCCCTGCCCCGCCGGATCGTTGTTCCCGATCTCGTGCAGGTTGATGTCGGCCAGGTTGGGAACATCGAGGGTCAGCGCGTCCCGGTGCAGGGTGACCACGCCGCTCCGCATATCGAGCCCGTAGATCCGGTTGTGATCGGCGAGCGGCGCCTTCCCGATCACCAGCAGCGCGGTGAGCGGCGGCTTGGCGCTCGGCCACAGGTCCATGCCGGGGCTCCAGGTCGTCACCGCCGGCAGCGGCGAGGTGGCGGCGTAGTCCTGCGACTCCTCGACCGCGGGGGCGCTGCAGCTCACCAAGGCCATCCTGGCCAGACCGGTCCACGTCAGATGTCGCTCGTCCGCAACAACTACCGAACCAAGGCTCACCGCGGCGCGCTGAGGTTCCACTCCAGGCGCGCCTGCGGCGTCGACGGGGACGCGAGCAGCGAGCCCGGGATTCCGCGCAGGATCTCGGCCGCGAAGGGGAGTGAGGCGAGCGACGGTGGGGCTTCGAGATTCACCCCGAGCAGCCGCGCGAGCTGGCCGAGCAGCGACGATGGCTCGTCGGGGTAGGCCTTGAGCTCGACCGGCTCCCACTCGGCGAGCCCGGCGCGGCGCTTGGCCTCCACCACCGCGTCCATGAAGCCGCCCAGACGATCGACCAGCTTCTTCTCTTTCGCCTGCGCCCCGGTCCAGACGCGGCCGCGAGCGATCGCGTCCACCTCGTCGTGCTTCATGTGCCGCCCCTCGGCCACCGTGTCGACGAAGCGGTTGTAGTAGTAGCGCAGCTTCTCCTCGATGAAGGCGCGATCCTCGGGGCTGTAGGGCAGCCAGAGGCTCTCCAGATCGGCGTGCGCGCCGCGCTTGTTGAGGTCGGCGTTGACCCCGAGCTTCGCCGCCAGGCCGGAGATGTCGAACTTGCCGGTGAAGATGCCGATCGAGCCGGTGATGGTCGATGGCGAGGCGAAGATGAGGTCGCAGCCCGCGGCGATGAAGTACCCGCCCGAGGCCGCCACGTCCCCGAACGAGCAGACCACCGGCTTCACCTTGGCGGTGCGGGCGATCTCGCGCGCCATCAGATCCGAGGCCAGCGCGCTCCCGCCGGGGCTGTCGATGCGGAGGACGATCGCCTTCACCCGCGAATCGGAGCGCGCGTCGGCGATCGCCTCGATGATCGTCTTGTGGCCAACGAGCTTCAGGTCGAGGATCGGGATGGTCTGCGACTTCCCGTCGACGATGTCGCCCTCGATGAAGATCACCGCCACCTCGGGCGGCTGCCAGGAGCGCGCGCGGCGTGGGCCTCGATCGGGCGGGGATGCCTCGACCGGGTGGCCGAGCACGACGGCGATCGCGTCCTCCACCTCGTCGCCGTGCTTGAGCTCGTCGGCGAGACCGGCTCGCTTCGCCTCGGCCGCGGTGTAGGGGCCAGCGTCGATGATCGCCCGCATCGTGTCGGCGTCGACCTTGCGCGCGGTGGCCAGGGTCGCGACCAGGCGGCCGTAGATGTCGTCGAGGATCGCCTGCTTGACCCTCTTCGCCTCGGGGGAGGGAGCGGTGCGCGTGTACTGCTCGGGGGCCGACTTGTATTCGGCGATCTTGATGAAGTCGGCCTGCACGCCGAGCAGGTCAAACGTGCCTTTGAAATAGAGCGCCGCCGAGGCCATCCCGACGAGGCGGATCCCGCCCGCCGGGTCGAGATAGATCTTCTCGGCGGCCGAGGCGAGATAGTAGCCCTTGGTGGTGATCTCGGCGCCGTAGGCGAACACATGCTTGCCCGCGGCGCGCAGGCGGGAGAGCGCATCGCGCACCTCTTCCATCGTCGCCCAGGTGCCCGATACGTCGCCCATCACCAGCACCACGCCGTCGCTGCGCGGGTCGTGCTCGAGCTTTCTCAGGTGGGCCAAAAGGGCCGTCAGGCCGCGCTCGCCGCCGCCTCCGACGTCGATCCGCTCGAGGTGGCGCGGGGTGTACAGCGACGGCCAGCGCTCGCCCGAGAGACGCGCCGTCGCCGCGCCGCCGTGGAAGTAGCTGCCCCCGTAGCGGCTGCCAAACAGGGCGTAGCCGGCGGCGCCGACGTGGGCGAGATCGAGCTCCAGACCGACGGTGGCGCGGAAGTCGTTGTCGGCGTGGCGATCCCCGTCGACATCGCGCTTCCACTCGACGGCGCCGCGCAGCACCAGCCCGGAGGCCGGCATCACCGAGAGACGGAAGCGCGGATCCACGTCGCCGCGGCGCTCCCCGATGCGCGCCGCGAAGCCCATCTCCCAGCGATCGCTGCCGACGGGGCGGAGGGTCAGTTCGGGCTCGTAGACCCGCTGCAGCGCGAGTCCCTGGAACTGCGCCCCGGGCACATCGCGCACCACCAGCGCGATGCCGAGCCAGCGATTGAAGCGCGCCGAGGCGGCGAGATCGATCGTGTCGAGCCCGCTGGTTTCGGGGGTGTCGCCGGTGACGATGTGCGAGTAGGTGGCGCCGAACGCGACCGAGCGGACCGGGCGCCAGGCCAGCGAGAGGGAGATCTTGGCGAGGTCGCGGTAGGGGAGCGCGCTCGGCGGGCGGATCGACTGCACCGCGAAGCCGACGGCGACCTGCGGCAGGTAGGGGATCGGCGTGGCGAGGTAGAGGGCGTCGCCGCGACCGGGGCGGACGCCGCTGGTGTCGAGTTCGCTGTGGACGAAGAACGCGCTCCAGGCGGGCAGGAAGGCGAGGTCGGCCGGATCGAGCTCGATCGAGGAGGCGTCCATCCCGCCCGCGATCGCGCCGGTCGGCACCGCCACGCCCGCGGTCGGCGGCTCGCCGCAGGGGCGAGGGGCGCGGCACGGGATCTGGGCTTGCACCGTCGCTGATAGCCCCAGGAAAGAGGAGGCCACAGCGAGAGCGAGGGCGATGCGAGCCAGCGGGCGCATGAGCGCGCGATGATAGCAGCGAAAAGCGCGCGCGCGCCGCTTGACGCACCGGGCCGCCTGCGGTATCCATTTCGCCGCATCGCGGGCGTTTAACTCAGCGGAAGAGTGCCACCTTCACACGGTGGAAGTCGCTGGTTCGATCCCAGCAACGCCCACAACTACTTGAACGATTGCGGCCGGCTTCCGACTCCACGTCGGACCGGCCGTTTCTGTTTTCAGCGGTCCGACGGGCTCCCTCCCGACGGCGGCGCGTGCTAACCACCCGCGCCATCATGGCCTCGGTTGCCTGCCCCCGCTGTGGCACGGGGAACGCGGAGTCCGACTCGCGTTGCTCGTCTTGCGGTGCGGAGCTGGCGATGTTCGCAGCGACGATGGCAGGGCCGCCGTCGCCGCCATCCGCCCGGTCGCTGCCTGGCGATTCGCTGGTCGGCAGCAAGATCGGCCACTACCTCGTCGAGGACCCGCTCGGTGGGGGCGGGATGGGCGTGGTCTATCGCGCGCTGGACGATCGGCTGCGTCGACCGGCGGCGCTGAAGGTCCTCGCTCCGTCGCTGACCCACGATCCGGTGGCGCGGGCGCGCTTCGAGCGCGAGGCGCGCGCGGTGAGCGGGCTCGATCCCTTCTTGAAAACCGACATTTTCGGGAGGTAGAGATCGACCGGCGAGCCGTTCGGGAGGGCATAGCCGCCGAAGCCGGTGCTGGGGCAGAAGGCGTCCATCTCGGCGAGGGTGTAGGCGGAGAGATCGCCGCCCGCGAGCGCCCCTGCGTTCTGGGAGGACTTCCGCGCCAGCGTATCGGCGACAACCACGATGCCGAGATCCTCGACCCCGGCCGAGACCAGCGGCGAGGTGGCGCCGCTCTCGGCGGTGGAGAGCGCGTCCTCGGCGACCATCGCGGTCGCCCCGCCGAGCGCCAGCGCGGCGTTGATGGCGATCGCGAGCCCGTTGTTCTGCTGCAGGTTGTTCGCGTCGTGGCTGCTCGAGTTCAGCAGCGAGTTCATGGGGCCGTTCATGGGGCCGTTCATGGGGCCGTTCATGGGGCCGTTCATGGGGCCGTTCATGGGGCCGTTGGCCTCGAGGGCGCTCTCGGTGCGACCGACCTCCGGGTCAGGCGCCTTGACGCAGCCGGAGATCACTCCCGCGCCCACCAGGACACCGACGAAGAAACGGAGCATTCTGGTCTGCATCGGCATCTCCTGCCGAAGGCCCGCAGGCTACCGTGCCGGCAGCTCAGAAAACAAGCGTAATCTACCTCACGGAAAAAGGCGCGTTATTGCTGCGGCTTGGCGTCGGTTCGGGCCTCGATCAGGCGCACGACGTGGCGGCGATCGGGGCCGGGGACGTCGACGGAGCCCGCGAATTCGCCGGGGCGGTGGAGCGCGGCCTCGGTGAAGCCGGCCTCGCGGAGCGCGGCGGTGGCGTCGGCGGCCTCGGGGAAGTGCAGGTGGACCTTGCCGCGGGCGAACGCCTCGAGCAGCAGGCGGAAGATACGCGCGGTGCGCATCCCGCCGACCTCGCCGGCGAGGTTCAGGTCGGAGAGGTAGAGGCCGTGCGGGAAGCCGGCCAGGCAGACGGCGAAGCGGCGCCACATGCCCGCGACGGCTTCGCGGTCGAAGTAGCCGAGCAGCCCCTCGGTGATGATCGCCGTGCCCAGCGACGGATCGAGGTGCTCTCTGGCCACCTCGGCGAGGCTGTCCGGGCCGCTCTCGCGGAGCGCGTCGAGGGTGAGCACGAGGTGGTTGTCGCCGCGCAGCCCGGCGCTGTCGAGGAGTGCGCGCTTGCGATCGGCCTGCGCGGGCAGATCGCCCTCGATGTAGCGCAGGCCGGCCTGGCGGTGGCGGCGCGCGAAGCGGAACCCGCGCGGCGAGAAGCCGGCGGCCACCTCGATCACCTGGCCCACTTCGCCCGAGGCGATCGCCTGCTCGAGCAGGTGATCGATCACCCGGTGGCGCGCGAGCAGCATCATGTCGAGGCTGGGGTGGCCCCCGCGGTGCTCGTAGAGGAGGTTCATCGGGCGCAGCGCGAGATGCAGCGCGCGGCCGAGCGGCGTGGTCAGCGCCGCGTCGGAGAGGCCGTTCTTGAACCACACGTAGGAGGTGTAGTCGGCGGTCGGGCTGATGCGCGCGCTCTCGTTCTGCACGATCAACCTGCCAGCCGGTCCACGAGGGTCACGTAGGCGTCGATCGCCGCCTCGCGGGACAAGCCGCGGCGGCCGGCCCAGGAGTCGTACTTGGCGCGCCCCTTCAGGTCGAGCATCCCCGGGCGCGCACCGGTGACGTCGCCCAGCGCGCCCTGCTTGTAAAGCGCGTAGAGCTCCAGCAGCGTGCCCAGATCGGGGGCCCTGCTGAGGCCCTTGGCCCTCCTTTGTGCGTCCTCGAACTTCTCGATCGGTGTCATCGCATCCTCCTCATTCAGCAGACTAGCCGTGGAACACCCGCGAGGCGTGGATGATCCCACCGCGCACTTCGAGCAGCTCCGCCACCGCCAGGGGCGGCTCGCCGGGCAGTTCGCGGAGGTACTCCATCCACACTCGCTCGCCGTCGGCGGTGAGGGCGCGCTCGCGGTAGCGCAGGCCGGGCAGGCGCGCGAACGAGTCGGCCCACCACGCGCGAAGGGCCTGGTGGCCGCGGATCAGGCCGCCCGTGGACGGCTGGGCGAGGCGCAGCTTCGGGCTCTCGTGCACCGCGGACGACGCGTAGAGGGCGAGGAGTCCGTCGAGGTCGCGGGCGTTGAAGGTGGCCAGCCAGCGCCGCGCGATCGCCAGCGGCGACGGGAGAGCGGCGAGCGCGACGGCGAGCAGCTGCCCGACGTTTTGCGGCGCGGGGAGGTCGTCCATGCGGTCCACCCATCGCCACTCGCCGAACTCCTCGTTCGGCGTCACCTCGTCGCTGTCGACGTCGGCGACGAAGACCATGTTGAGGTGAGTGCCCTTTGTGCCGGCGGGGTGCTCCTCGTAGCCGATCAGCCCGGGCGGCGTGCCGTCGATCGGCGAGAGCGGCGGGAAGCGTCCCAAAAGGCCGGTCTCCTCGCGCAGCTCGCGCGCCGCCGCCTCGAGCGGGGTCTCGCCGGGCTCGCACTCGCCGCCCGGTGGCAGCCACACCCCGAGGCGGCGGTGGTGGATGAGCAGGGCGCGGCCGCGGTGGCGTGGGTAGACCGCCACCGACCAGGCGCGGCGATTTCGTGGTGCGTTTGCATCAATCATTTGTGCGCCGCATCATTTCTTTCAGAACGAGGTGTTCAGGACGACCGAGACGAGGTTCGCTCCGGCGTTGGCCAGGTCGGGCTTGCCGTCGCCGTTCAGGTCGGCCGCGGTGACAAAGGCGCCCGCCAGGGCGAGGGTGCGCGGGGCCTGCAGGCCGCCGTTGCCCTGGCCGAGGAACACCGAGGCGCCCGGTCCGGCCGTGCCGGCGATCAGATCGACGCGCTGATCCCCGTCAAGATCGGCGGTGGCGAGGCTCGCCGCGGCGCCCGGGAGGGCGTGGATCTGCGGTGCCTTGAAGGTGCCGTCGCCGTTGCCGAGGAGGACGTGGAGGGCGTTGCCGGCGACCGCGAGGTCGAGCTTTCCGTCGGCGTTCAGATCGATCACCGCCAGCGCCACCGGGAGCGCACCGACGGCGACCAGGACGGCCGGCTTGAACGTCCCGTCGCCGTTGCCGAGGAGGATCGCCACGCCGGCGTTGCCACCGGCGACCACCGCGAGATCGCGCTTGCCGTCGCCGTTCAGGTCGCCGACGGCGAGCCACTGCGGCTTGAGCCCGGCGGTGACGCTGACCGCCGGATCGAGCTTGCCGCCCTTCTGCAGGAGCACGCTCACCGTCGAGGCGCCGGCGTTCGCTACCGCGACATCGACCGCCTGATCCCCGTTCCAGTCCGCAGGGACCGCCAGCAGCGGCGAGGGGCCCACCACCGTGGTGACCGGCGCCGCGAAGCTGCCGTCGCCGATGCCGGAGAGGAGGTGGATCGCATTGCCGGCGGCGCTCACCACGAGCAGATCGAACGCCGGATTGACGTCGATCTGGGCCGCCACCACCGACGTGGCCGCGCCGGCGAGCTTCTGCACCGCACCGACGGTGAAGCGGCCATCGCCGACGCCGAGAAGAGGCGTGATTTGGCTGCCCGACGCCGCGGCGAGGTCGAGCTTCTTGTCGCCGTCGAGGGGGGCGGCGGCCGGCCAGGAGGCCGATGGGACCGAGATTGCGAGGGCCGCCCGCAGGGTGCCGTCCCCGAGGCCCAAGAGGACGCTCGCGCTCGCGCCGCCGCGGCTCGAGAGCGCCACGTCGATCTTCTGATCGCCGTTCAGATCGGCCGCAACCAGGCCGCTCGGCGCGGGGCCGGCGGCGTAGAGCACCGCGGCCTGGAAGGTGCCGTCGCCCTGCCCTCGCAGCACGGCGATCCCGGTGCCCTGGATGAGGAGATCGAGCTTGCCGTCGCCGTCGAGATCGGCGACCGCGATCCCCTGCGGCGCGCTCGGCAGCGGAAACTGCATCTGCGGGGCGAACCCGCCGCCGTTCAGGCCGAGGAGCACGCTCACCGACGGGCCGCCAGCGTTGGTGACCGCCAGATCGAGCCGCTTGTCGCCGTCGAAGTCGCCGCTGGCGATCGCCTGCGGCGACGGTCCGACCGGGTACAAGGTGGGTAGCGGGAAGGTGCCGTCGGCCTTGGCGAGGAGGACGCTGACCGCGTTGCTGGCGCTCGACGCGACCACCAGATCGCTCCGCTGATCGCCGTTCCAGTCGCCGGTCGCCACCCCGCGCGGCTGCTGCCCGCAGGCGTAGGTGAAGCTCAGGCCGAAGGTGCCGTCGCCCTTCCCGAGCGCCACACCGACGCTGTTGGCCGCCGCGTTGGTGACCGTGAGATCGGGCTTGCCGTCGCTGTTGAAGTCGCCGACGGCGATCCCGCGCGGGCCGGTGCCGCCCGAGAGCAGCGTCGCGATCTTCAACCCGCCGGCGCCATCGCCGAGGAGGACGCTCATCGTGTTCCCGTCGAGGTTGGCGACCGCCAGGTCGAGCCTCTTGTCGAGGTTGAAGTCGGCGGCCACCGCGGCGAGCGGGTTCTGGCCGACGGCGAAGGGCTTGGGGGCGAGGAAGGTGCCGTCGCCGAGGCCGGGGAGGAGCGAGAGCGTCGCGGGGAGGCCGTTGACCACCACGAGGTCGGTCTTCTGATCGCCGGTGAAGTCGCCCGCCGCGATCGCCGCCGGATCGGCGCCCGCGGGGAAGGCCACGCCGATGCGGAAGGCGAGGGTCAGGGGGGCGATCGCCAGATCGGGCGGAGGCGCGAGATCGCGGGCCAGATCGGGCGCCTCCAGATCGGGCGGCTGGAGATCCGGCGGCCCGTCGGTGAGGGAGAGATCGGACGGCGCATTCATCGCCAGATCGGGGGCCGGATCGAGGAAGATCTCCAGCTTGTAGAGCTTGAGCCCGGCGTCGGAGTGGACCTGCGCGGCCTGGACGCCCATCGGATCGGGCTCCGCGCCCAGCGCTGAAGGCGGCCCCAGCGACGCGGCGAGGGCGATCAGCGCGGGCAGGATCAGCGTGGTTCGCAGGAGATCGCCCATCGCCTGGCCGGGCAGCTGCCCTACTGGCAGTTGCTGTTCATGCACATGAACGTCTGGTTGCACTGGAGGCCGCCGCCGCAGCAGAGCTGTCCCTTGTTCCCGCAGAACTGGCAGTGGGTGGTGACGTCGCACACGTGGCCCCCGTTGCAGAGCTTGGCGGCGCAGCAGGGCTGGGTGGCCGCTCCGCACAGCTTGCAGGTGTCGCTGGCGCTGTCGCAGGCCTGCGAGCCGTCCTTGCACATCTTGTTGGCGCAGCAGGGCTTGCCGATGTCGCCGCAGGTGACGCAGAGGTTGTTCGCATCGCAGCCGAGCTTGCTGCCGCACACCTTGTTGGCGCAGCAGGGCTTCCCCGCCTCGCCGCAGGTCTGGCAGACGTTGTTGGCGTCGCAGCCCTGGTTGGCCCCGCAGACCTTGCTGGCGCAGCAGGGCTTGCCCACGTCGCCGCAGTCGGTGCAGAGGTTGCCGACGCAGGCGAGGCTCACCTTGTTGCACATCGCGTTGGCGCAGCAGGGCTTGCCGCTGTCACCGCACACCTGGCAGATGTTGGCATTGCAGACCTGGCCCTGGACGCAGCCCATGCTGGCGCAGCACTGCTTCCCCGCGTCGCCGCAGGTCTGGCAGAAGCCGGCGATGCAGATGTGGAGCGCCCCGCAGTAGCTGTTGGCGCAGCAGAGCTTGTTCGCCGAGCCGCAGGGCTGGCAGAACCCGCCGCTGCAGACCTGGCTGGCGGCGCAGCTATTGTTGGCGCAGCAGGGCTTGTTGACGTCGCCGCAGGTCTGGCAGAAGCCGGCGAGGCAGGTCTCGCCGTTGCCGCACACGCCCTTGTCGCAGCAGAGCTTTGCGGCGCCGCCGCAGGGCTGGCAGAAGCCTCCGCTGCACACGAAGTTGGCCCCGCAGGCATTGTTGGCGCAGCAGGGCTTCCCGGGGCCGCCCCCGCAGCCGATGCAGAGGCCGCCGAGGCACGCGCTCACGCCGTCGTTGCACTGGCCGTTGCAGCACAGCTTGTTCAGCGAACCGCAGGCGCCGAGGTCGGGGGGGGGCGCGAGATCGGGCGGCGGGGTGAGATCGGGCGGCGGGCTCAGATCGGGGCCCGGCGTCAGATCGGCCGAGGTGGCGAGATCGGCGAGGATCGCGAGGTCGGGAAGCGGCGCGCCGTCCACGGAGGCGAGGTCGTCGATGTCCGCGTCGTCGGCGACGCTCTCGTCGACCCGCGCGGAGAGATCGTACTGCCAGGTGAGGTCGGGCCCCGGGGACGCATCGTCGGAGGGGGTGACGCCCGCGATCTCGAAGTTGCAGCCGGCGGCGAGGAGGGAGGGGAGGAGCAGGCTTCGCAGGCGCACCCGGCTATTGTAGCGGAAGCCGCGGCGAGGCGGGCGACCTTCGGAGGCGCACCCGCCACAGCGCGGCGAGTACGGCGATCGCCAGCGCTCCGTCGGCGCGTGCATCGCCGGCCGCAGTGCAGCCGCCGATCACGATCGCGCCGCCCTCGCTGGCGGCGAGGAAGCGTTCGACGAACTCGACCGTGTCCTGGTCGACCCGCGCATCGCTGACGCCGTCGACACACCCGAGATCGCCGGTCGAGGTGATGCCGACGAGCTGATCGATCCCGCCGATGCGCGCGAACGCCGGCCCCCCGGAGCCGCCGAAGCAGGTCTGCGAGGGCGCGGCGGAGAACGTGAAGGCGCGGTCGGTGAATCGGTCGATCCGGCTCGCTCCCGAGCGCTTGAGCGGCGCCCCACCGTCGAGAGTGGAGGTGCGGCCGAAGCCGACCAGCCGGATCGATCGCCCGACGAACGACGCGTCGAACCGCCTGGCGTAGACCGGCACCGGGGCCACCGCGGGGCTGGCCGCGAGCCGCACGACGCCGAGGTCGCTGGCGAAGCTCCGGGGGTCGTAGGCGGGCTGGAGTCCGACGGCCGCCACGCCGACGGTCTCGCCCCCGACCTCCGGCGTAGCTCCGAAGTGCACTGCCACCGGCGGCGCTCCGTCCAGGCAGTGGGCCGCGGTGATCACGGCGGTGGGCGTGATCAGCCTCCCGGTGCAGTAGGTGGCGCCGCTCGCGTCGAGGAGCGCGACCACCGCCGGGTCGCCATCATCCGGGGTGCCATGCGTGATCGCGCTCTCGCGCTCGCCGAGCGAGGGCGGTGCACCCTCGCCGTCGATGGATCGATGGCAGCCGCAAGGCGCTCCTGGTCGACGTCGGGCGGCAGGACGATCAGCCGGCCGGGCAGCCTCGGCGAGGGGTAGGAGCGGGCTCGAGCGAGCGCGCGGGTGCGATCGAAGACGCTCACCTGGAGCGTCGGTGGCGCCATTCGGCCCGGGGCGACGGAGAGGTCCACGACGACGGCGGTGACCGGCCCGCCGGAGCACGCCGCGAGCATCACCACCGCCGCAACGAAGCCGCGCACGATGGGAGTCTACTACGGGGGGCGGAAGAAGAGAGGAGCCCTGGCGGCCCCGACGGTGGCAACGGGAACGGGAACGGGAACGGGAACAGGAACGGGAGCGGGAACGCCCGTTCGTGCCCCGGCGCGCGTGGTAGCGTCGGCGGTGCGATGTGGCACGGTCCCCCTCACACCGTCTCCGGCGGGCTCTTCGCACTCCTCGTCCTTATGGCCCGGCCCGCCGCGGCGCAGCTCGATCCCGGAGTAGTGGCGGATCGCTTCGTCCCGGCGCCCGGCCCCTCGTCTCTGCTGGCGGTTGAGGGGGGCGATTTCCCGGCCCCGGGCCTTTCGGCAGGCGCGCTCTCGCTCGGGTACGTGGCGCGGCCAATCACCATCGTCAACCGGGTCACCGGGGCGGTGGTCTCCCGCCCGGTCTCGTCGCTGGCGACCGCCGACGCGGCGGTGGAGGTCGGCCTCACGCGCCACCTCGCGATCGGCCTCGGCGTGCCGCTGATCATCGCTGCGCGTGGGGATCGGCTCGCCGGGCTCGGATCGGGCGAGGAGCGGCCACTCGCACCACTCGTCTTCGGCGACGTCCGGCTGCGGATCAAGGTGCGCCTGTTCGACCGTCGCGCCGTGCACCTCGCGCTGGCCGGAATCTTCACCGCGCCCGGGGGAGGCGAGCGCGATTTCGCGGCGACGGCCGGTCCGACCTTCGAGCCGCGCGCCGCAGGAGACTTCGCCTCGCGCTGGATCACGGTCGCAGCACACGTCGGCTACCGATTCGCGCCGCAGCGCACCTTCCTCGCCACCCGCTTCGGCGGTGAGCTCGACTGGGGCGCGGGCGCCGTGATCGGTCCGTGGCCGCTGCGCGCCGTCGTCGAGGTGCAGGGCGCGG
This sequence comes from Myxococcales bacterium, assembly GCA_009692555.1. Lineage (GTDB taxonomy): Bacteria > Myxococcota_A > Polyangia > Palsa-1104 > SHYY01 > SHYY01. The sequence goes on from SHYY01000107.1 coordinate 17,890, forward strand.
TGGGTGTCGATGTCCACCCGATCGAGCTGCGGGGCGCGCTGCGCGTCGTCCTTCCGCGCGGCTTCTCCATCGACGCCGGCGGTGGGGCGGGACTGGTCCGGGACCCGACGACGCCCTCCTGGCGCGCCTTCGCGGTCGCCCGCTACGCCGGCTAGCGCTAGCGATCACGCCGCGCGAGCGAGCAGCCCACCCTGGGGCAGGTCGCGGGCGTGGAAGGGCTGGTAGGTCGGCGGCCCCCCGAGGCGCAGCCGGGCGCGCACCTCGTCGAGCGGCCGTGCGAGCTCCGCCTCCCACTCCACGGCGGGGAGCCACGCGGCCCGTGCCCCGCGAGCGAAGCCGTCCAGGATCAGGCGGCGGGCGTCGGGATCATCGGCGCGGAGAAGGCCCACCCCGGCGAGCAGGCCGACCCCGGCGCTCAGTGTCTGCGCGAAGGTGAAGGCGAGCAGGGACGCCTCGCCGAGCAGGTCGCCGCCGTAGCCGGTGACCACGTGCCAGAGGTCGTGGCTGTCGCGCAGGCGATCGGCGATGTACCCGTCGAGAGGGTCCCGCCGCTCCGGGGAGCCCTGCTCGCTCGCGCTCACCAGCTCGCCGGGCGTGAGGCCGTCGCGCCGCATGAAGGCGAGGTAGACCCGCCCGAGGCTGCCCTCCGGCAGCGCCTCGAGCTTCGCCGGGTCCATCAGCAGCGACCGCAGCTCGGGGCGCGCGGCGAGGAGGATCGCCCCGCCGCGCGACCTCGCGAAGCGCCGGCGCAGCCCCTCCGAGGCCCCGCCCGAGACCGCCTGGAAGAGTCGGAACACCTGCCGGGTGTCGGTGGGGTCTCGCAGCACCGCCGCGAGCGACCTCCCCGCCTCGACCAACCGCATCAGCCTGCTACTCGTTCGATCCATGGCAGCACCTCCGGGTCCCCCGTCGCGGGGGACGCTCTTGATAGCACTGTACATAACGACTGCCTACAGCAATGTCAACAGTGCTGTGAACATAATTGTCAACAGTCCACGGATCGTGGTATGGGTCATCGAGTGAGGACACCGCCGCGTCGCACGAAGAGACTGCGCCGCTCCGCCGAGGAGGCGCGGGAGCAGATCCTCGATGCCGCCGAGAAGCGCCTCGACGGCGCGGGTCCGGCCGGGATCCGCCTGCAGGAGATCGCCGCCGACGTCGGGGTCTCCCACCCCACGATCCTCCACCACTTCGGGAACCGCCAGGCGCTGGTCGAGGCGGTGGTGGGGCGCGCGCTGGAGGGGGTCCGGCGCGATGCGCTCGCCGCGTTCACCGCCGAGGGCTTCGAGGCGCCGGATGTGGCGGCGCTGCTCCGTCGTATCGTGCGCACTCTCGCCGACCGCGGGCACGCGCGGCTGCTCGCGTGGCTGGCGCTCGAGGGGCGGCCCCAGGAGGACCCCGATCACCTCCTGGGCGTGCTCGCCGACGTGATCCACGCCCGCCGCGTCGCGGGCCCGCATCCCACCGCGCGCCGGGAGGACACCCTGTTCATCGTGGTGCTGGCGTCCCTGGCCCTGCTCGCGGAGGGCATCGTCGGGCGCCTCACCTGGGACAGCGCCCGCCTCGCCGGCGACGCCGGGGCACCGGAGCGGTTCCACGCCTGGCTGGTGGACCTGCTCGCCGAGCACATGCATCGCGCGGCCGCCCCTGCGCCGAAGACTCCTCGGCCCCGCGCCGCGCCGAAGCCGCGACGCTGAGCGACGCAGCGACGGTTCGCGGGCAGCCCGGAACTACTTGCTGGAGGCCTTCGCTTCGTCCGTCGCCGACCGCGCGGCCCGGCGCGCCGGCTTGCGATCCTCCCCGGCCGGATCCTCCTTCGCCTGCCCGTCCCCGGTCGCCGTGGCCCCGCGCGCCGAGAGGCTCGCCTTCAAGGCCTCCATGAGGTCGATGATCTGCGCGCCGGCCGCCTCGGGGGGCGCCAGCGAGACCTCCTGCCCCTCGACCTTGCGCTGCACCGCCTCCTCGATCCGCTTCTTCACGTCGTCCTCGTAGGCCTGGGGGCGAAACGTATCCGCGGAGATCTGGTCGACCAGCTGGCCGGCCAGCCGGAGCTCCTGCTCCCGCAATTCCACCGGATCGAGCGGGACGTCGCTGAAAGACCGCACCTCGTCGGCGTACAGAAGCTGCTGCATCACCAGTCCCTTTTCAACCGGCCGGATCAATACCAGGTATTGCTTCCCGCGCGCGGCATAGCGGGCCAATGCCACCCGCCCGCTGCGGCGCATGGTCTCGGCGAGCAGGCTGTAGGCCTTGGCGCCCCCCTTGTCAGGAGCCAGGAAATAGGGGCGATCGTAATAGATT
>SHYY01000108.1 GCA_009692555.1 Myxococcales bacterium
GAGTGTCTTCCAAGGCGAGTTGCAGGACCGCAAAGGCATCCCCGATCGCCTTGCACTCCATCGCGGAGCCCCGGGCGATGCTGTAGAAGCGGGCGCCATCCGGCGCTCCGAACCGGCCCGCTCCCTCGGCGATGTAGGGGGCATCCTCCTGGGTGGCCAGGGTCGTCGGTTGGCAGGAGGAATTTGTTGCGGGAGGAAGTTCGATTGCCGTCGCTGCGGACGGGACGACTACGACTACGACTACGACTACGACTACGTGACGAGCAAGAGCCAGCAAGAGGGCCCCCTCCGCTGTTAAGCACCCACCCGGCCGCGACCCGGCCGCGACCTCGCGCCGCATCTCAACCGGCGTCCTGGAGGATCTTGCCGTCGTGCTGCACGCGATACTCCAGCGTGAGCGGGGTCTCGCCCGACTTTCTCCGCGCCAGGAGGCGAAATCGACACGGCGAGCCGTCCTCTTGCGGACACAATCGGCGCGCCCGCGTCGTTGAGCGCTCGGCCTCGAAGATGCCTGGGGCGCGGCCCCATGAAACGATGGCCAGGCGCGCTGGTTCTCTTGTTGCTGGTCCTCCTGCCGACGGTGGGCGTGGTCTGGGGCGCCGCGGCGGATCCGCCCGATCTGGCGCGCGATCCGCGGCACAGGGTGCTGGTGGCGATCCCACAACACCCCGGGGCGCTCATCAATGTGACCGCGGCCGATATGCCGGCGAGCCCCGATGTGCTCGCGCTCGGTCGTCGCAGCACGCTCGCGCTTGAGCAGTGCGCGGCCAACAACGCCGATCCATCGCTGCGCGGGGGGCTGCGCGGAGCTGCTCGGCGTGCTCGGTGACCGCGCCGCCCTGCCGACGCTGCACAACGCGCTCGAAGACTGGGAGCCGCGCGTTCGCCGGGACGTGATCGACGCGCTCGCGAAGCTCCCCGATCCGGGCTCCCTCGACCCGCTCCTCACCGCGTTCCATCGCGCCGACGAAGACAACGACAATCGCGCGGCGATCCTGCGAGCGCTGGGGGCGCTCGGTCTGCCCAAGGCGGTCGCGGTGCTGCGCGAGGAGCTGGCGCATCCCTCGCGCGATGACCTCCGACCCCAGGCGTTTCGCGCGCTCTGGCGCAGTCGCCACGTGCTGCCCCGGGCCCGGCTCTGCGACGAGGTGGCGCGCGCGATCGCCAGCGACAACCAGACCCTGGTCTACGACGCGGTGCTGCGCGCGGGCGAGCTGCGATCTCCGAGGCTGGTGAAGCCGCTGCTCGCGCAGATCGAGCACCCGCGCGAGGACATCCGCAACAAGGCCGTGTTCGCGCTCGGCGTCACCAGGGATCGGCGGGCCACTGCGCCGCTGCTCGCGCTTTTGCCGAAGATCCGCGAGGCGCGCATGCGCAACAACATCGCGTTCGCCGTCGAGCGGCTCGACCCGCCGGCCTTCTACGCCGAGGTGGGCCGCCGGATGGCGCACAAGCAGGCGATCATCCGTCTCAACGCGACCTTCGTGGCTGGCGATATCCGTCGCATCGAGGCGCTGCCGCTGCTCGAGCAGGCGCTCGCCGATCCCAGCGATCAGGTGAAAACAGAGGCGCTCGTGGGGCTCGGCAAGGTGCCCGGAAGTCCGCTGGTGGCACCGCTGATCGGGCGCGCGCTCGGCGACCCAAGCGAGACGGTGCGACGTGAGGCGATCGTCGCGCTTGGCAAACTGCCGCAGGGTCCGCTGGTCCCGGCGCTGCTCGAACGCGCCCTGCGCGACCCGAGTGAGAGCGTGCAGCGCGACGCGATTCTGGCCCTGGTCGATCGCGGCGGGCCCTCGTCGATTCCAGCCCTGGAGTCGTTCTTCGGCGACAGGCGCGCGTCGCTGCGCGATGAGGCGATCCACGCGGTCCATCACTTGAGCGGAGACAAGCGCGGCGATCTGATCCACGACCGGCTGTTCCGTTTGGGCGATCCGTCCCAGCGCCATCGCGCCGCGATCGCCCTCGGCAAGACCGGCGATGTGCGCGTGCGCGACTATCTCGTCAACTGCCTCGAAACACGATCCTGCCAGGTGGGCGAGGTCGACGCCTACCTGCGCAGCGATCGCGATCCGGCAATCGGAAATCGCCTGCTCCGCGCGTGGGCGAAGGACCGAAACGACCTGGCCCCGATCGTCGCTGCGCTGAAGCCGGTGGGCTTCGCGACGCTGGCCTCGGCGGACTTCGACGTGGCGCTCGCACTCCAGGATTACCGAGCGCTGCGCAGCACGATCGATCTGATGCTCGATCTGCGCGGAGAGTCCGATCGCGCGCGGATCGCATCCGTGCGCGCCGTTCCTGATCGCGGAACGCAGCTCCACACCGAGCTGGCCCTCGCGCGCCTGGGGGATCGATCGGCCGACGCGGAGCTGCTGCGCCTGCTCGACCATCAGCCGGCGGAGTGGCTGCCGCATCTGGCGCGCAAGATCCGCGCGATCCCCGGAAGCGATGCGCGGGCGCGATGGTCGCCCGAATTGGCGCGCCGGCAGAGCGGTCCGGAGTTTCCGATCGCGCTCGCGGCGGCGGCGGTACTCCTCGAATGGGAGCCGGAGGCGGCGCTGCCGCGGATGCTGGGCGGCCTCGGATCGCAAAAGGTCCTGGAGCGCGAGCCGGCGGAGCGCTACCTGTGGCATCGCTCGCCCGCCACCGAGGCGCTGCTGCAGCGCGCGCTCGCCACTGAGGAGGACGCGCACGTCGGCGATGAGCTGCGCAAGTTGCTCGATGTGCCCGATGGCGGCGAATGATCCCATGCGCACGGCGGGCGCGCTCGCCGCCGCCATTTCCCTCGCCGCGCTGATCCACGATCCGACCGCGCCGGCCGCCGACCCCAAGCGCGTCGCGCTCCTCTGCGTGGCGGTGGTGGCGTTGGTGCTGTCGCGAAACGCGCCGCGCTCGCCGTTCTCCACGCCAGTGCTCTCCTGGTGCGGGTTTGTCGCCTGGTCGGCGCTCTCGCTCGCATGGGGGGCCCCCTCGGGCTGGCGCGATCTCGCGACCTGGGTCGGGGCCACCGGGGTGTTGCTCTCGGTGTCGCGCTTTCCATCGGCCGCAGCGACGGAGACCACCCTCTTCGCCGGCGCCGGAATCGGCGTCGCCTCGGCGCTTTTCGCGCTGGCGGAGTGGGCGTTGGGGGCGCGCGGTCTGTTCGTCCACGGCGGCCATGGCAACCCCGACTGGCTGGGCGCGACGCTGGCGATCACGTTGCCGCTCACTGTCGCGCTGGTGCACCGCACCCCTCGCCGGTGGGCATGCTGCTGCATTGCAATAGAGATGCTCGCGCTGCTTCTCGCGCGCTCGCGAACCGCGTGGCTGGCCACCGGGATCGCCTCCCTGGTCGCGCTCGCGATCCCCCATCGCGGCCTCTTCCGGGTGCGGAATTTTGTCGCAGGTGTTGGCCTGTCGTGGATCGTCGTCAGCGGGGCCGAACACCACTCACCAGGGCGCGCTCTCGACGGCAGGACGTGGATCTGGCGCAATAGCGTGGCGGCGGCGCGCGCGCCGTGGGGCGTGGGGCTCGGCCAGTTTGCGCCGGCCTATCTCGAGAGTCAGGCCAAGGCGCTGGCGACGCTGTGGGCTCCCGAGGCGGCGCGCCGATTCGTGAACGCCACGACCGCCCACAACGACTGGATCCAGGTCACGGTTGAATCGGGCTGGCCTGCGTTGCTCCTTTTGCTCTGCGCCGTCGCTGGAGCGATCCGGAGCTGTGCCGCGCGCGGGTTCGCGGCCGGCGCGGCGGCGCTCGCGGCGGCCGCTGTTTGCATGACCGGAGACTGTCCGCTCCGGCAACCCGCTCCCGTGATCGTGATCGCCCTGCTGCTCGCCATCAGCGACGAGAACCAGCCATTTCCTCATCGCCGACTGCCACTCTCCGCCGTGGCGCTGGCCGCGTGCGCGCCGCTCCTGGCGCTGTCGGTCTCCGGCTTCCTCGCGGCACGCCTCGCGACCCGCGCCCGCAATGCGGCTCCCGACGTCGGGATCGCGCTGCTGGCGCGCGCGGCGCGGCTCGATCCACGCTCGGGCGAGATCGCGCTCTGGCAGGGGATCGCGAATCTCGACCTTCATTCCGGCGAAGCGGCGATGATCGCCCTCCAGCGCGCGCGCCTGATTCTCACCAGCGTCGGCAGTGAGGTGGCGCTGGGCAATTGCCATATGCTCCTCGACGATTCCAATGAGGCCGCCGCCTCCTACGGACGCGCCCTGCGATTCGATCCCGGCTCATTCCGCGCGCGGGTCAATCTCGCCGCCGCACTCACTCGCCTCGGTCGATCGGGCGAGGCAGAGGAGCAATTGCGATTGGCCAGGACGCTGTGGCCCCACCACCCCACCCTCGAGGATCTCTCGGACCGACCGATCACCGATTGAAACCGGGCAGGATGTGCCAGGCCGGCGCTGGCTGAAGGCGCACGCGCCGACCGGGGGTCAGCGAAGCTGCGAGGCGAGATCGACCAGCGGGGCGAGCGCGGCGCGGGTGGCGGTGCGCAGGCGGCGGTCGGTGGCGATCGCGTTGGCCAGCGACGGGGAGAGGGCGTAGTAGGCGGCGACGAAGAGCTGGCCGGCGGGGTTGTCGAGGAGGTGGTGATCGCGCAGGCGGCGGAGATCGTCGACGGCGCCCGCCAGCGGCGTTCCGTAGGCGGCGGTGGCGACGAAGCAGCCGTGCAGCACGGTGAACTTCTGCTGCGCGGTGGCGGTCGAAAAAGCGACCACCTGCGATCCCTTGTTGCAGGGCGAGATCCCGCGCACCGCGACGGTGTACTCGGTCGAGGCGAGCAGCCCGTCGATCGTCGTGGTCACAACCGTTCCGGGTGCGCCCGGCATCGGCGGGTCGCGCGCCGAGATGGCCTCGTAGAAATTGTCGTCGGTGATCGGCGCGAGCCCCTCGTGGTAGCGCACCGAGAAGCGGTTCGGCGCGGTGCCGAGGGCGGGCGTGCGGAAGGAGACCGTGAGCTCGGTCGCGGCGGGCTTCACCTCGAGCTCGGTCACCGCGTCGGGCGGGATGCAGGCCGGCGGCACCGGCATTCCCCCGTCGGTGACGCCGCCGCCGCCGTCGGCGACCCCGCCGTCGGGGTGCGGGCAGGAGCCGACCAGCACCTTCATCCGGTAGACGTCGAGGCCGTCCTTCTGCTCGAGCAGGCGGCCCGCACCCTTGCCCGGAACACCGACGGTGATCGTGCCGTCGGGCGGGGTGAGGGTGCCGTTCGAGCCGTCCCACGAGCCGTAGCCGGCGTAGCTGGTGGCGATCGCGCTCCACCCATCGGGGCCGAGGCGGAACGGCACCTGGTAGACCACCGACGGCTGGCCGAGAAAGGAGTGGCCCTCGAAGTCCCAGGCGTCCACGGAGTCCTTCTTGTTCGGGTGGTTGTGCTGCGCGTTGAAGTCGGCCTCCTGGCTCATCTCGATCCACGCGACGTACTCGCCGTCGGGGACCTCGGGCGAGTACCAGCTGAGCGCCGGATCGAGCGGCTTGCCGGCGAGGGGGGTGGCGCGGGAGATGGCGACCAGATCGTTCTGCTTGGCGAAGTCCTTGGCGTTCTCGGAGTCGACCTGCGAGAAGGCGTTGAGGTCGGCGCGCGGCGGGTAGAGCGAGAAGGCGGGCGGATCGGCGTAGGCGCCCTTGGCGAAGGTGCCCTTGGAGGCGCAGGAGAGCGCGTCGATCTTGCTCGCTCCCGTCGGTGAGCAGTAGAACGGCTCGTAGGAGCTGACCCGCGAGTGGTAGGCGATGGTGGAGTCCTCGCAGTCGCCCGAGCAGGGGCTCTTGTCGGGGCACAGCGAGGCGGGCGAGTTGCCGCACACGCCGCCCATCATGATCTTCGGGTAGTGCTTGTTGCGCCTATGGGCCCACACCGGGAGCACCATCTCGCGGCGGCCGTAAGGCCAGCGGAAGTCGGTCTTCATGAGGCCCTCGCCGGGGCGGTTGGCGAGGCCGAACTGGCCGGTCAGGCGGGTGACGTAGGCGGTGTCGACGAACTTGCCGGCCTTTGTCTCGATCCAGACGGCGATCTGCATGTCCGCGGCGCCGGGGGCGAAGCGCAGGTCCACCGCGCGGCAGATCGGCTCGGCCGAGACGGGCGCGGCCGCGAGGAGAGCGGCGGCGACGAGCAGGGAGCGAGCGGGCCAGCGCATGACCGGGGAGTGTAGCGCACGGCGTCGCCCGGGATCAATGGAAGGAGCCCATTCCCATTGATTGCACCCCGATGCTTGACGCCGCGTTCAGCCCGACGTACATACCGTCGTATGAACGCCGCGCGCCGCGTGACCGCGAATCTGCCCGCCGACCTCCTCGACAAGGCATGCCAGACCACCGGCAAGGGGATCACCGACACGCTCGTCGCCGGACTCGAGCTGGTGCGGCGCAGCGCGGCGGCGGTGAAGGCGCGCCGGCTGAAAGGCAAGCTCCACCTCCGGGTCGACCTGGAGGCGTCGCGTGAGCGCGCTCGTCGTTGATTCGTCGAGCTGGATCAGCTACTTCGACGGTGGGGCCGGCGACTCGCTGATCGACGACGCGCTCGCCGAGGGGCGCGTCTGGCTGCCCCCGGTCGTCGTGGCGGAGCTGCTGAGCGGACGGATGAGCAGCCGGCAGCGACGGGAGATCGAGAGCCTGCTCGCGGATCTCCCGCTGTGCGCGCTCGACTTCCCGCACTGGGTTCGCGTCGGCCTCTTGCGCGCCACGCTCCTCGCGAAGGGAGTGTCCATTTCAACGCCCGACGCCCACGTCGCGCAGTGCGCGCTCGACCTGGGCGCGCTCCTGCTCAGCGAAGACGGGATCTTCGGCCACGTCGCCCGGCTGGTGCCGCTCCGCCTCGTCGCGCCCGGTTCGGGGCCACCGGATCGGTCACCGTAGGGCGACTCGGGCGGTCAGTCGATTCAGTCGCTGACGCGGTCGCGGCCGGCCTTCTTGGCGCGGTAGAGGGCGTCGTCGGCGCGGCGGAGGAGGAGCTCGGGGGTGCGGCCGTCGTCGGGGTAGCAGGCGACGCCGATCGAGATGGTGGGCTTCAGGATCACGCCGTCGCGCTCGTAGCGGTGCTCGCGGATCCACCTGCAGATCAACTCGGCGAAGGCGATCGCGCCGCCTTTGCTCTGCGCGCGCAGGAAGGCGGCAAACTCGTCGCCACCGAGGCGGCAGGCGGCGCCGTGCGGGGTGACCACCTCGCCGATGATCTTGCCCACCTCGGCGATCGCGTAGGCGCCGAACGGGTGGCCGTGGGTGTCGTTGATCGTCTTCAGGCCGTCCATGTCGAGCATCAGCACCGAGAGCGACTCGCGCTTCACCCGCGCCGAGGCGAGCGCGCGGGCGTAGGCGGCATCGAAGCGGCGCTTCACGACCAGACCGGTGAGATCGTCGGTGCCGATGCGCGCGTCCATCTGCTCGTGGTAGGCCACCTCGGGGTCGGTGGCGACGGTGAACTTGACGACGCACGAGCCGAGGTAGATGCAGTCGCCGGGCTTGAGGGGCGCCTTCTTCTCGACGTCGTCGCCGTTCACCTTGGTGCCGTTGGTGGAGCGCAGGTCCTCGACGTAGTAGCCCTTCCCGTCGCTGCCGACGCGGCAGTGGCGGCGCGAGATGCGGAGATCGTCGAGCGGGAGCTCGCACTCCGGGTCGCGCCCGAGGATCACCGGGGTGTCGACGAAGCGGTGTGTGCCGATGTCCGATTCGGGGCCTTGCAGCACCACCAGCGAGCCGAGCGGGCCCTTGCCGAGCGGGCGCGCGAGCTCCTCGGGGTTGGCGAGATCGAGCTTGGTGGTCTCCGAGGTGCGGGCGCGCTTGCGGCTCATGGCCTGGCCTGAGCCCCGCCGAAGGGTGTGGCACGGACCCGGCAGTTGGCGATCAGCGGGATGTGATCCGACAGCCCGAAGAAGCGCGAGCCGCGCGCGCCGAAGGGGTCGCTGCCGTCGAGGTCGAGCCACTCGATCCCCGGGCCGGCGAGGAGGTGATCGAGGTGCATCCGGAGGTTGAGGAAGCCCGCGGTGGGCCACTTCCGCGCGTCGCTCTGGCCGAGCAGGGTGAAGCCGTCGTGCAGGCCGCACCCGTCGGTGAGGTAGCGGTGGACCGGCGAGTCGGGGAGCGCATTGAAGTCGCCCACGACGATGAAGCGGTCGCTGGCCTTCTCGGCGTCGATGAACTCGACCAGGTTGCGGGCCTCTTCCAGTTGGTTCTCACCGTAGCCCATCCGGTTGCGCGACAGCCAGAACTTCGTGGTGAGGCTGGCCGGAAGCGAGAGGTGGGTGTTGAAGACGTCGACGCTGTGGCCGCTCTTGTGCTCGAAGCGGACGTGGGCGCTGATCCGGGTCTGCTTGAGCCCGCGGACGAGCTGCAGGCGACGGTGGGTGATATCGCGCGGCCGGGCGGCGTTGTGATGGCCGATGTGGTAGTCGCGGTGGGCGAGGATCGCGAGGCCGGTGGTGTAGAGGTTGGTCGCGCGGGTGAGCGTGTAGGCGTGGGCCGGGAAGTAGTAGGCCTCGTAGGCGTCGCTCTTGCCGGCCGCGCCGATCGCGGCGTGGAGGAGCGCCATCAGGCGTGAGAGCTGGGTGTCGCCGGGGTCGACGCGGCGGTGCGCGATATTGGCCCGCAGCGACGAGGTCTCGACCTCCTGGAGGCACACGATATCGGGCAGCGGATCGAGCGCGGCGATCGCCTTGGCAATGCCCTGCATGGCGCGGGCGGTGCTCGCGAGGCCGCGCGTACCGTGGCTGAAATAGCGCACGTTGTACGTCATGATCCGCAGCTTCGGCACGGCCGTGCACGATAGCGCAGGGTCGCTCCGCTGTCGACGGCGACGTCCTCGGCGGGCGCGTAACGGAGAAGGGGGTCCCTCCGCTCACGTAGTCGTAGTCGTAGTCGTAGTCTGCAGCGACGCTCAACCGCGCCGAGGTGGCGGCGACGGCGACGGCGACGGCGACGTCAGCGTCTGCGTCAACCCCCACGTTCGGCGGCGACCACGCCGACGCCAAGCCGAGAGTGGGGGCCCCATTCCTGGTAAGCACCCGTCCTCGGCGGGTGTGATCGCGCAGGTAGCAACTTCCCGGTGACGTTGCCGACAACTTGCCTCGACGTACTCCGCGGTATCGCTGCGGGGTCGGTCGATCTCGTCTACCTCGACCCTCCGTTCAATTCAGCGCGCGGCTACAATGTGCCGTTTCAAGAAACCGACACTGCCGACTCCGAAGCGCAGATTCAAGCATTTGAAGATAATTGGCACTGGGATCAGACCGCCGACCGGACCTATCGCCAACTCACCGACACCGACGCGGAGGCGCGAGGCGTTCCCGCAAAGCTGGTGGCCCTCGCGGAATCCCTGCGCCGGTTTCTCGGGCAGAGCGACATGATGGCCTATCTCGCGATGATGGCGATCCGCCTGGTCGACCTGAGGCGAGTGCTCAAGCATACAGGCGCCCTCTACCGCCACTGTGACCCGACGGCGAGCCACTACCTGAAGCTTGTTCTCGATTCAATATTCGGGCATGACAACTTCCGAGACGAGATTGTGTGGGAACGTTCAGGCGCAAAGAATGATCCGAAGCGATTCGGTCCGCTTCAAGACGCACCCGCTGGCCGAAGGGAGCGAGCGCGTGATCGTCTCGGTCAAGGCTGGCCACCGCCTCACCCCGTCCATGGTGCGCGATTTGCGCGGCACGATCGAACGTGAGGAAGCGCCGATCGGCGTGCTGCTCACAATGCACCCGCCGACGCGCGAGATGCGGCTTGAGGCAGCGAACGCGGGCGAGTGGACGCCCGACGGCTGGGATCGCGCCTTCCCGCGCATCCAGATCGTCACCGTCGAGGAGGCTTTTGCGGGAAAGCGGATCAACTACCCCGGCGTCGCGGAGCGGATCGGAGGACGCGACACGACATTGAAGGCCGCCCCGAAAGAGACGGTCCTGACGCTGCCCGGGATCAGCGCGCCGACGTCCGACAGGAAGCGGCGGAAGCGGTAGCAAGGTGGTGTGGGTTCAGGCGGGTTCAGGCGGACGCGCCCTCGTGCCTGTCGGCGATGGCGGCGGCGCCGCCGGAGAACTCGATTGCTGTGGCGACGGCCACAGCGACGGCGCGACTTCGAGGCGGCGCAAAATTCGTGCAATTCCTCTACACTGGCCTCCCTCGTCCACCCGCCCACCGGAGAAGCCGATGCCCCGCGACCTGCCGATCGGGAACGACCGCTTCCTCGTCAACTTCGACACCCAGTACGTCATCCGCGACATCTACTACCCGCACGTCGGCAAGGAGAACCACGCCGGTGGCGCGCCGTTCCGCTTCGGCGTGCACGCGGGAGGCGCGTTCGCATGGATGGGGGCGGGGCCGGGCTGGTCGATCGACATGCGCTACGAGGCCGACACCACCGTCACCCACGTGGTGTGCCGGAACGACCGGCTGCAGGTCCAGCTCACCTGCACCGACTGCGTCGACTTCCACGAGACGGTGCTGGTGCGCAAGTTCGTGGTCAAGAACCTGGCCGCCGAGCCGCGCGAGATCCGCCTCTTCTTCCACCACGACTTCCGGATCAGCGAGAGCGAGGTGGGCGACACCGCGGCGTACGACCCGACCACCAAGACCGTCACCCACTACAAGAACTACCGCTACTTCCTGATGAACGTGATGTGCGACGGGAAGCCCGGCTGCTCGTCGTTCGCGATCGGGCAAAAGGGGCAACCCGGGAAAGAGGGGACCTGGCGGGATGCCGAGGACGACGGGGAGCTCGGGAGGAACCCGATCGCGCAGGGAGCGGTCGATTCGGTGGTGGCGGCGCACGTGCTGGTCCCCGGCGGCGGCGAGAAGACGATCTACTACTGGATGTGCGCGGCCAAGGTGTGGGAGGGGTCGTGGGACGGCGCGAAGGAGCTGAACGCGAAGGTGGAGAAGCGCGGGCCGGAGGCGTTCATCGAGCGCACCCGCGCCTACTGGAAGCTCTGGGTGCGCAAGGAGCCGCTGTTCTTCGACGAACTGCCCGAGGCGGTGGTCGACCTCTACAAGCGCTCGCTGCTGGTGGTGCGGACGCAGATCGATCACGGCGGCGGGATCATCGCGGCGAACGATTCGGATATCACCCAGTTCGCGCGTGACACCTACTCCTACGTCTGGCCGCGCGACGGTGCGCTGGTCTCGCACGCGCTCGATCTCGCGGGCTACCCCGAGCTGTCGCTGAAGTTCTTCCAGTTCTGCGCCGATGTGATCACGCCGGGCGGGTATCTCCTCCACAAGTACAACCCCGATCAGTCACTGGCGTCGTCGTGGCACCCGTGGATGGGCAAGGCCGGGCCGGAGCTGCCGATCCAGGAGGACGAGACGGCGCTGGTGGTGTGGGCGCTGTGGCGGCACTTCCAGCGGTACCGCGATCTCGAGCTGGTGAAGCCGCTCTACGGGCGCCTGGTGAAGCGCGCCGCCCAGTTCATGTGCGGCTACCGCGAGCCGCACACCGGGCTGCCTGCGCCGTCGTACGATCTGTGGGAGGAGCGGCGCGGGATCTTGACGTTCTCCGTCGCTGCGGTGCACGCCGGGCTGGTCGCAGCGGCGGAGTTCGCGCACGCCTTCGGCGACGATGATCTGGCGCGCAAGTGGACCGCGGCGGCGATCGAGATCCGGCAGGGGATGGACGGCTACCTGTGGCGCCCCGAGCTCGGCCGCTTCGCGCGGATGATCACCGTCAGCGACGAGGGGAAGATCGAGGTCGACGCGACGATCGACGCCTCGATGTACGGCCTGTTCGCGTTCGGGGTGTACCCGGCCGATGACCCGAAGGTGGCGGCGACGATGAAGGCGATCAAGGACCGCTTGTGGTGCAAGACTGACGTGGGCGGGATCGCGCGCTACGAGAACGACTACTACCACCGCGTCTCCGACGACATCGAGCGCGTGCCGGGCAACCCGTGGTTCATCTGCACGATGTGGCTGGCGCAGTACGAGATCGCCAAGGCGAAGACCAAGGCGGAGCTGCGGGAGTCGGTGAAGGTGCTGGAGTGGGTGGCGTCGCACACGCTCAAGTCGGGCGTGCTCGCCGAGCAGGTGCATCCGTACACGAACGCGCCGCTGTCGGTGTCGCCGCTGACGTGGTCGCACGCGACGGTGGTGATGGTGGTGCAGGAGTACCTGGAGAAGCTCGAGGCGATCGAGCAGTGCAAGAGCTGCGGGCAGCCGCTGCATCGCAAGTACCACAGCTACGAGCGGCCCGAGCCCGACCTGGTCCACGGTGAGGGGCTCGGCCAGGGGGGCAAGGAGGCCAGGGAGGGCCGCTAGATGCAACCGGGGCGGAGCTGGGTAGGCGACGATTCCGCGGCGGTGGCCGACGAGGCGGCCCGCCAGTTCGTCGACGCGGCGCGGGAGGCGATCGCGCTGCGCGGCCGCTTCGTTGTCGCGCTCGCAGGGGGATCGACGCCGAAGGCGCTCTACGAGCGGCTGGCGCGGCCGCCGCTCTGCGAGGGGGTGGAGTGGCGGCGGGTGGAGGTGCTGTTCGGCGACGAGCGCAGCGTGCCGCCGAATCACCCCGACTCCAACTACGGGATGGCGCGGCGCGCGCTGCTCGATCAGGTGCCGCTCGATGCGAAGAAGATCCACCGCATCGAGGGCGAGCACGCCGACGCCGATCACCGCTACGCGCAGGTGATGCACCGCGTGTTCAGCGACGGGGCGCCGGTGTTCGATCTGATCCTCCTCGGGATGGGCCCGGACGGCCACACCGCGTCGCTGTTCCCGCACACCGCCGCGCTCCGCGAGCGGCACCTGTGGGTGGTGAAGAGCCGGGTCGACAAGCTGCACACCGATCGCTTCACGCTGACCGTACCGGTGTTGAACGCGGCGCGCGCGGTGATCATCGTCGCCTGTGGCGCGGAGAAGGCTCCGGCGCTGCGCGCGATCGCCGCGCACCCCGACGAGGGCGAGGTGCACCCGGTGCTGCTGGTGCAGCCCCACCCGGGCACGCTGACCTGGCTCCTCGATCGCGCCGCGGCGGGCCAATGACAGGATCTCATTCATGAACTGGTTCCCGGATCTCCCTGAAGTTCCGAAGGAGCAGCGTGGCGGCGGGCAGGCTGCGCTGCGCTACGAGGACGTCAGCCAGGATGGGCGCCTCATGCTGCTCGGGCTGCCGCACACGATCGGCGATGTGATCTGGCGCGGCCTGATCGCCCACCATCCACTGGTCGCGGCGTCGCACCGGGGGATCATCCCGATCCTGCACCGCTTCGTGATCGAGGGGGGCGAGGGGCCGGTTTCGGTGCGCGTGCCGCTCACCGGCGACGGGCGCTTCCAGCTCGCCCACACCGTCGGTGGCGATGGCGCGGTCGACCGCCTGATGATCAACATGTGGGTCGATCTCACCGCGCCGCGCGGGCGCGTCAACGGGCCGCCGCCACCGGGCGCGGGCGAGATGATCTTCGTCGGACGGGTGTTCGCCGAGCACGTGCTGACGCGCCTGTTCGCGCCGCCCGCCGAGCGCAAGGTGGTGCGCCTCGATGTCCCGGGTGTGACGCCCTTGCCGCCCGATCGCTGGACGTGGCGCGCGCCCGAGGAGGTGCTCGCGCTGCCGCCCGGCACCCTGCTGCTCGACGAGAATCCGGTCGCCGACGTCGCCCCGATGGTGTTCGGCCTCAATCACACCGACAGCAACCAGCACGTGAACTCGCTGATCCACCCGCGCCTGTTCCAGGACGCCGCGCTGCGCCGCTTCGCCGCCCACGGCCGCGCAACCACCGTGCTCGCCCGCCGCCTCGAGATCGCCTACCGCAAGCCCTGCTTCGCCGGCGACCGCGTGCGCGTCATACTGCGCGCCTTCACCGACGGGGAGCAGCTCGGCGCGGTGGGATCGATCGTGTCCGACGACCAGCAGGACGCGCGCCCCTATTGCACCGTGCAGATGCTGTTCGGGAAGTAGCAAGCTGCCAAACTTCCCGGCAAGGCTCCCTTCGCCGGGCCTCCGGGGTAGACTCCCGCGCATGAAGCGGAACCTCCTCTCCACCCTCGCCGGCACCCTCGCCCTCGCGGCCTGCGCGACCCCGAAGGCCGCAGCCCCGCCGTCCGCTACTCCCGTCGCCGTCAGCGTGCCCGTCGCTCCCGCGGCGCCCAAGGAGACCATGCGCCATCCTGCCACCCGCGCCGAGGACGTGAAGGACACCCTCTTCGGTGTCGCCGTCGCCGATCCCTATCGCTGGCTCGAGGATGGCAAGGCCCCCGAGGTCACCGCCTGGATGGAGGCGCAGGATCAGGTGACCCGCGCCCGCCTCGCCGCGCTCCCCGGCCGCGCTGCCCTCGCCGCCCGTCTGAAGGCGCTCTTCTACGTCGACTCGATCTCCGCCCCGCGCCACCGCGGCACCCGCTATTTCTACCAGCGCACCCACGCCGATCGCGAGAAGGCGATCTACTACTGGCGCGAGGGCGAGACGGGCGCCGAGCACGTCCTCCTCGACCCGAACACGATGAGCGCCGACGGCACCACCTCGGTCGGCCTCGTCGTGATCAGCCACGACGGCAAGAGCGCCGCCTACACGCTGAAGGTCAACAACTCCGATGAATCGACCCTGCACGTCCTGGAGGTAGCGACCGGCGTGGTGAGCGCGATCGACGTCATCCCCGGCGCGAAGTACGCCCATCCGTCGTGGACCCCCGATGGCCGCGGCTTCTACTACACCCGCCTCCCCACCGACGCGAAAATCCCGGTCGCCGATCGCCCCGGCTTCGCGGAGATCCGCTACCACCGCCTCGGCACCGACCCGGAGAAGGACCCGCTGATCCACGAGCGCACCGGCAGCGCCAAGACCTTCCTCGGCGTCGAGCTCTCGCGCGACGGGCACTGGCTGTTCGTCTACGTCCAGCACGGCTGGAACTCGACCGACGTCTACTACCGCGACACGCGCGCGAAGAGCGCCGCCTGGAAGCCGTTCGTCGTCGGCAAGGAGGCGCAGTACCGCGCCCTGGCGTGGCACGATCGCTTCTACATCCACACCAACGAAGGTGCCCCGCGCTGGCGCCTTCTTCGCGGCGAGGCGAAGCGCCCGGCGCGCTCCGACTGGAAGGAGATCGTCGCCGAATCGGAGGCCACCCTCGACGGCGTGGAGGTGATCGGCGAGCACCTCGTGCTCACCTGGATGCGCAGCGCCGCCAGCGAGCTCGAGGTCCGCACCCTCGACGGTAAGCCGGTCCGCAAGGTGCCGCTCCCCGGGCTCGGCGCCACGCAGGGCATCACCGGCGACCCCGATCAGGACGAGGGCTACTTCGCCTTCACCTCCTTCACCCACCCGCTGCAGGTCTGGAAGACGTCGATCAAGAGCGGCGAGACGAAGCTGTGGGCGGCGGTGAAGCTGCCGATCGATCCCTCGCCCTACACCGTCGAGCAGGTGTTCTACCCGTCGAAGGACGGCACCAAGATCTCGATGTTCCTGGTCCATCGCAAGAACCTCCCAAAGGACGGCAGCACGCCGTTCCTCCTCACCGGCTACGGCGGCTTCAACGTCAGCATGCTCCCCTCGTTCTCGTCGGGGCTCTACCCGTGGCTCGAGGCGGGCGGCGGCTTCGCGATGCCGAACCTGCGCGGCGGCGGCGAGTACGGCGAGGACTGGCACAAGGCCGGGATGCTGGCCAGGAAGCAGAACGTCTTCGACGATTTCATAGGAGCCGCAGAATTTCTCATTTCCAACCACTACACGCGGCCAGGGAAGCTCGCCATCCGCGGCGGGTCCAACGGCGGGCTCCTCGTCGGTGCGGTGACCACGCAAAGGCCCGATCTCTTTCGCGCCGTGGTGTGCCAGGTGCCGCTCCTCGACATGGTCCGCTACCACCTCTTCGGCAGCGGCAAGACGTGGGTGCCCGAGTACGGCACCGCCGAGGAGGAGGCCGGCTTCAAGACCCTCCTCGCCTACTCGCCCTACCACCACGTCACGCCCGGGACCGCCTACCCGGCGTGGCTGATGATGTCGGCCGACAGCGACGATCGCGTCGATCCGATGCACGCCCGAAAGATGGCGGCGTCGCTCCAGGCCGCCACCACGAGCGATCACCCGGTGCTGCTGCGCGTCGAGAAGCACGCCGGCCACGGAGGCGCCGATCTGGTGAAGCAGACCGTCGAGATGGTGGCCGACTACTACGCCTTCCTGATGAGCGAGCTCGGGCTGGCGGCCCCGAAGTGATCGGTCACCGCCTCGGAAGGGATCGGTCAGGGCAGGGCGTAGCGCTTCTTCAGGTACTGCTCGATCAGGATGCGATCGGCGTCGCTGAGCGCGCTGGTGTAGATCAGGATCTCGGCGATATCGCCGGTGAACTGGGAGTAGGTCGAGCCGAGCGCGGCGCCGGCGTACTTGGCGAGGGGCTCCTTCCGCGCGTCGGCGCCAATCAGGAAGCCGCCGCGGTAGAGGCGACGGCCGACGTTCACGTCGAACAGGGCGCTTTCGAACTCGAAGGTCTTGTTGATGTAGGGAGGCACCGGCACGAGGAGGTCATTCGACCAGTGGGCCAGCATCATCTCGTTGGTCTTGGTGTAGCCGAAGACGAGGTTCTGATTCTGGTTCATGATCCCGGTGCCGGAAAGGATCAGCGACACCTGGGCGGTGTCGCGCGCCTCGACCACGAACAGCGTGTAGCTCGTGGCGGCGAGCATGCTGCCGTCGAAATCGAGCTGATCGTTGCCGTCGAAGCGCACCGCCGGCAGGCCGTTCTGCACGTTCGCGACCACCAGCGGCTGGTGCACCATCCTGCCCTGCACGGCGTCATTGGCGATCATCCCCTGGTTCTTCCAGGAGATCACCCGGTTCAAGAGGGTGGTGACGCCCACGTCGGCGCGCAGCCACAGGAGGAGGCCCGGGACATTTCGCGGGATCTCCGCGAGGTCGGGAAGCGTCATCAGGTCGACCGGCGTGGGCAGGTCGGGCGGAATCGCGGCATCTGCGGTGGCCTGGTCGTTGCCCGACAGATCGGCTGGCGCGGGCGCATCGACGCCCAGGTCGGCGGGCGAACCGAGCGCGATCGCCAGCGGGGTGTTTCGCCCCGGCATCAGGGTGGCGCTGCCCTCGCCGTGCGCGACGGTGCGGCCGTTCGCCATCGCGTCGATCCGCACGGTGGTGTCGCCGCTCCGCTCGCGCGCGAACGAGAGCGAGAAGCCGTAGCCTGCGGCCCCGACGACGCGCTCCGGTAGCGGGAGATCGTGCGGCGATGAGGTGTCGGCTCCCTGCGTCACCGTGACGCGCAGAAGCTCGACGTCGGCGAGCGGGCCCAGCGCCGTGACGGTGAGGAAGCCGCCGGGATCGGCCGGCGGCGAACAGGCAGGCGACGGCCAACCCGCGCTGCATGCGCCCGCTCATGGGAAGGGCATCCAGTTGCCGGCCATCGTCGGCGGGGTGGCGTCCCTCGGCAGGCCGAGCACGAGGCCGACCACCAGGCCGGCGACTAGGATACCGGCGACCCCGGTCCACAGCCACCAGCGACGGTAAACCGGGGCCCGCGGGGAGGCCGCAAGAAGCGTACCGTCGGGTACGGTCGCGGCCGTCGCTGCAACTGGCGAAGGGATTTCCGGTGAAGGGATGGCGGCCTTGCCCCCTGCTCCGGCGGCGGCACCCTGGGCGGTGCGCGCCGGATCATCTCATCGATCTCCGCCGCCTTCTTCGTGGCGTCCTCGCGATCCTGCGAATTTGGCGCGAGGTCGACGAAGTTCTGGTAGAGCGCACGCGGGCGGCGCAGGTGGGTCGTGTCCCCGTCGATCTCGAACTGCCGACGGCAGGCGAGCGCGGTGTTCCAGAGCAGCGTCGGCCGTCGCGAAGCCTCGTAGGCGCCCTCGAAGAGGTGCGCCGCCTCGATGAAGTGGCCGCCCTCGAAGGCGAGCTGCCCGCGCGCGTAGAGATCCTTCGCGCGCTCCATCTCGTCTCCCGAACTTGCGCCCGCCGCTCCCAGGATCAGCGCCGCCACCAAGGCGCATCTCATGGGCGGACGATAGCACACCGCGGCGGCCGATCGATCAGGGCGCGCCGAGGAGGATTCCGGTGTTGTGCGGCGCAGATCGCACGGGTCACAGCGGATTTCCCTTCGCGAAGTCGGCGTCGAAGGTCGCCCCCACTGCCTTCGCCACCTCGGCGTTCTTCCACACCACGCCCACCTCGCGGTTGTTGTTCAGCGAGTTGGCGGTGGCGTTCTCCGAACCGATGAAGCCGCGCTCGCGGTCGACGAGGATCAGCTTTGCGTGCGGGAACGGATTGCTTAGCAGGCGCACCTCGGCCCCGCCGTTCTTCAGCGCTCCGAGCAGCGCCGCGGTCGCCGAGCCCGCGATATCGCCCGGCACGACGATCCGCACCTTCACCCCGGCGTGGATCCGCTGCTGGATCCGCGAACCGATGTTGTTGTCGGAGAGCGCCTCCCACTCGATGTCGAGCTGCGAGGTGGCGCTGTTGAGCAAGGACTCGATCCGCGCGCGTCCGGTCTCCGGCGCCACCGCCAGCCGATTCGGCGCCGCGCCGGTGCGGTTCCAGTCGGCGTCGAACACCGCCTGCGCCTCGGCGACGTCGCTGGCGTCGGTGTCGATGAGAACGTACTCGCGGTTGCCGTTGAAGGCCGACACGGAGAGGTTGAGGGTCATCACCCACAGCGCGCTGCCGTCGATGATCATCATCTTCGCGTGGGTGAAGGTGAACGCCGGGTTCCCGTAGACGCAGGCGACGCCCGCGTTCATGAGCTGCCCGTAGACGTTCGCGTTCGAGGCGCCGGTCGGCTTCTGCTCGAGGATCACCCGGACGTTCCTCCCCGCCTTCTTCGCGTTCACCAGCGCGCTCACGATCGATGAGTCGGTGAGGAGATAGACCTCGACGAAGATCGACGTCTTGGCGTTCTTGATCGCGTTGAGAATGGGATCGATCCCCGCGTCGGGTTCAATGATCACGCTCACCGCGCCGGTGAGGACTGGCCCCGCGCCCGCCGCGAAATCGGGGCCGGAGAGGTCGCCGATGACTCCGCCATCGTCGGACCAGTAGCCGCCGCCGCCGCCGCCGCACGCCGCCAGCAGCAGTACTGCAATGCAGCAACTTCGTGTCACGGCGCGCCCGGACCGTCGCTGCGCTTGCGAGCCGCCTCCTGCAGCGCGAGGCCGAGCGAGGCCAGCGTGCCGCCCGCCGCGCCGATCAGCACAGCCGGCCTGGGTGAGTCGATCCCCCACGGCTCCGACTTCCCCTGCGTCACCGCGAAGGCGTTGTCCTCGACCCGCCCCACCACCGCGAAGCCGGTCGCCATCAGCACCCGCCCGCGCTCCGTCACCTCGGGCAGCTTCGAGAGGTCGACCTCGCAAAGCCCCTTCTCGCAGGTCAGGACCAGGCGGTCGTTGATCACCCGGCGCTCGAGCATCTGCACGTTGCCGAGCGGCGACTCCCAGATCGGCTGCCAGTCGTCGAGGCGGTCGCCCGCGGCGTCGAGCAGCCACAGCCGGTGATCCATGATCCGGCGGGCGATCAGCGCGTTCCGCACCGGCACCACCTCGACGAAGCCGGCCTCGTGCAGCGCCACCGACTTGCGATCGCGCACCAGCCAGCTCCCCGGCTGGTGCTGGGTGCAGCCGAAGAAGACGTTGCGCGCCCCCGCGCTCTTGACGAAATCGGAGATCAGCGCCGCCACCTCGACGGAGTCGCCCGGGTGGGGGAGCCGCCGGTCCCCGTTGAAGAGGTAGCCGTCGCGCAGCCGGTGGACGCTGTCGAAGTGGTAGTAGCGCCCCTCGATCGGCCAGGCGAGAGCGAGCTTGTCGCCGACCTTGATCCGCGTCACCTCGTCGACGTCCTCGGGCACCGCGACGTGGATCGCCCCGCTCGGATCGAGCGCCACGAACAAGAGGCCGCGCGGCGTGACCCCCGAGCGCCGGAGCGTGGCGAGCCCGAGGACGAACGAGGCAGGATCGGAGTAGCGCGTGGTGCGGAGGGCCGGCATCCGCACAGCCTACTCGCTTCGCGCACGAGGGGCGAGCAACGGCTCCCCAGCGGGGTGCGTAAAGGAGAAGGGGGTCCCTCCGCTCACGGAGTCGTAGTCGCAGTCGTAGTGGTAGTCGATTCAGGGGCACTCGCGCGCGGGGGATGACCTCTCCGGCACAAGCGCGTGAGCATCTCCACGATGCGGGTCAGCAGCTCCATGGCCTGTCGCGGAGTGTCTTCCAAGGCGAGTTGCAGGACCGCAAAGGCATCCACGATCGCCTTGCACTCCATCGCGGAGCCCCGGGCGATGCGGT
>SHYY01000109.1 GCA_009692555.1 Myxococcales bacterium
GTCTCCGGCACCCGCGGGCCGGTCACGGCGTGCTCCCGTCGGAAGCGCGGGGCGGTCGGCCGGCGCGCGGGGGCGGTTGGAGCCCGTACGGGCCGCCCTCCGGCCCCGGACGCCGTCGGTGAGCAAAGATCTGATCGAGTAGTACTAGGGAGCGGGCCGGTTCGGAGCGCCGGATGGCGCCCGCTTCTACAGCATCGCCCGGGGCTCCCGATGGAGTGCAAGGCGATCGGGGATGCCTTTGCGGTCCTGCAGCTCGCCGAGGAAGACACTCGGCGACAGGCCATGGAGTTGCCGACCCGCATCGTGGAGATGCTCACGCGCTTTTGCCGGAGAGGTGATCCCCCGCGCGAGAGTGCCCCTGAATCGACTACGACTACGACTACGGGAGCGGAGGGACCCCCTTCTCCGTCAAGCACCCGAAGCAGAGGCAGATGCTTGAGCGCGCACCGACGCCGCGGTACCGTCGCTCGCCGATGGCGCTCCTCGCGAAGTGCACCGACTGCTTCAGCGACCTCGCAGAGCAGGACGTGCTCTGCCACTACTGCGGAGCCCGGATCATCCGGATGATGGAGCCGGTGATCGCCCTGCCTGAGCGCCAGATACCAACCTTCGCCACCGTCGGTGAGGAGCCCGGCGCCCCGATCCCGGAGTGCCCGCGCTGCCGCGTCCCGCTGCCCGGCGTGGCGCTCTCCGACGAAACCCTCTGGCGCTGCCCACGCTGCCGGGGATCGTGGCTCGATCGCTCGGCCCTGGTGACGCTGCCCCCGGAGCGCTGGAAGCGGACTCCCCTCGCCGCCCGACCCCAGGGCAGCGCGCCGGGAACTCCCGCGTGCTGCCCGCGCTGCAGCCACTGGATGCGCGCCGCCTGGTTCTTCCAGCGCTGCCCGACCGTGATCGAGGAGTGCGAGCACCACGGCGCCTGGTTCGACAACGACGCGCTGGCGACGGCGGTCGCCTGGCTGCTCACCCAGCACCGCGACTCGCGCCCGAGGCTGCTCGACGCCCTCGCCGATCACCTCGCCATCCAACCGCCGTCGCCCGCTCCTGCCGTGAAGCGCGAGCGCCGCCGCCGCTGAGCGCTTGACGCCCGAGGGCCAACGGGTACCAATGGCCGCCATGCAGAACCACTTCGACGTGGCGATCCTGGGCGGTGGCCTCGTCGGCGCCATCGCCGCCCAGACGCTCCGCCAGCGCGGCCTCGGCGTGGTGGTCCTCGAGGCCCGCGCCGAGGGCAGGCCGCAGAAGGTGGTCGTCGGCGAGGCGATCACCGAGGGGACCAGCCTCTTCCTGCGCCACGAGCTCGGCCTCGGCGACTGGCTCGCCGCCCACTCCTACCGCAAGTTCGGCTTCGACTTCGTCACCCTCCCGGGCGACAGCGACGGGCACCCGCCCCGATCGATCGAGGACTGCCACGAGCTCCTCCTCTCGCAGGCCCCCCTCGAGCAGATCCCCCATGCCTACAACCGTCTGATCCCCACCTACCACGTCGAGCGCCCCGAGCTGAACGAGCACGTCGCCGCCCTGGCCCGCCAGGCCGGCGCCGAGTGGCGCTACTCCGCCGCGGTCGAGCACGTCGCCCTCGGGGACGGGGACGCACCGCACACCGTCCACTACAGCACCGCCGGCGACCAGCGCACCCTCGGCTCCCGCCGAGACAACTCCGCTTACGCGGTAAAGGAAGCTAGCCTCACCGCGCGCTTCGTGATCGACGCGAGCGGCCGCAAGTGCCTCCTCGGCCGCCAGCTCGCCATCCACCACAAGGTCGATGTCCCGAACACCGCCGCCGTCTGGAACCGCTTCGAGGGCGTCAACGCGGACCCGTCGGCGTGGCGCTCCTTCCGCGGCATCGATCGCCGCCGCCATACCATTCATTTCACCGGCCGCGGCTTCTGGATCTGGTGGATCCACCAGGCCGACGACTGCACCTCGATCGGCGTCACCTGGGACAAGGATCAGCACGCGCCAAACGTGAAATCAGAGGATCACGGCTTTGGCGAGATGATCGCGAAATTCCCGTTTTTGCACGATCTCATCGGCGACGCCCGCGCGAAGGAGCCCTACCAGTACCTCGCCCACCTCCCCTACCGCAGCGATCACTGGATCAGCGATCGCCGCTACGCCCTCCTCGGGGACGCCGGCTGGTTCACCGACGCGCTCTACTCGATCGGCCTCGAGACCGCGTGCCGCCAGACGGTGCTCCTGGCGCACACCCTGGCCGAGGACCATGCCGGCCGGCCCGCCTCGCGTACGTGGGTGGACACGCTCAACACGCACTTCGACTACCTCTGCACCAGCGTCGCGCGGATGAACGAGTTCAAGTACAAGCACGCCTGGCACCACCCCTACCTGCTCGCCCAGACGGTGCTCTACGAGACCGCCGAGATCGGCCCGCTCTACCAGGTCGCCGACCGCGCCGACTGGACCTTCGCGAAGCAGCGGATGCACTACGGCATCGGCTGGAACAGCCAGAAGCGCATGGACGCCCTCGACCGCTTCCTCGCGGAGAGCCTCGCCGACGCCGACCGCCCGCTCCACCCGCGCGCGCGGCTGCTGAAGAAGGCGCTCCTCCCCGGGCGCGCGGTCTACACTGCGACCTTTCCCCTGTGGCGCGTCCGTCGCTGGACCCACTGGTTCTTCCGGATGATCCGCGCCTGGGGCTACTCCGAGCGCCTCTCCCAGCGCCACCGTCTCTGGCCCGACGTGCTCTCGCGGATGGCGATGGGCCCGGGGCAGATGGCGGGCGCCCTCCTCCGCCGCGTCACCGGCCGCGCGCCCTCGAATGCAGACGCCCCACGACGGCATACCGGAGTTTGAGCAGCGGCTCCTGCCGCGCCTGCGGGCGATCCCGTTCTTCCGCCTCGCCACCGAGGAGGAGATCGATCGCTCCTTCGCCGCCTACGCCGCCGCCGACTTCCCGCTCCTGATCGCCACCTGGCTGGCCGTCGCCGAGCCCACCCGCGCCACCCTCGACGGCATCCCCGCCCGGATCTACCGGAGCCCGCGGCTGCTCCCGGTGGCGATCCGCCGGGTCAGCTTCCTCTCCACCCTGCGCGCGGTGCTCGCCGCCGGCCGGATCCTCTTCGACGAGCAGCTGCGCCCCGAGAGCGCCCGCGCGATCCGCGGCGCCTTCTCCTGGATTGAAAGGCGTCACGAGCACATCCCGCCCGGCTTCGCCCCCGCGTTCCGCTTTCCCGACGCCTTCGTCGAGTTCATCGACGGCGGCACCGTCGAGGAGGCCAAGGTGCGCTTCCAGATCGTCGCCGCGCTGAACGAGGTGCAGCAGCATGCCTACTCGCTGCACTTCGCGGAGCATTTCGACCTGCCCGAGGTGGCCGTCCACGCCGAGCGCGAGCGCGAGATGGCCCTCGACTACCTCGGCCACTTCGCGCCCCCGTCGACCCGCGAGCTGTGGCGCCAGTCGATCATCGTCCTCGACGGTCTCAACGCGGCGGTGTTCGCGATGGCGCTGCGCACCCACCGGGTGAGCTTCCCCGCCGCCAACCTCTGGCACGCCATCTTCCGCGGCGACGAGTGGCGTCAGTTCCGTCACGGCCTCGGGCTGTAGGCTGGACTAGCAGCTAGCTATAGCCTAGCGGAAGCGGCGGGTGTCCTCGACGGTGGCGGCGTAGCGGTCGAGCTCGTCGCGGATCCGATCGGCGGTCCAGCCGAGGCGGCGTGCGATGCGCTCGGCAACGGCGGGGGCGGCGGCGAGACCCTGATCGCGGCCACGCAGGATGAGCGGCATGCGGCGGCCGAGGACGTCGGTGAGGGTGCGCGCGAATTCGTGCTCGACCGCCTCATCGACCTCGGCGGCGAGGAAGGGCTGCTCGGGATCGATCCGCAACCCGGCGCTCGCGTCGTCAGCGATGCGGCCGGCCACGGTCTCCGCGCGCGCTCCGAACGTGAAGGCGAGGTGGTGCGCGGCGGCCACATCGAGGCCCTTCTCGACCAGCCGGGCCGCGATGCGCTCGAGATCCGCGTCGCCCTCGATCCCGACCGACCCGGGGAGCGGCCGCTCGCCGGTGGTGCTGACGGGGATCTTCCCGAGCTGCTGACCGACGCGATCGACCACCTCCGCCGCCATCCGCCGGAAGGTGGTGAGCTTGCCGCCGGCGATGGTGATGAAGCCGGGGCGATCGATCACGTGGTGCTCGCGCGAGGTGTCGGATTCGGAGCGCAGCCCGGCGCTGGGGGCGACCAGCGGCCGCAGCCCCGCCCAGGTCGCGAGGACATCGGCTTTTCCGAGCGCGGCGGTCGGGAAGTAGTGGTTCGCGGTCTCCAGGAGGTAGGCGGCGTCGTCGGGGGTGGCGTAGACGCGATCGAGGTCGCCCTGGAAGTCGGTGTCGGTTGTGCCGATCACGGTGCGCCCGCCGCCCCACGGGATGGCGAACATCACCCGCTGATCGCTCCGTCCCTGCATCACCACCGCGTGCGCGATCTTGAGCCGCCGCTCGTCGATCACCAGGTGCACGCCCTTGGTGGGCCGGAGGATCGGCGACTCACCGACGAAAGCGCGCACCTTGTCCGACCACGGCCCGGTGGCGTTGACGACCACCTTGGCGCGTACCGCGATGCGCTTTCCGCCGGCTCCCTGCCCCGGCTCGCAGTCCTCCACCTCCGCGCCGATCACGCGGCCGCCGTCGCGCGTCAGCGACGTCACGCGCGTCCAGTTGAGCACCACCGCCCTGAGCGCCCGCGCATCGAGCGCGTTCTCGAGCGTGATCCGCGCGTCGTCGGTGAGGCAGTCGTAGTAGACGATCCCGCCCTTGAGATCCTCGGTGCGCAGCAACGGCTCGAGCTCGTGGATCTTCGCCGTGCGGTAGGTCTTGTGCAGCTTGGGCGACGAGAAGCGCGACAGGCCGTCGTAGATCCACAGGCCGACGTCGAGCTTGTAGAGGCCGGGCCGCGACTGCTTGTAGGCGGGCACCAGGAACGGCAGCGGGCGAACCAGGTGGGGGGCGCGCTTGAGGAGCAGGGCGCGCTCGTTGGTGCCCTCGAAGACCAGCTTGAACTGCGCGTGCTCGAGGTAGCGGAGGCCGCCGTGGATGAGCTTCGACGACTTCGACGAGGTCCCCGACGCGAGGTCGTCCTTCTCCACCAGCGCGACGTCGAAGCCGCGCAGCGCCGCGTCCCTTGCGATCCCGCAGCCGGTGACGCCGCCGCCGATGACCAGGAGGTCGAAGGTGCGCGCGCCGAGCTGCCGGAGCCCCTCGGCGCGGGCGTCGGGGGCGGCCGCCAGCGATGGTCTCGGAGGGCTCAGATTCAGACCTTCACGCGGACCGAGAGTTCGTCGAGCTGCTTCGCGTCGACTTCGGTCGGGCAGTCGGTCATGAGATCGGTCCCCTTCTGGGTCTTCGGGAAGGCGATCACGTCGCGCAGGCTGTCCGCGCCGCACAGGAGCATCGAGAGGCGATCGACGCCGAAGGCGATCCCGCCGTGCGGGGGCGGGCCGTACTTGAAGGCGTCGAGGAGGAAGCCGAACTTGGCGCGCAGATCCTCGATCTCCAGCCCGAGCGCCTCGAACACCTTCTGCTGCACGTCGCGCTGGTGGATTCGAATCGAGCCGCCGGCGATCTCGTTGCCGTTGAGCACGAGGTCGTAGGCGCGTGCCTGCACCTTGCCGTTGTCGACGCCAAGGTGCTGAACATGCTCCGGTTTCGGCGAGGTGAACGGGTGGTGCGCCGCCGCCCAGCCGCCCTGATCGGTTTTTTCGAACATCGGGAAATCGGTGACCCATAGGAACTTCCAGGCCGCCTTGTCGATCAGCTGGAAGCGCGTCCCGAAGTGCATCCGGAGCGCGCCGAGCACGGCGTTGACGTTCTTCGCCGCGCCGAACTGGAAGAACACGATGTCCCCCGGGGCGACTCCGAGCGCCTCGTTCAGGGCCGTACGCGCCGGCGGCGAGTCGTTGATCGCCTTCAGGGGCGTCTGGGCCCACTCCATCGCCGGCCCGATCTTGCAGCGCGCGAGGCCCTTGGCGCCGAAGCCCTTGGCGAACTCCTCGAGCTTGTCGAGCTCGGCGCGCGAGAGCTGCGAGGCGTGCTCGGCGGGAATTCGCAGCGCCTTGATCGTGCCGTTCGCCTCCAGCGTCGAGGTGAAGAAGGGGACGTTCGCTCCGCCGTGTGCAGCGACGAGAGCGGTGATGTCGGTGAGCGGGAGGCCGAAGCGGAGGTCGGGCTTGTCGACGCCGTACCTGCCCACCGCCTCGTCGTAGGACATGCGCGGGAACGGCCCCGGGATCGCCACGTCGAGCACGTCCTTCCAGATCCGCGCGATCAGCCCCTCCATGATCGCGTAGACGTCCTCCTCGACGACGAACGACATCTCCACGTCGATCTGGGTGAACTCGGGCTGGCGGTCGAGGCGGAGATCCTCGTCGCGGAAGCAGCGGACGATCTGGAAGTAGCGATCGAAGCCGGCGACCATGAAGAGCTGCTTGAAGATCTGCGGCGACTCGGCGAGCGCGTAGAACCTGCCCGGGTTGAGGCGCGATGGAACGAGGAAGTTGCGCGCGCCGCCGGGGGTGTACTTGACCATGAACGGCGTCTCGAGCTCGACGAAGCGCTCGCCGTGGAAGTAGTCGCGGGTGGCGCGGTAGAGCTGCGAGCGCTTCATGAAGTTGCGCTGCAGCGACGGGCGGCGGAGGTCCAGGTAGCGGTACTTGAGGCGGAGCTGCTCGTGGGTGTCGATCTCGTCCTCGATCGGGAAGGGCGGCGTCTCGGCGCGCGAGAAGATGTGCAGCCGCGCCGCCTCGATCTCGACCTCGCCGGTGGCCAGCCGCGGGTTGGCCTGCCCGCCCGACGACACCCGCGAGACGACCTTGCCAGCGACGGCGAGGCAGAACTCGGGGCGCAGATCGCCCGCCAGCGCGTGCGCCTCGGCGTTCAGCTCGGGGCCGAACACCACCTGGGTCAGCCCCTCGCGATCGCGCAGGTCAATGAACACCCGCCCGCCGTGGTCGCGGCGGTTCTGCACCCAGCCCATCAACACCACCTCGCGCCCGAGGTCGGAGGTGCGGAGCGCGTTGCAGGGATGAGTCCGCTTGAGGTCGACGAGGAAGGCTGGCTGGGCGGTTGACATGGCGCGGCATTCTACAACAGCGCCCAAATTTGGCGAACGGCGATCAAGCCCGCTTGTGGCCCGCCCCAGATGCGGGCCAGAAGCTCATCGCGTGTCATCTGCGCCTCCTCGCTGATCCTCGCACGGGGCACCGCGGTACGGGAGCCCACCACCGGGTTCTGCATCGGCTCCGCGGCGCTGACGTCCGTCCCGGCGAAGCAGCGCCTGCTCCGCCACCCGCGCTTCGCGGCGATCCCCGGTTCCCCATAGACCCCGCCGCTCGAGAGCGGCGAGGAGAGCTACGCGGAGGGCCTCGCCCGGCTCCGCACGCTGCCAAGCTCACCGCGGATGGCGGACGGCGATTCGCCGACCCCGCGCCAATCGCCAGCGCCCGCCGGATCTCGATCCCCTGACGCGCGGTCCCCGTCGAGCCCCTGCCCGGTCCGAAGGCCGGAGCCCCCATCCCGATGTGCCTCCCTCGAACGCGGCGGCCTCTCGTGCCTGCCCCGGAGCAGCGACTACCGTTTCGGGAGCGGTTGCTGCGGCAACCCCTCGGGGAGGTTCCAGCGTACCTCGATGGTGTCGGAGAGCGCCTCACCGTCGGGGAGGTCAGCCAGCAGGTTGCGCAGCCCATCGAGCGAGCGCACGCGCCTCCATGCCCACGCGAGCTGCGGCGAGAGCGCGTATGCCAGGTGGTATTCGGGGCGCATGTCGATGCCCGTATCGTCGGCGCGGTCGACCAGGCGATCGCCAGGAAAGAACTACTCGGTCAGCAGCGTCCGTATGGCGTCGACCGCGATCCCGCCGATCGCTCGCTCCTCGTGCCGGCCGTCGCCGAAGGAGCAGCTCAACCAGCCTCCCCAGCAGCGCACCGTGCCATCCGACAGGCGCGCGCACGAATAGTTTCCGCCCAGGACGATCTCCACCGCGCTGGAGATCCCCTTCACCTTCACCGGGCGATGCGGGTAGCTCACCTTTCCCATCCGCCCATCGCCGATCTGTCCGTAGTTCGCCTCGCCCCAGCAATAGACTTTGCCATCGGTGAGCCGGGCGCAGGTGTGGCTCCCGCTGGTCGTTACCTGGGCCACCGGCGCGCGCGCCTCGCTCTGGCACGCGGAGGCGAGCGCCACGGCCACGAAACCGAGCGCGCGAGCCCGGCGCGCCATCTCACCCCTCCCCGATGCGAGCGAGCGCCGCTCCGGCCACGCCACCGACGGAGCGATCGGTCTTGAGCGACGCCAGCGTGTCGCGCGCCAGGTGGCCGATCGTACCCGCCTCGTGCGCCAGCGACGAGAGCACGGCGATCGCGCGTTCGCGCACCGCGTCGATCAGCGCGTCGTCGAGCGCCAGCGCCACCGCCAGCATGGCGCCGCCGAGGCCGAGCTGCGGCGCAATCCCGAGGATCACTTCGAGCAGCTCCACCGTCGCTGCGCGCAGGAAGGCGAGCCCATCGGGAACGTCCTCGGGTGCCACGCACGCCACCCACGCCCGCACCGTCGCCAGCGCCAGCGAGGTCTCCGGGTCGTACACCCTGCCGACGCCCGCCAGCGTCCCCGGGATCGGCCGCCGCGCCTCGGCCACCACCGGGAGGCGGAGGAACAGCCGGGCCAGCGGATCGGCCGCCGCGGGGAGCGGCTCGCGCTCGAGAACGAGCACCTGCAAGATCAGACCGTCGGGCAGCGCGGCCGACGGTGAACCCGCCAGGATCGCAGCGATCTGCTCAAGGCTCCGCTGCGCACCTTCGCCGCCGTCGGTCATCGTCGAGCCATCTTCCAATCAAGCCGCCAACGGGCCAAGCTGCGGCTGCGCTCCGGCCCCGTTTTCGTCTTCGTTCTCGCCTCCGTCGTCGTCGCTGCTCGCGATCGCTACGGGGCCGCCTCCCGGGTCTCGCGCGCTCCCTCCTGCCACGGCGTCGCAGGCTCGCGTCCCACCACTTCGGCGCACGCCGCCGGGTTCAGCACCGAGACCCAGCGCGGCTCGGCCCGGGGGAAATCGAACAGCGCCCAGGAGGATCCGAGCGGGGGCAACACGGTCGCACGGACGGCCAGTCGCGTCCCGGCGGCGCTCCAGCACGACTCGACCTCGAGCCCGGCGAGCTTCGCCCACGCGTCGTCGCGCGAGCCGAGGCGGGAGTGGCCGGCGAGCTCGACTCCCTCGGGGCGCTCCTCTCCCGCGAGGGGCAGCACCGTCCCCGGTACCACCGCGTTCACTGCCAGCGTGAACTCATCGCCGGCCCGAGCGCCCTCGCACGAGATGCCGGCCTCCGATTGCGTCCCACACCCGGTCGCCTTTCCGGCGTAGTGCAGCCCGCGCGTGATCGCCACCAGCGCGACGCGGTGGGGTCCGTTGGTCAGCTCGCGCAGCGCCCGCTTCTCGTCGCGATGGTGGCGGTCGACGGGCCCCCCACGGCGGAGGCGCCGCACGCAGCGATCGCCATCACCAGCGGCGCGATCCGGGCCCACCAGCGACGGCGCGCACCGGATCGGCAGGAGCTCGCCGAGGTGAGCGCAGAGGGGCGAATGGGGGCGCCCGTCTTCACTCGCGCTTCACCACGTGGCCGAGCTCCTCCGTCTCGGTGATGCACGCCGCCAGGACGTGGCGCTGCTCGATCGAGCCCCCGTCCTCGGCGGCGAGGAAGGCGGCCCGGATCGCGGCGTTGCGAATGTTGCCTCCGGAGAAAACATAGGTTTCGGAGATTTCATCCAGATTGACGTCCTCGCAGATGTGCTCGGGGGACGGCAGGGGGTGCATCCACAGCGCGAGCCGCGCGGACGCGTCGGGGATCTCGAAGTGCACGCGAAACTGGAGGCGCCGCATGAAAGCCGGATCGATCGCGTTCGGGGAGTTCGAGGTCAGGATGGCGATGCCATCGAACTCGTCGAGGTGCTGCAGCAGAAAATTCACCTCGAGGTTGGCGTAGCGATCGTTCGAGCTGCGCACCTCGGTGCGCTTGCCGAACAGCGAGTCGGCCTCGTCGAACAGCAGCACCGCGCGCCCGCTGCGCGACTCGGCGAACAGCTGCCCGAGGTTCTTCTCGGTCTCGCCGACCCACTTCGAGACGATGCGCGAGAGGTCGACCCGGTAGAGCGCGATCCCTGGCTCGGTCGCGATTACCGTCGCTGCGAGCGACTTCCCGGTGCCCGGTGGACCGGTGAAAAGGGCGGCCACACCTTCGCCTGCGATGTGCCGGCCGAGGCCCCAGGTGCGGTAGACATGATCGGCGTGGCGACGGTAGAGCACCACCTCCCGGAGCCGGACGTGGGTCTCCTCGGGAAGGACGAGCGCCTCCCAGCTGGCGCGGCGCGCGATCCGCTCGACCAGATTGCCGAGGCGGGGCCTGAGCGCGTCGGCCAGCTCGCTGCGCGCGGACGGCGCGTCGCTCTCCAGGATGCCGCGGCGATGGGCGTCGAGGACCGCCTCGACGTGGCCGACCGAGATCGCGAGGGGCACGATCGCCCGCTCGGTGATCGCCGCCGCCTCCAGCACCCCCTCCTGGCGCAGCCGGGCCTCGGCGAGCACCGCCCCGGCCCGCAGCGGCAAGGTGCTCACCGGCAGCACGTGCAGGTCGCGCGTGCCAAAGCCCGAGAGATGATCCGGGGCGGGAGCGAACAGGAGGAGGGGCGCTCCGACTCGCCGCGCCGCCGCCACCGCCACTCCCGCGCGGCGACCGACCGCCATCGGCTCCGGCGCCCTCTCGGGGACCAGATCGCAGGCCACCAGGGCGCCGGCCAGCGCGGCGTCGCGCAGCAGGCGCGTCCACGCGAGCAGCGGCGCGGGATCCGTGGCGGCCTCCCCGGGGCGCGTGCAGATCCAAAGTGGGCGGCGATGGTGTGCGGCGAGAACGCGCGACAGCGTCTCGAGCGCCCACGGCGACGAGCCGGTGAACAGGATCGGCCGATCGATTCGATCGGGGAGGCCCGCCTCCGCGAGGTCCACGCCCCGGGGGATCCCCCGCCGGAAGCGCGCCCTGCACCGATGGTGGGCTCGCCACCTCGACCCCACGCAGCACCGCGATCACCGACGCCGGCACGATCACCGGAGTGGGCGCGGCAAGGCCGAAGGCAGGGTCCGCCTCCAGGAGCGCACGCGCAAACAGCGGTGGTGCCGTGCCACCCAGGCGGGCGGCGATCGCCAGCCGCTCGCTCTCGGTATCGCCCAGGAGGTCCAGCAGCAGTCCGAGGCTGAGCTGCCCGCGGTGCGCGATCGACTCGTAGGTCCGCGCGCGCGCTGTCGAGCGAGGGGGCGGCCGCCAGCGCGAGGAGTCCGAGCTGCTGCCGGTCCCCGTCGAGCAGCTCGAACAGGCGCCCGAGCGGAGTCGTCGCGTCGCGCGGCCAGCCCCGGGTCAGCGCATCGAGGGCCGCGGGGAACGCAGCGGCGCGCGCGGCGATCGCCTCGCCCAGCTCCACCGGCGGGGCGGCGACGTGGCCATCGGCGGCGAGCCGGAGCCACAGCCGATCGACCCCCGCACGACCCCGGGGCGAGGATCTCGCGGCACAACACCTGGGGATCGACCATCGCGCGATCATCGACGCTCGGGAGGCGCAGTCAAGCGCCCGTGCGAGCGAATTGCGAGCGAAGAGCCCGCTTGACACCCCTCCGGCCCTTCGCCAAAACTGCCACTTCATCGCTTCCCGGCATCCAAGGAGAACTCATGTCGAAGGGATTCACGCTCTGGTTCACCGGTCTCTCGGGCGCCGGCAAGTCGACCCTCTCGGAGCCGGTGGCGGCGCACCTCCGCGAGCACGGTCACCGCGTCGAGATCCTCGACGGCGACGTGGTCCGCACCAACCTCTCGAAGGGGCTCAGCTTCTCGAAGGAGGACCGCGACACCAACATCCGCCGGATCGGCTTCGTGGCGAACCTCCTTTCGCGGAACGGCCTGGTCGCCATCACCGCCGCGATCTCGCCGTACCGGGAGGTCCGCGACGAGATCCGAAAGATGGTCACCGGCGACGGGGGCGGCTTCATCGAGGTGTTCGTGACCTGCCCGATCCCGGTGCTCGCCGAGCGCGACGTGAAGGGCCTCTACAAGAAGGCGCTGGCCGGCGAGATCAAGAACTTCACCGGCGTGTCGGACCCCTACGAGGAGCCGCTCCACCCCGAGGTGGTGGTGGAGTCGGACAAGGAGAGCGTCGCGGAGGGCGTCGCGAAGATCCTCGCCCGACTGCGGGAGCTCGGGTACCTGAATTGAGCCTGCTCGACCCCACCGAGCTGCAGGCGCGGTCGACGGCGATGGAGGGTGCCGCTCCACCGGAGATCTTGCGCTTCGCCCTCGCCACCTGGCCGAAGACGGCGATCTCGACGGCGTTCGGGCCGGAGGGGTGCGCGCTGATCCACATGGCGATCGGGATCCGTCCCGATATCCCGGTGTTCACCGTCGACACCGGCTGGCTGTTCCAGGAGTCGATCGATCTCAGGCAGAAGTTCGTCGAGAAGTACGGGATCCGGCTGACCGTCCTCGAGGGACAGACGCCGCTGATCGCGCAGGACAAGTTGCACGGGCCGCGCCTGTTCGAGCGCGACACCGACCTGTGCTGCGCGCTGCGCAAGGTGGAGCCGACCGACCGCGCCCTCGACGGTCTCGATGCCTGGATCGCCGGGTTGCGGCGCGATCAGGGGAAGTCGCGCGCGGGGATCGATCTGTTCGAGCGCTACGAGCACAAGGGCGCGCCGCTGGTGAAGGTGAACCCGCTGGCGACGTGGACGCGCAAGGATACCTGGGACTACCTGCTGAAGAACGAGGTGCCCTACAACGCGCTGCTCGATCAGGGATACAAGTCGATCGGCTGCTGGCCCTGCACCGCGGCGGTTGGCGAGGGTGGGGACGAGCGCGGGGGACGGTGGGGCGGGCGCAAGGAGGAGTGCGGGATCCATACGTTCATGGCGCGGAAGACGTGAACGTGGCAATGGAAACGGCGCTCTCATGCTCGTAGCCCACTTCTCCGATATCCACGCCCTCTCCCTCGCCGGCACCTCGCCGCTCGCGTTCCTGAGCAAGCGGCTGGCAGGCGGCGCGAACCTCCTCCTCGGCCGTCGCAACAAGCACCCGGTCCGGATCTTCGAGGCGCTGATCGACGATCTCAACCGCCTGCGCCCCGATCACGTCGTCTGCACCGGCGACATGGTCAACCTCTCGCTCGACTCCGAATTCGCCCTCGCCCGCGCGCTGCTCGATCGGCTCGATCTCGGCCCGCGCGAGGTCTCGCTCGTCCCGGGCAACCACGACGTCTACGTCTGGGCGGCGCGCATCGGCCGCGCCTTCGAGCACGCGCTCGGCCCCTACGCCACCTCCGACGGCGCGAGCGAGCCGACCTTCCCGCTGCTGCGCGTGCGCGGGCCGATCGCGGTGATCGGGATCTCCACCGCCCTCCCCTCCCCGGCGCCGCTCGCCGACGGATGGGTGGGCAAGGGACAGCTCGCTGCCGTCGAGGAGGCGCTGGCACGCCAGGGGAGCGAGGGACGCTTCCGGATCGTCCTCCTCCACCACCCCCCGTTCAAGAATCGCCACGCCTTCCTGCGCGGCCTGCGCGATCGCGGCGCGCTGCAGAAGGTGCTACGACGGACCGGCGCCGAGCTGATCCTGCACGGCCACGAGCACCGCGATCTCCGCAACACCGTCGAGGGACCGCACGGACCGATCCCGGTGATCGGCGTCGGCTCGGGCACCTACGACGATCCGCGGCCCGAGCGACGCGCGCGCTACAACCTCTACCGCATCGAAGGCCGCGAGATCACCGTCGAGACGCGGGTGCACGACGCGGCGAGCGGGCAGTTCCGGTAACCGCGCGATTTCCCGCGCACCACAGGGCTGGAAACCGCCCCCTTGTGATACTCTGCCGCCATGCGGAGCTACGTCGCCTGCCTCTCGCTCGCCGCGCTGAGCCTCCTCGCAGCGTGCGGGAGCAAGGCAGTCCCCGGCCCGTGCGGAAGCTGCGCCGCCGGCACCCACTGCGATGATCCCTCCGGCAACTGCCTCCCCGACGCCACCGACGACGCGGGCAGCGAAGAGGACATGGCCCAGGCCGGCGGCTGCGCCCCGAAGTGCTCCGGCCTCGCCCCGCACTGCAACGCGACCGGTCACTGCGTCGCCTGCCTCGACGACACCCACTGCCCGCTCGGCTCCTACTGCAAGATCTCCGGCGACGCGATCGCCACCTGCACCCCGGGTTGCGCCGACGCCAAGCGCTGCGCGATGGGCTCCCAGTGCTGCAACAAGTCGTGCGCCGCCGTCGCCACCGACCCGCAGAACTGCGGCGCGTGCGGCACCGTCTGCAAGGGTGTCCACGCCCAGGTCGCCTGCGTCGCCGGCAAGTGCA
This sequence comes from Myxococcales bacterium, assembly GCA_009692555.1. Classification (GTDB taxonomy): domain Bacteria; phylum Myxococcota_A; class Polyangia; order Palsa-1104; family SHYY01; genus SHYY01. The sequence goes on from SHYY01000109.1 coordinate 14,376, forward strand.
CCCTCTCCGGCACCTGCGACAGCGGCTGGGGCGACTGCAACAAGGACCCCAAGGACGGCTGCGAGACCAACCTCCACGTCGACCCCGACAACTGCAAGACCTGCGGCGCGAAGTGCGCCGTCCCGAACGCCGTCAACGCCTGCGCCGACGGGTGCTACGCCGCCGCCTGCCTGTTCGGCTTCGACGACTGCAACAACGATCCGATGGACGGCTGCGAGACCTCGGTGCTGATGGACGGGCTCAACTGCGGCGCCTGCGGAAAGCCCTGCACCAAGCTCCCGCACGCCATGGCCGGCTGCTCGAACGGCCAGTGCAGCCTCGGCAAGTGCGATCCCGGCTTCTTCGACTGCGACGGCGATCCGAAGACCGGCTGCGAATCGGATCTGATGAACGACGCCAAGAACTGCACGAAATGCGGCACCGTCTGCCCGATGAACGCGCCCTACTGCGCGGGCGGGGTCTGCCAGAACGGCTGCGTCAACGGCCACCCCGTCCCGCTCGCCTGCACGGGCGGCAAGGACCCCGGCACGATGGACCCCTGGGTGGTCTGCCAGGCCGACTGCAACATCGCCTGGATCGCCCACGCCGTGATGGCCGGCGGCAAGTTCCACGCGCTCGCGATCTGCATGGGGCTCGGCTACACCAAGCTCGGCCTCTACGGCGGAACCTGCGGCAACACCTGCGGCTATTGCATCGGCGGCACCTCGTGCATGGCCCCGCAGATGGCCACCAAGTTCGACAACGGCGGGATGTGCGGCAACGACGGAATGGGCGTCATTCTTTGTCAGACGGTTCACTGGCAGTGCCTCAAATAGCCTGGGAGGAATCAAGATGCGGATCACGATCATCGCGGCGGCGCTCCTGCTCGTCGCCTGTGCCAAGCAGACCGTCCAGAGCGCGTGCGATCCCTGCACCATGGCCGGCACCCACTGCGACGAGGCGCTCGGCTACTGCGTCTCCGACGCCACGGCCGACATGGCGACCACGCAGATGAGCTGCTCGCCCCCGTGCGCCGGCCAGGCCCCGTTCTGCACCCCGGCGAAGAAGTGCGTGGTCTGCGGCACCGACGCCAACTGCCCGCTCGGCACCGTCTGCAAGAACCCGGGCGACGTGGCCTCGCTGTGCGCCCCCGGCTGCACCGACGACAGCCGCTGCAAGCCCGACGGCGGCGTGTCGGGGATGTCGTGCTGCGGCAACCTGTGCCTCGACACCTCGAACGATCCGAAGAACTGCGGCGGCTGCGGCAAGATCTGCGCGCCGGTGCACTCCAAGGGCTCGTGCACGGGCGGCGCGTGCAAGGCGGGCGCCTGCGACCCCGGGTGGGCCGATTGCAACACCGACCCCAAGGACGGCTGCGAGGTCAACCTCCACGTCGACCCGGACAACTGCACCGCGTGCGGCATGAAGTGCGCGCTCCCGAACGCGATCAACGCCTGCGCCAACGGCTGCTACACGCACGCCTGCTCGCCCGGCTTCAGCGACTGCAACAACGACTCGAAGGACGGCTGCGAGGTCAAGCTCCCGAACGCCAACGCCACCTGCGCCGACATCCTGCAGTGGAACATCCTGATGAAGAAGGACATCACCTACCAGGGGGTCAACTACCTGCTGCTGAAGGTGAGCTTCATCTCGGCGAACTCCGCGTCGGACACCTGGTGCACCGAGTACACCAAGCTCTGCCAGGGCTTCGGCTTCTTGCCGACCGGCTGCGGCGCGCAGTTCAACAGCGGCGGCTACCTGACGTGCAAGACGATGTACCTCTCCGACGGCGTGAGCAACACGCTCGGCTGCAACCCGTCGAGCGGCGTCGTGGCGGCGGCGCAGGCGGCCGGCTTCAACGACGCCACCAGCCAGAACTCGTTCGCCTTCCACTCCTGCGACATCAACACCTGCAAGAAGCTGATGTGCTCGGGCGGCAACTGCAACACCGCGCTCTCCTACATCGACTTCACCAAGCCCTTCGGCTACACGCTGTGCAAGAAGCCGTGAACCAGCTTCGGATCCTGATTTCCGCGTTTGCGCTGCTGCTCGCGGCATGCGGCTCCACGCCCGCGCCGCTCGACTGCCCCCCCTGCGGCGCCGGCACCCACTGCGACGACGCCACGCTCACCTGCGTCGCCGATGCCAGCGACGACGGCGGGATGGCCGATCTCGCGATGGGCGGCTGCTCCCCCTCGTGCAACGGCCTCACACCGCACTGCAACGCCACCAATCACTGCGTCGGCTGCGTCGACGATACCCACTGTCCGCTCGGCTCGTACTGCAAGGTCAGCGGCGACGCGATCGCCATCTGCACTCCGGGCTGCAGCGACGCCAAGCGCTGCCCGATGGGCTCCCTGTGCTGCAGCGGCTCCTGCGCCGCCGTCGCCTCCGACCCGCAGAACTGCGGCGCGTGCGGCACGGCGTGCAAGGGCGCCCACTCCCAGGTCGCCTGCGCCGCCGGCAAGTGCACCCTCTCCGGCAAGTGCGACGCCGGCTGGGGCGATTGCAACGCCAACCCCGCCGACGGCTGCGAGACCAACCTCCACATCGACCCCAACCACTGCACGATGTGCGGGATGAAGTGCGCCATTCCGAACGCGATCAACGCCTGCGCCGACGGGTGCTACGCGGCGGCCTGCCTGTTCGGCTTCGACGCCTGCAACAACGACGAGATGGACGGCTGCGAGGCCTCGGTGCTCTCCGACGGCGACAACTGCGGCGGGTGCGGCAAGTCGTGCAAGAAGCTGCCGAACGCCGAGGCGGGCTGCATGAACGGGGCGTGCACCCTCGGCAAGTGCACCGCCGGCTTCGCCGATTGCAACGGCATCGCCGCCGACGGCTGCGAGGCGCAGATCGCCTACGACGCGAAGAACTGCGGCAAGTGCGGAGCGCTCTGCCCGATGAACGCGCCCAGCTGCAACATGGGCGTATGCGGCCAGGGCGCCGATTACGGCCCGATGCACACCTTCGCCGGGATGACCACCGATCACTACATCACCCAGGGCGGCTGCTCGATCGCCGGCGGCGACACGGCGAAGGACTCGGACTACTTCTGCAAGCACTTCTACCTGCCGAACTGCGTGGCGATGCCCGGCTACAAGACGATGATGACGCCGATGCCGACCTACCCGAAGATGCACAAGAACGGCGGCTGCACCGGCAACGGCAGTGACATCCCGGGCAAGACCTGCGACGGCGGGCCGTGCAAGATCGGCAACTGGAGCGAGAACACGACGGGGCTGGTGGGTCTGATCTGCCACTGTCCGTGAAGAAGGGGCGGGGCCGAGCCGAACCGTGGCGGTCCCACGCAGGGGCCACGCGGCGGGTCAATGAGGCTCAGGTCGGCGCGCCCTGGGTGATCTCGTCCTTCGGCGCCTCGGTGACGCGCGCGCCCGACGGGACGGCGAGGTCGTAGAAGATCTTCGGCAGGAGGTCGGTCTTGCCGTGGAGGCGGAGGACCCCTTCGACGATCAGCTTCGCCGCGCCGTAGACCTGGAGCCAGCGCTCGCGGGCCCGCACGACCGCGGGGGTCATCTGCGAGCGCTCGATCTGGGCGTCCTGGGTCTGGGTCAGCCCCGGCTCCAGGTCGCCCGCCGCCTGCTCGATCTGCGCCTGCCAGCCCGCCGCGTCGGCGACGCCGGAGCCCTTCTTCTTCAGCGCGCCGGCGATGTGCTGGAGCGCCGTCAGGATTTTCGGCGCGCTCCTGCCGATGTTGGCGTACTTGCCGCCGTCGCCAAAGAACTGGGTGCGATCGATCGCCCCCTCCGCGTGGCCGTCGAGGTGCTTGCTGAAGCGGCGCAGCACCGTGCGGCCGGCCATCATCGCCGGCACCTTGGTCACCACGCCCTGGCGGAGCGTCGTCTTGACCATGCGGCTGCCGTCGACCGCCACCTTCACGGCCGCCGTCTCCAGGCAGATCTGCGCTGCCAGGTGGCGCGCGAGCGGGTGATAGATCGCCTCCATGCCGCCGAGCACGTGGAGGATCTTCCTCGCGGCGTGGGGTCCGTAGATCTGGGGCTCGTCCTTGTCGATGTACTCATCGGCCATGACAGCACTCTCCGGGGTGGGTGGGTTGAACGACTGCGGCCCGGCAGAGCATTCGACGTGCCAGCGCGGGACCGGGGGGCAGACGTCCGACCCAAGCCGTGATCGGGTCCGGGTGATGTGAAAATTGACGAATCCGCCGTCAATTCTTCCATCAGCGCCGATCAGCTGGCGCAAAAGCCCCCGAACCACTGCTCCCGGCGACCGGAAGTGACATCCCGGAGTCTGCGCGGTCACCCAAGGCGACCGGGAGTGACATCGCGGAGTCCGCGCGGTCACGCAAGGTGACCGGGAGTGACCTCCCGGCGTCCGAGCGGTCGCTCAAGGCGGCCGGGAGTGACCGCGCGGAGTCCGTGCGGTCGCGCAAGGCGACCGGGAGTGAGGTCGCGGAGTCCCCGCGGTGGATCAAGGCGGCCGGGAGTGCGGTCGCGGAGTCCGCGCGGCGATCCCGGGGGCAAGCTCCTGGCGATGCTTGACCGCGGATTCCGTCTCCTGCTACGGTTCCTCCGTGGCGAGGCTCCGGGACGGAGGCTGGGATGGACGGGGCCGGGGGCCCCTGCTGCCCCGCCACTGCCTGGGTCGTGGCCACGGCCGCAGCGCCGTGGCGGAGGGTCTCGCAGCTGACCGCCCACTCGATTTCGGCGCGCCGCGCAGCGAAGCGGACCGCCCGCTGGAGGGAGGTCTCGTGGAGGTGTCCGAGCGCGAGCCGACCGGTCGTCGGATCGATCGTGGAACGCGAGGCGGGGAAAAGGAATTGCCACGCGAGGGCACGGGCGGCCTCCGGCGTCGCGCGCTGGACCTCGAGCGGCACGGGGGCCTCGCCCCGCCCTGCCGCGAGCTCGCCCTGGTGGTGATCGGTGACCTCCTTCAACCGGGCGGTGACCGCTGAGAGGACGGACACCGGGAGAACAGCCAGGCGGCCTGGCTCGCCCTTGCGGCTCCGGATCGTGAGCCGATGCATCGCGCAATCGATGTCGCCGACGCGGAGCGACAGGCACTCCCCGAGGCGGAGGCGGCTTCCAAAGAGGAGCTCGGCCGCGAGCCGGAAGGGTTCGTCGAGGCGACTGAGCAGCGCGCGCACCTCGGAGACCGAAGCGGCAGGCCGCGCGCCGAACGATCGCGGGGCGTGGAGGACGCCGTCCAATCCAGGCGGCTCCGCGGGAAGGCAGTGGCGGTAGAGGCAGGCCAGAGCGCATTGAGCCTGGTTGCGGCTCGACGCCGAAAGCCGGCGACGGGTGGTCAGGTGATCCAGGAACTCGCTGACCTCCGTCCCGGTGGCGTTCCCGGGGAATCGCGGGCCGTGGTAGCACAGGAACTCCTGCATCCAGCGCAGGTAGGCGCCCTCGGTCCTGGGCGCGAGGCCGCGCCGGCGCATGCAGGCACGCAGCACGTCATTGTCCGATTCCGACAGCATGATCCATTTCCTCCTTGCCGGGCGGATCGATCTGGAATCGCCCCCGGGAGCAAAAGTCGCGGAGGTTGTCGGCACGGCCGAGGAAAAGTTGCGAGAAAACCGCCCTCCGTCCCCCCCCCCCCCCCCCCCCCCCCCCCCCCCCCCCCCCCCCCCCCCCCCCCCCCCCCCCCCCCCCCCCCCCCCCCCCCCCCCCCCCCCCCCCCCCCCC
>SHYY01000110.1 GCA_009692555.1 Myxococcales bacterium
CTGGTCGCGTTCGAGGGCGAGACGGGCGAGGAGCGGGTGGAGGTGGTCCACGAGGCGCTCCTCGCGGCGTGGCCGCGCCTGGTCACCTGGCTGCGCGAGGACGCGCACGGCGCGCGGCTCCGCGATCAGCTCCGCGGCGCGGCGGCCCAGTGGGAGGAGCGCGGCCGGGCGCGCGGGCTCCTGTGGCGCGACGAGGCGCTCGCCGAGTACACGATCTGGCGCGGGCGCCACCCCGAGGCGATGACCGATCGCGAAGCCGACTTCGCGCGCGCCAGCCTCGCCGAAGCGGCGCGCAGCCGGCGGGTGCGCGGCGTGGCGCTGACCGTGATCTTCGTCGCCCTGGCGACAGCGGTGGTCGGGCTGTGGCGCCTGAACGTCCAGGCCCGCGCGATCGCGCACGAGGCCGAGGCGCGCAACGCGGAGCAGTACGAAGACCAGGGACGGCAGGCGCTGCTGGCAGGCGATCCGATGCGCGCGATGGTCTACCTGAACGAGGCGGTGCGACGCGGGCATGGCGGCCCGGCCCTCCATTTCCTGCTCGCCCGGGCGTCGCGCGCGCTCTCCGGCCGCCTGGTGACACTGAGCGGGCACACCTCGCGGCTCTGGCAGGCGCGCTTCAGCCCCGACGACGCGCGCATCGTCACCGCCGGCAGCGACCACACCGCGCGGATCTGGGACGCCACCAGCGGACGTTCGATGGCCGTGCTGGCGGGCCACACCGACGCGGTGTGGAGCGCGCAGTTCAGCCCCGACGGGGGGCGGGTGCTCACCGCCAGCGAGGATGGCACCGCGCGCCTGTGGGAGGGCACCACCGGGCGCCCGCTGGCGACGCTCGACGGCCACGCCGGCCCGCTCTGGTCCGCCGCCTTCAGCGCCGACGGAGAGCGCGTGATCACGTACGGCGACGATCGGGCGGCCCGGGTCTGGCACACCGGATCGGGCGCCCTCCTGCATACGCTGCGCGGCCACGGCGAGCGCCTCCCCGTCGCCGCCTTCAGCCCCGACGGCTCGCTGATCGTCACCGGCAGCTTCGATGGCACGGCCCGCTTGTGGAGCGCCGTCACCGGGGCCTGCCTGTTCACGCTCACCGGCCACCGCGACGCGGTCCGCGCCGCCTCCTTCAGCCCCGACGGTCAGCGGGTCGTCACCGGGAGCCACGACGAGACCGCCCGCATCTGGGAAACCCGGACCGGCCACTCGCTGGCCACGCTCGAGGGCCACTCCCAGCGGCTGCAGACCGCGGTCTTCAGCCCCGACGGCAGGCGGATCCTGACGGCGAGCCTCGATCGAACCGCCCGGCTGTGGGACGCCGCCACCGGCAAGCCCCTGCTCTCGCTGACCGGCCACGACAGCTACCTCAGCACAACCGCCTTCAGCCCCGACGGCGCGCGGATCATCACCGTCAGCGCCGACGGCGTGGCGCGCACCTGGGACGCCCGCACCGGGCACCGCCTCTCGTCGCTGGTGGGCCACCTCGACACGGTGTGGAGCGGGCAGTTCGATCACCGCAGCCGGCGGATCGTGACCGCCAGCTTCGATGGCACCGCAATCGTGTGGGACGCCGCGAGCAGCGACTTCCTCACCGCCCTCGACGGCCACGCGTCGACCGTCCGCTGGGTCGTCTTCAGCGACGACGGGCTCCTCGTCCGCACCACCAGCACCGACGGCACGGCCAAGGAGTGGGACGCCGCCACCGGACGCCAGATCGCCTCCGCGAATGGGGCGCCGAAGGACCTGGATTCGGTCGCCACCTGGAGCCGCGACGGGCAGCGGATCGCCACCTCCGACGGGGAGCGCGACGGGCGGATCCTCGATCGCGAGGGCAAGACGTTGGTCCATCTCCGGGGCCACCAGCGGCGGGTCCGCTTCGCCGCCTTCGCCGCCGATGGATCGCAGGTCGCCACCGCCAGCACCGACGGCACCGCGCGCACCTGGGACGCCGCCAGCGGCCAGCCGCGGCTGACCCTTTTGGGCCACGCGCATCCGGTCAACACCGCGCTGTTCAGCGCCGACGGAGCGCGGGTCGCCACCGCCAGCGACGACGGCACCGGCCGCGTGTGGGACGGCGCCACCGGAGCGCTCCTGGCCACTCTCGACGACCGCGCCGGGGGGCCGGTCTTCTCCGCGGCCTTCAGCGCCGATGGCGGCCGGGTGGTCACCGCGGGTCAGGACCGCACCGTCAAGCTGTGGGACGCGGCGACCGGCCGCCTGCTCCTGTCCCTGAAGGGCCACTCCGCCGAGGTCGGCTGGGCGACCTTCAGCCCCGACGGGCGGCGCGTGCTCAGCGCCGGCAATGACGGCGCGACGATGATCTGGGACGCCGGCACCGGCAAGCAGCTCGGCGCCTTCGCGAGCGCCGACCTGATCCAATGGGCGGCCTTCAGCCCCGACGGTGCGCGCGTGGTCTCCGTCGGTGACAACCGGACGGTGCGGATCTGGGCGGTCGATCTCGACACCCGCACGCCCGGCGAGATCGCGGCCTTCATGCGCTGCCGGGTGCCCTTCCACATCGACCAGGGGCGACTGCTGCGCGATCCCGCCGACACGCTGGGCTGCCCGCCGCCGCGAATCACGCCCTGAACTGTGATAGGTTGAAGCCTGTTCACCGGAGGGACAGGGAAACCATGGCGACCAAGAAGAAGAAGGCCGGCAAGGCGAAGGCGGGAGCGAAGGCCAAGGCGAAGCCCGTCAAGGCCAAGGCGAAGGCCAAGTCCGTCAAGGCGAAGGCGAAGCCCATCCAGCCGAAGGCGAAGGCCAAGGCGAAGCCCATCAAGGCCAAGCCCAAGCGCGCCAGCGCTCCCGAGCCCGCCGGGCGGCTCCGCCTGCGCCGGGAGGAGGTCGCGCGCGTACCGCCGGCCGGCGGGCACGCCAAGTTGCCGCCGCCGAAGCAGACCCTGGTACCGGAGGTCGACGATCCGGGTCGCGCGGTGGGCATTCCGAAGCACGGGAGCGGGTCGAACCCGAAGCCGACGACCCCGCTTCCGGACGACCCGACCCGCCAGGTGGGCCCGCCGAACAAGCACGGCAACATGACGAGCCGCGACGACTTCGAGCCGGAGCAGGACTAAGTTAGTCGCCGCTCGCGCCTCCAGGCAGCGCTGATGCCCGTCGACGTGCTGCTGGTCGCGCTCCCGTGGGCCCCGATCGAATCCCCCTCGATCGCCCTCGGCACCCTGAAGGGCGTCCTCGATCGCTCGGGGATCTCCTCGCGCGTCCTCTATCTCTCCCTCACCTGGATGGAGCACCTCGCCGCCTCACGCGAGCGCTACGGCATCCAGGACTACCGCCAGATCGCGCTTGCCCCCGACGGGATCGGCGAATGGATCTTCGCCGTGCCGCCCTACCAGGACCTGCGCGGCGACGAGGACGAGCGCTACTTCGAGCACCTCCGCGCGGCGGGCTTCGGGTGGGACGAGATCGCGCGGGCGATCGCGATGCGGGCGCTCGTCCCGGCGTTCCTCGCCCGCGCGGTCGACGAGATCCTGGCCGCTCAGCCACGCATCGTGGGCTTCACCAGCACCTTCAGCCAGAACCTCGCCGCGCTCGCCACGTCGCGCCTCCTCAAGACGCGCGCCCCGTCGCTGCGGGTGGTCTTCGGCGGCGCCAACTGCGACGGCCCGATGGGCGCGGCGCTGCACCGGGCCTTCCCCTGGATCGACGCGGTGGTGCGCGGCGAGGGCGAGCCGGTGCTGCCCAGCCTGGTCCGCGATCTCCTGGCGGGCGGGCCGATCAAGCCCCAACCCGGCCTCTGCTACCGCGACGGGGAGCGGTCGATCGCGGTGGCGCAGACCGGCAGCACGATGGCGATGGACGACGTGCCGCTGCCGCACTACGACGACTACTTCGCGCGCCTCGACGGCATGGCCCTCCGCGATCAGCTCCGCCCGCGGGTGATCGTCCACTTCGAGGCCTCGCGCGGGTGCTGGTGGGGCGAGATCTCGCACTGCACCTTCTGCGGGTTGAACGGCAGCACGATGGCCTTCCGCAGCAAGCGCCCCGAGCGCGTCGTCGACGAGATCGTCGCCCTCGCCACCCGCCACCGCCAGCTCGACTTCGATGCCGTCGACAACATCATCGACCTCGACTACTTCGCCACCCTCCTGCCCCAGCTGCGCGCGCTCGGCCTCGATCTGCGGGTGTTCGTCGAGACCAAAGCCAACCTCAAGCGCGCGCAGGTCAAGGCGCTGCGCGACGCCGGCATCCGGCGCATCCAGCCCGGCATCGAGAGCCTCAGCACGCCGATCCTGCGCCTGATGGGCAAGGGGGTCACCGCGCTGCACAACCTCCGGCTCCTCAAGTGGTGCGCGCGCTACGGCGTCACCGTCGAGTGGAACCTCCTCTACGGCTTCCCGGGCGAGCCGGCTGACGAGTACGCGCGGATGGCGGCGCTGATCCCGTCGCTGCACCACCTGCGCGCGCCGATCGTCGGGGAGATCGAGATGGAGCGCTTCAGCCCCTACTTCCAGCGTCCCGGCGACTTCGGCCTCGAGAACCTCGGCCCCCTGCCCCAGTACCGCTTCCTCTACCGCGCGGTGGACGACGCCACGCGCGCCGACATCGCCTACGCCTTCTCCCACCGCCACAGCGACGGGCGCGACCCGAAGACCTACCTCGCGCCGCTGAAGGAGGCGCTGCGCCTGTGGGCCGAGGTCGCGCCGCAGAACCGCGGAGCGCTTCGCTATCGCCGCGGCCCCGGCTTCCTGCGCATCCAGGATCGCCGCTCCGAGGCCGCCGCCGCCGACTACGTCCTGGAAGGAGACGAGGCCCGGATCTACCTCGCCTGCGACGGCGGAGCGACCCCCGAAGGCATCGCCCGCCGCCTCGCGCGGGGCGCCAAGGACGACCTCTCGGCCGGGGAGATCCGCCGCTTCCTCGACGACCTGACCGCCGCGCGCCTCGCCTTCGAGGAGCGTGGCCGCTACCTCTCGCTGGCGCTCCCGGAGAACCCCGACGAGGACGACGCGGCGACGGCGCCCGAGGAGGAGACGGAGGAGGCCCACCCGGGCGCGGTGATCCCGGTTTTTCCGGCACCGGCGGGCGCGGAGTTGATCGGCACAGCCACGCTCACCCGGGCAGGGTCGCTGAAGTAGCAATGGGCAGCGCAGCCCGCCGGATCGCCGTCGCGGTCGTGTACCACCGCGTCACCAGATCACGCACTGCTCCGCGCGCACCATCCGGCTCCCCGGGCCGCACTGCCAGGCGGCGGCGAACTCGGCGAGGTTGGAGAGCGGGCCGTTGACCCGGTTCTCCGGCGGCGAGTGCGGGTCGACCGTCACCCGCATGCGCGCGTTCTCGTCGCGGGTCTTGGTGCACCACGCCTGCGCGATCCCGAGGAAGAAGAGCTGCTCGTCGGAGAACTCGCCCTGCACGGGCGATCCGAGGTGCCCCTCCGCCTGCTCGGCCGCGAAGGCGTGATAGGCGAGCTTGATCCCGCCGAGGTCGGCGATGTTCTCGCCGAGGGTAAGCTTGCCGTTGAGATGCAGATCGTCGACCGCCACGTAGCCGTCGAACTGCTTCACCACGCACGCCGCGCGCCGCTCGAACTCCTCGTTCACCGACGCCGTCCACCACTGCCGGAGGTTGCCCTGGCCATCGAACTTCCGCCCCTCGTCGTCGAAGCCGTGGGTCAGCTCGTGCCCCATCACCATCCCGATCGCGCCGTAGTTCACCGCCTGCCGCGCCGCGCGGTTCCAGAACGGCGGCTGGAGGATCCCGGCCGGGAAGACCATCTCGTTCAGCGACGGCTCGTAGTAGGCGTTCACCGTTGGCGGCGTCATCTGCCACTCGCCGCGATCGAGCGGGCGGCCGATCTTGCCGAGGTCGCGGTGGGTCTCGAAGGTGGAGGCGGCGATCATGTTGCGGAGGTGCGACGCGCGGTCGACGGAGAGGGCGTCGTAGCTGCGCCAGCGGTCGGGGTAGCCGATCTTGTTGGCGATGGTCCGGAGCTTGCCGAAGCCCTCGGCGCGGGTCGCGTCGTCCATCCACCCGATCTGCTTGAGGGTCCGATCCATCGACCGCTCGATCGCCATCACCATGTCGTGGGTGCTCCTCTTGCCATCGGCGCCGAAGGTGCGGCGCACGAACGCCTGCGCCAGCGCCTCGCCGAGCGAGTGATCGGCGGCCTGCACGCAGCGCTTCCAGCGCGGGGGAAGCTCGCGCGCGCCGGTGAGCGTGGTGCCGAAGAAGCGGAAGTTCTCGTCGACGAACGCGCGCGAGAGGTGGGGCGCAGCGCCGTGCAGGGTGTGCCAGCGGAGGTAGATCCGCCAGTCGGCCATCGGCACGCGTTCGAGCAGGCGGTCGACGGCGGCGAAGTACTCCGGGACGGCGACGTTGATCAGCTTCACGTCGGGGTGGCCGATCGCCTTGAAGTAGGCGCGCCAGGGAAAGAGGGGCGCCTTCTGCTCGATCCCGGCGAGCTCGAGGCGGTGGTAGATCTTCGCCGGGTCGCGGCGATCCACCCGCCCGAGCTGCGCCTCGGCGAGCGCTCGCTCGATCCGGAGCACGGTCTGCGCCGCCACCGCCGCGTCGACGCCGCGCGCACCGGAGAGCTCGAAGAGCTTCGCCACATGGCGCCCGTAGGCGAGTCGGATCTCCGGGAACTTCCCGTCATCCTTCAGGTAGTAGTCGCGGTCGGGGAGCCCGAGGCCGCCCTGGTCGAGCGTGGCGATCACCAGCGTGGCGTCCTTGAAGTCCTGCTGCGAGTGGAGCTGGAAGAACGCGTTGGCGAGCCCGAGGTGCATGCGCGCCAGCTCCTCGGCGAGCGCCGCGATCGACCGGACGCCATCGACGCGGCGGAGCTCCGCGGCGAGGTCGGCCGCGGCGGCGCTCTCGATCCGCCGCTCGTCCATGCAGGCGCCGTAGAGATCGCCGAGCTTCTCCTTCCCGGGGTCCTGCGGATCGCCGCCGCCGGCCGCGTCGAGCTCGAGGATCGCGCGCAGCACCAGCAGGTTGCGCTCCTCGATCTGGCTGAAGCTGCCCCAGCGGGCGCGATCGGCGGGGATCTCGGTGCGCCGGAGCCAGCCGCCGCACGCGAAGCGATAGAAGTCGTGGCACGGCTTGACCGTGCGATCGAGCGATTGCAGGTCGATTCCCGTCGCGGGCCCGGTCGCCGGCGTCACCGCTGGCAGCGTCGCGGCGGTCGCCTGCGCGGAAGCCGGTGTGTCTCTCGCTGCTGGACTCCGCGTGGACTGCGGCGCGTCAGCGGACTCGCCGGGCGGCGAACCAGCGCCGGAGACGGTCTCCATTTTTTGGGGCGCGTAGGGACAGGCAGCTACGAGAAAGAGCGGGACGAGGAGACTGCGGCGCATGGACCCTCCCGGTTCGGGAACGTTCGGAACCCTTCAGTAGGTCGTGGTGACCACCAGCGGAAAATGGATCGCCGAGCGGGTTCCATCGGCGACGTTGGCCTTGCCAGCGACGGTGAAGAGCAGCCCCACGCCGCCGCCGCCGCCGCCGCCGTTGACCGAGTTCGCGGCCGGCGCGCTCTTGCCGTCGGGCGCGCCCTGCCAGCCCCCGCCGCCGCCCGCGCTCTTCGCGCTGCCCCCGGCCGCACCGGCGATCGCCGCGGGCCCGGGCTGACCGGCCTGTCCGCCTCCCTGGAGCAGCCCGTTGCCGCCGCCGCCGCCGCCGCCGCCGTTGGCCGCCACCAGGGAGCCCACCGCGAGGGTGACCACCGCTCCCTCGAGAACGATCATCCCGCCGCTGCCGCCGCCGCCGCCCGAGCCGGTGTCGGTCCCGCCGAGGCCGCCGTTGCCGCCCGCGTGGATCACGGCGCCCGCGGCGACGGTGAGGGTGCCGCCCGCCGAGAGCTGGAGAGCGCCGCCGCCGCCGCCCCCCTCGACGTGGCCGTTGCGCGCCGACCCGCTCCCGCCGCCGCAGCCGCCGAAGAGCGGCGTCTGGGAGAGGAACACCGCGCTGCCTCCCGCGCCCGCCACCGCCGAGCCGGACTTCGCGCCGTTGCCGCCCTTGCCGCCCGAGGCCGCGCCACCGCCGCCCCCGTCGTCGGTGAGGTTGTTGGAGTTCCCGGAGACGCCGCCGCACTTCGCGGGACCCCCGCCCGGCCCGTCGCTGGTGGAGCCCGGGAAGCCGCCGGGAGCGGGCCGGCGTCCGCTGCCGTTGCTCATCACCAGGCCGCTCGCGTCGAGGGTGCCCGAGACATCGATATCGCCGGCGATCAGGAACAGGGGGGCATTGCCGGGCGCTCCGCTGGCGCTGTCGTAGATCCGCAGCTGCACCGCCTTCTGGAGGGTGAGCGAGCGGGCGGAGAAGACCGCCAGCTTCGGCGCGCCGTTGGGCTGGGTGCCGGGGACGACCGCGTAGACGAACCCGAGATTGACCGGGACGTTCTTCTGGGTGGCCTTGCCGGTGGCGGTGTCAAGGAGGGTGTCGGCGGCGATCACCACATCGGCGGCGAACATCGCCTCGTTCGGGACCTGCCCGTAGTTTTGCGGCAGCGGGCGATTGCAGCGCTGGAGGAGCGCGTTGCAGCCGAGGAGGCAACCCTGGCAGGCCGCGCTATCGGAGGCCGCGAAGAGGTCGGCGGGCGGCTGGCCCGCGAGATCCGACGGCACGTCGCCACCGTCGGTGGAGCCCGAGTCGCTGCCCGATCCACCGTCGGCGAGCGATCCGGCCGAGCGGAGCACCACCCGCACCTCCACCGTCGAGGATCCGAGGGTGACCGGGTCGGCGAGGCCGCTCGCCACCGGGCTCCCGGCGCCGTCGTAGGCGATCGCGGCGACCACCACCGTCGCGCCCCCGCGCATCGCCCGATAGGTCTCCTCGAGCTGCGCCGGCAGGCCGCTGACGGGCAGCTCTTTTTGCACCGTGTCCCCGTCGCCGTCGACGCGCAGCACCACCTTCGCCACCCGCGCAGCGTTGAAGCTGCCGTCGCCGACCACCAGGATCCGCAGATCGCCCCCGCCCGGGGCCACCGCATCGCCCGAGCAGGCAGGCAGGAGGGCGAGGCCGAAGAGGGCGCAGCAGAGGCGGGTCATGGTGATTCTCGGCGGCGAGAGCGCCGCGCGGGCGGGCTCATGAAACCGTGAAGCACCCGAGAATGTCAAATAACGCCCCGATCCGGCTCCGATCCGGCTCCGATCCGGCTCCGATCCGGACGTTCCACTAGAAATCGGGGTGGCCGATCACCAGGAACTCGAGCGTGCCGGACCCGGCGTTGCGCAGGCCGTGATCGACGTTGCGGTCGACGTGCATCACCTCGCCCGCGCGGAGCGGCACCTCGTCGCTGCCGATCAGGCCGACCGCCTCCCCGGCGAGGATGTAGACGGTCTCGGAGGTGTCGGGATGGATCTCGCGGGCGATCGCGCAGCCCGGCTCCATTCGCCCGTAGTAGAAGCCGAAGGCGTCGCCGCGGCCCTTCCCGAGCATCCCGGCGAGGAAGACGCCGCGGTTGGGGAGGTACTCGCTGGCCTCGGTTTTTGGGGCATCGAAGACGACCCCGCCTGCCAGGGTTCGTGTCATGGGGGCTCCTTGTCAAAAGGGGATCGTGCCCGTGATACCATACGCTGTCGTCGCCTCGTCGCACCTCGATATCCGGAGCCGCATGTCGACCAGTCCGCGAAAAGGCCACTCCCTAGAGGGCAAAGAGCTCGGGAACTACGTCGTGCGCTCGCTGCTCGGCCAGGGCGGGATGGGGGCGGTCTTCGCGGGCGAGCACCGCACCCTCGGTACGCCGGTGGCGATCAAGATCCTGCACGGGACGTACGCCGGCAATCCGATGATCACCCAGCGCTTCTTCCAGGAGGCGCGGGCGGCGCGGGAGATCAACCACCCGGCGATCGTCGACATCTTCGACTTCGGGCAGAGCGACGACGGGGTGCTGTTCATCGTGATGGAGCTTCTCGAGGGGCTCAGCCTCGGCCAGATGCTCGCCGAGACCCGCCTCACCCAGCAGATGACGGCGCGCATCGGGGCCCAGGTGGCCGACGGGCTGGCGTCGGCGCACGAGCACGGGATCGTCCACCGCGATATCAAGCCGGACAACATCTTCCTCGTCGGGGACCGGGTGAAGATCCTCGACTTCGGGGTGGCCAAGGTGTTCGCCTCGGCCGACCAGACGGGCACCGATTCGCTGCTCGGCACGCCGCGCTACATGGCCCCCGAGCAGGCGCGCGGGGCGAAGAACGTGAGCGCCCAGTCGGACATCTACTCGCTCGGGGTGATCCTGTTCCGGATGGTGACGGGGCGCTTCCCGTTCGAGGGGGACATGGCGGCGCTGATCACCGCGACGCTGTTCAACCCTCCGCCGAAGCCGAGCGAGTTCGCCGACGTCTCGGATGCGCTGGAGGCCCTCATCCTTCAGTGCCTGGAGAAGGAGCCGGCGGCGCGGCCGGCGGACATGGCGGAGGTGCGCGAGCGGCTGGCGAAGCTGGCCGGGGCGGCGCTGGCGATGATCGACATCACGCGCACCCTCGAGGCGGAGGCGCCGATCATGGAACTGGCGAGGACGCTGCAGGACAACGTGCCTTCGATGGTGCTCCGCCTCCCACCGTCGCTGAACCGGGCGCCGGAGACCACCGCCAAGACCCCGGCGAAGGCGGCGAAAGAGCCGGTGAAGGCGGTCGCCGCACCCGCGCCGGTGGCCAGCCCGTCGCGGGGGTGGCTCGCTCCTGTCGCGCTCGGGGTGGTGCTCGGCGTTGGCGGGGCGATCGCGGCCTCCTGGCTGAAGAAGGGCGATCCGCCGCACCAGCCTCCGGTGGCGGCCGTCACCGCACCTGCGCCGGCCCCGCGGCCCCCGCCCGTGCCGGCGCCCGCGAAGGTGTCGGTGAAGGTGCAGTCGGTGCCACCGGGTGCGCGCGTGATGATCGAAGGCCAGCCCGCCGGCATGACCCCGGTCGATCTCTCGCTCGTCCTGCCGCGCGAGGTCGAGCTGCTCCTCGATGGCCACCGTCCGGCGCGGCAGACCGTCACCCGGGGCGGCAACTTCACGATCGAGCTGCTCGCCGAGGCGGCGCCGGTGGACGCGCCGGCCGAGAAGAAGAAATCGCGCCAACACGAAGAGCGTGGCGAGGGCATTTCCCCGTCGGGGACGCCCGATCCTCCGCTGTCGGCGAAGGGCAGCGACGGGAAGTAGCACGGGAACGGGAACGGGAACGGGAACTGACCATTCGTCACATCTGACTTCCCGTCGCTGGTGACGAGGCAGACACTCAGCGTCTGTTCCCTTCTCCCGCACGCGGGAGAGGGTCAGGGTGAGGGTCTCGGGCCCCACGCGGCCATGGGCTCTGCCTGTCTACAAGCGACGCAAGCAGCGATCCGCCTGATCTGCGCTCAACCCTCCCCCCGACTCTCTCCCGCAAGCGGGAGAGGAAGACGATCCCTGAGATGTGGCCCGTGCTCGGAAAGGGGAACGGGAGCGGTCAGCGCGGGCGCGGCAGGTCCCCGGAGAGGCGGAGGAGGCGCACCGGGACACCCGCGTAGCGATCGGCGCCGCAGTAGGCGGTGAGCGCTCCCGCGACGCGCGCGTGGCCGTCGCGGCGCACGAGCGAGAGGGCGAGCGAGACCGGCTGATCGCCGCACAGGCCCGCGGGGACGGCCGCGCCGGAGAAGCGGGCGGTGTACATCTCGGTGGCAGCCTCGGGGAACAGCTCGATCCGGCCGCGTGCGCGGAGCGGCTTCTCGGGGTCGAGGAGGCCGTGGCCATTCTTCACGAAGTGCAGCTCGAGATCGATCGCGATCCCGTCCGCACCGACGGGGGTGAGGCCGATCTCGACGCGATCCCGGAGTTCGACGGAGAGGATCGCGCGCGGAGGCTCCTCGGGCCCTTTCGAGCAGCCCGCGAGCAGGGCGCAGGTCGCCGCCAGCGACGGGAGGAGCCCTCTCATCGCCACACCGTCGGCGTCACGTTGAGGCCCCGTGCCACCGCGGCCGCGTCGGCCTCGCTTCCCTCCACGAGATGGAACACCCACACCGTCGCCTCCCCGGGGGGCGTGGTCTCATCGAGGAACAGGACGTCGCCGACCGCGCGCTCGATCCGCGCCGCGAGGTGAACCCGCGCCTGGTCCTTGATCGCGTAGCGACCACCGCCGAGGCCGATCAGTCCGTCGGTGAGGGCGAGCTGGAAGCGGCTGAACTGGAAGGCGCCGCGCGGCACGTGCACCGGCGCCTCGGCCAGCCCCGGCGTGTAGACGATATCGCCCATCGCCCCCGGGAAGCCCACCGAGATCGCGCGCTCCTCGCCCGCGCCGAAGCGCAGCTCGACGCGGTAGTTCCCGTCGCTGACGCGCGTCCACCGCTCCGCGACCGATCGCCCCTCGGCGCTCACCTCGAGCGCGATCGGGGCGGTCGTCTCCGTCGCTGCGGCGGGCGCGGGTGGGTCCGGCAGAACCATCCCGAAGCGGGTATCGATCGCCACGACTTTTGCGCCCAGCGCGGTCCGCCCGCGGACGATCACCTCGCGTGCGATCCGCAGCACCTCCGCGAAGTGCGCCAGGCCGTACTCCACCTCGCCGCGAAACGGATTGATCCCGGTGGCGTCCGAGACCTGTCCCAGCGCGAGCAGGCGGAACCCGCCGGCGATCTCCTGGCCAGCCTCGATCCCGGACACGCGCGCGATCGTCTCGGCGGCGATCAGCTCCCGGTGCGCCAGCGCCCCGAGCGTCCGCACATCGTTGTCGCGCTCCTCGGGCCAGAGGCCGCGGCCGCCCAGCCAGCGCAGCACGCCGTCGGTGGTGCCCGGCTGCCACGTCCCGTCGAGGAGCGGCGGCGCGTCGGCCTTCGGCACCACCGTGGCGATCGCCTCCATGTACTTCGCCACCGTCGTGATCTGGTAGCCGGCCGCGCTGAGCTTGGCGAGCCCGGCCTCGTACTCCGCCACCGCCGGTGCGCTCTTCTTGAACTGCCCCGGGAAGTAGGGGTTCACATCGCCGGTGGCGAGCAGCTCGCCGTCGTTGACGAAGGTCCACGCCACATCGACCGAGTCGGCGCCGCTCTCCCACTTGCCCCCCTGGGAGGTGATCATCGCCACCTCGCCGAAGCGGTACACCGGCGCCGGCGCCCGCGCGTCACCGTGCTGGTAGCTGAACAGGTTCTTCGGCCACACCAGCGTCTTGTAGCCGTACTCCTTCATCGCCGCCGCCATCCCCGGCCCGGCCTGCCCCTCCTGGCAGAACACCGTGGTCGCGAGCGGCACCTTGTGGCGGGCGAAGGTCTCGCGGGTGAGCGCCGCCGAGCGCGCCCAGTCCTCGCGCGGGTAGGCGAGGAAGAGCTGATCGCTGTAGTGAAAGCTCGGCACGTCGACCTGCCCCTTCTGCGCCAGCGTGCGCAGCTTCTCGAGGATCTGCGGGTGCCGCTCGGCCATCACGTCGAGCATGTAGCCCTGCATCTCCAGATCGGCGCCCCACGTCGGGTGGGCGAGGAAGAGGTCGAGCAGCGGCTCGAAGCTCTCGACGATGATCTGGTCCTCGATGGCGCGCTCGTCGCGATCGAACTCCGCGCTCGGCTGCGGCGTGAAGCCGACCATTCCGCCCGCGACGTACTGGACGTTGAAGTGGAACACCGAGAGCGCGAACTTCTGCTGGGCCCCCTCCGCGACCGCCTCCGGGAGGGCCGCCGCGACGGAGAACAGGGCCAGCGAGAGCGCGAGGGCCAGCCGAGGGGCGCGGGCGGTCATGGCATGCACAGGTGGCCCTGGCACTTCAGGTTGCCGCCGCACGGGCCACACGCCACCGTCCCGCCGCAGCCGTTGGGCGCCGAGCCGCACTCGTAGCCGAACAGCGCGCACGCGGCGGGATCCACGGTGCAGCCGCAGGTGCCCGGCGTCCCGGCGCCACCGCAGGTCTTCGGCGCGACGCAGGTGCCGCAGGAGACGATCTGCCCGCACGGGTTGACCACGTTCCCGCAGGTGCGGTTCTGGCAGGCCAGCGCGTTGTCGGGGGTGCAGCCGCACGCGCCGGGGACGCCGCCGCCGCCGCAGGTCTGCGGCATGGTGCAACTGCCACAAGAAATCACCCGGCCGCAGGCGTTGGTCACCGTCCCGCAGGTCTTCCCGAGGCACACCGCCGCGCTGTTGCCGTTGCAGCCGCATACGTTCGGCGTGCCGCCACCGCCGCAGGTGTCGGGGAGGGTGCAGGCACCGCAGCTCATGGTGGTGGAGCAGCCGTTGCTGATCGTCCCGCAGTTCTTGCCCTGCTGGGCGCAGCTCTTGCCGATGCAGTTGTTCATCCCGCACACGTTCGGCCCGCCGCCGCCGCACAGCGCCGGAAGTGTGCAGTTGCCACAAGAAATCGCCGTGCCGCAGTTGTTGGTGACCGCGCCGCAGTTCTTCCCCGCGCCCGCGCAGGGGGCGACGTTGTTGGCCGTGCAGCCGCACTGGCTGACGATCCCGCCGCCGCCGCAGATCTTCGGTGGGGTGCAGGTGCCGCAGGTGACGACCTGTTCGCAGTTGTTGACCGCTGCGCCGCACGCCTTGTTCAGGCAGGCAGCGACGTTGTCGGGGGCGCAGCCGCACAGGCCGGGGAGGCCGCCGCCGCAGGTCTGCGGGGCGACGCAGGTGCCGCAGGAGACCAGCTGCCCGCAGCTGGTGGTGACGCTGCCGCAGCCCTTGCCGAAGCAGGCGTCCTCGGGGGTGCAGCCGCACACGTTGGCCGTGCCGCCGCCGCCACAGGATTGCTGCAGTGGGCAGTTCCCACAATCGACGCGGCCGTCGCACCCGTCGGAGATCACGCCGCAGTTCTTCTTCTGGGCGTTGCAGCCCATGGTGTTGCACCCGGCCATGCCGCACTTGCCATTGGCACAGAGCAGGCCCAGGCCGCAGGTGCCGCAGCCGACCACGCCGCCGCAGCCGGTGGCGGCGAAGCCACAGGTCCGGCCGGCGCACGCCTTGGCCGCGTCGACGGTGCAGCCGCACAGGTTCGGCTTGCCGCCGCCGCCGCAGGCGCCCGGCACGATGCAGGTCCCGCAGCTGACCGCCTTGCCGCAGTTGCTCACCGCGAGCCCGCAGGTCTTGCCCTGACAGGCGGCGTTGTCCTCGAAGCAGGCGTCGGCGCCCGCGTCGAGGGGGGCCGCGAGATCGGCGGCGGAGGAGGCGTCGACCGGCGTTGCGTCCATCGACGGCCCTGCCTCGGGCGCGCCATCGGGTGGTGGCGGGAGATCGCGCGGCGCGGCGAGATCGGCGGGGAGCCCGTCGTCGGCGAGGGAGGCGTCCTCGTCGGTCGCGAGATCGTCCACCGCGAGGTCGTCTGCGCCGAGATCATCCGTGGACAGATCGGGCCCTCCCGCCTCCGAGGAGGTGAGGTCCTGCGCCGCGGTCCCGCCTTCGGAGCCGAGATCGGGCGTCCCGAGATCGGGCCCCTCGCCGTCGCGCCAGCAGGTGCTGTCGGCGGCGCAGTGGTAGCCATCGGGGCACGCCTTGCCCGCGGGATTGCACCGGAGGGCCCCGCCGGGCGGCGCGGGCGCGAAGCAGCCGGAGAGGAGCAGCGCCAGCGCGGCGAAATGATGCACCCGCACCATGAAGTGATGCACCCGCGTCAAAATATTCCCGCGACGAGCAGCCCGGCTCGCCCCGGCCCGAACGCGGGTGCGAGCGCGATCGGCGCCTCGCGATGCCGGGCGCGCAGGCCGAGGGCGAACAGCGCCGCGCCGCCGATCAGCGCCACGCCGCCCCCCGCGAGCAGCCCGATGCCGACCCACTGCGCGGTCTGGCCGGAGCTCTCCACCGACGGATCGAACACCTGACCCGGCGTCGGATGGCTGAGCTGGTCGGAGAGGGTCAGCGCCTGCACTCCGAACACCACGCCCACCACCAGCGCGGCCACTCCGACGCCGGCCACCGCGATCCCCGAGAACAGGAGCGCGCGTCCCGGGCGGGGCGGCGGCGGGAGGGCCGGCGGCGGGGGCCCGGGCGCCACCGGGGGCGTCACCGTCGGGAGTGGCGGCTGCGCGGGGGCCTGCCGCTGCTGTTCGATCGCCTTTTGCAGCTCGAGGATGCGCGCGTCCACCTCCTCGCGATTCGAGGCCCGCGGGGACCGCTTCAGGTAGGAGCCATACGCGGAGAGCGCGCCCTCCAGCTCCCCGGCCAACCGGTAGGCCTGGGCGACGTTGTAGAGGAACACCGGATCGTCCTTGGCGGCGTAGGCGGCCTCGAACTCGGTGGCGGCCTCGAGATACCTCCGCTGGTCGTAGAGCTTGCTGGCGCGGCGGTAGTGGTCGCGCGCGCCGGACACGTTGTCGGCGCTCGCGGAACGGGCCACACCGAGGAGCAGGCCCAGCACGACCAGCGTCCGCAGCGCGCCGAGGAGTGGGGCTCGCATCGCCATCGGCTGCTCGGCGCTAATCAGGCCACAATTCACCCACCGTCGCCAGCACGATCTCGACGAGCAGGTGGTAGATGGCCTCGCCCTCCTCCGCCGTCGCCGCCGCCGGATCGCCGAAGTAGGCATCGGCCGCCCCCGCGGCGACGAAGTCGGTCACGCCGGCGCGCATCGCCCGGGCGAGATCGATCGCCAGCGGCGGCAGCGCGGCGCGGGATTCGCGGACCAGCTCGGGGCGGGCGGCGAGGAGGAGCGAGGTCTCGTAGCGGCCGGCGTGGCAGGCGCCGCGCTTGAACTCCTCGGTCAGGGTGCGCGCCCAGCGACGCTCCATCTGATCGGGGAAGCAGACTGGACTTCCCCCGTCGGTGACGACGCGCGCGCAGGCGGCCTTCAAGGTCGCGACGTGGGCCGGCTCGAGGTGGCTGTTGATCAGGCACACCCGGTCGAATCCGCGCGCCTGCAGGCCCGCGCACACGTCGGCGTAGAGGGCGGTGGCGGTGGCGGGACGGATCGAGACGGTGCCGCCGAAGGGCGCGGCGAACTCGGTGACCGCGTAGCCGATCGAGGGGGCGATCAGCGACGGGCGACCCGCGAGCCTGAGCGCCAGGACCGACCTCCGCGCCAGCTCCTCGGAGAGCAGCACGTCGGTGGCGAGCGGGAGGTGCGGGCCATGCGCCTCGGTGGAGCCGATCGGCACCAGCGCGATTGCTCCTGCGGCGGCGGCGTCGCGCGCCTCGGGCCAGGTGAGCTCGGCCAACCTGCGCGGCGACGAGAGGCTCACGATCGGAGCGCGCGGCGAAGGATCTTTCCGCGGTCGGAGCGCGGTAGCTCGGCGACGAACTCCACCCGCCGCGGGGCCTTGTAGTGGGCCAGCTCTCGCCGGACGTGCTCGATCAGCGCCGCGGCCAGCTCGTCGCCGGCGGTCGCCGGGGGGCGCGGCACGACGAACGCGAGCGGCTTGCAGAGGCC
The DNA here is from genome assembly GCA_009692555.1 of Myxococcales bacterium. GTDB lineage: Bacteria > Myxococcota_A > Polyangia > Palsa-1104 > SHYY01 > SHYY01. The sequence continues at coordinate 17,235 of SHYY01000110.1, forward strand.
CTCCGCGTCCTCCTCGCCCACCACCGCCGCCTCGAGGACTCCGGGATGGCGCATCAGGCAGCCCTCCACCTCCGTCGGTGCGACGAAGATCCCGCCCACCTTGAGCAGATCGTCGGCGCGCCCGGCGTAGTGGAAGAAGCCATCGCCGTCGCGCCGGAAGAGGTCGCCCGAGACCACCCAGTCGCCGCGCAGCACCTCCTTCGACTTCTCGTGGGCCTGCCAGTAGCAGAGCGCCGCCGAGTCGCCCTTCACCCACAGCGTGCCGATCGCGCCGTCCGGAAGGTCCTGCCCGTTGTCGCCCACCACGCGCGCCTGGTAGCCCGGGACGAGCCGCCCGAGGGAGCCCGGTCGCACCTCGCCAAAGCGGTTCGAGATGTAGATGTGGAACAGCTCCGCCGAGCCGATCCCGTCGAGGATCTCCACGCCGAAGGTCGCCTTCCAGCGGCGGTAGAGCTCCTCCGGCAGCGCCTCGCCCGCCGAGATGCACACCCTGAGCGACGCGAGCTCCGCCCGGCGATCGCGCCCCTCGCTGCATTGCAGCATCTTGTTGATCATCGTCGGCACGGAGGTCAGCACCGTCGGGCGGTGGCGCGCGCACAGCTCGAAGAGCCGCTCCGGCGATGACCGATCGCTGAACAGGACGGCCGCCGCACCGACGGCGAACGGGAAGAGGAGGTTGGTGCCGGTGGCGTAGCCGAAGAAGAGCTTGGGCACGCCGATCGCGAGGTCGTCCTCGTGAAAGCCGAGGACACCCTTCGCGTAGCATTCGGTGTTGAACGGGAAGTCGTGGTGGAGGTGGACGGCGGCCTTGGGCTTGCCCGTGGAGCCGGAGGTGAAGAGCCAAACCGACGGGTCGTCGCGCGAGGTGTCGTAGGTGGGAAAGGCGGCGTCGGCCGGCAGCACCCCGTCCTCCCAGGTGACCGCGCCCTCCGCGCTGCCACCGACGGAGATGACGGTGTGGCAGATCGCCGCGTGGGCGCGCAGCGTCGGGGCGATGCGGGTGATCAGCGCGGCGTCGGCGATCAGCGCCCGGCAGCGCGTGTAGCCGATGTAGTGATCGTAGTCCGCCTCGGGCAATTCGGGGTTGACCATGGTCACCACCGCGCCCGCCTTGAGGACCCCGAAGAACACCGCGGCGAACTCGCGCCCATCGGAGAGGCCGATCAGGACACGGTCCTCCGGCCGCACCCCGCGCGCCCACAGCGACGCCGCCACGCGATTCGCCAGCGCATGGATCTCGGCATAGGTCGCGCTGCCCTGGTCGTCGAGGATCGCGGTGCGTCCCCCCCTCCCCTCCTCGATCCGCTGGTCGAGAAACCAGCCTGCCATGTTGAAGCGCTCGGGGAAGGTGGGCGGCGCGAAGGCCACGAGCTAGTACCGGCGCTCGAAGCAGTACTGGTCGCCGCTCGAGAGGTAGTTCTGCCCGCTCAGTCCGTCAATTAGCCGCCAGCCCTGACCGCCTTCGGCATTGAGGGCAGCCAGCGTCTCGGGCTTGAAAATCCGGCTCGGGAGGCCGGTCACGCACTTGTACTGGCAGCGCCCACCGACGGGCGGGGACCACGCTGGCGCCTCGGCCGTCGCTCGTCCGACGAAGATGCCGCCGCCGCAAAGGCCGATCGCCAGCCCGCCGAGCGCAAGTGCAACAGAACGTGTCTTCATGATCGATCTCCTGATCTGAGTTGGAGGCTACTTCAGGTCGGTGCTCGCGTCCCGGATGACCAGCCGCTCCACCGGTTGCCCGCCGATCAGGTGCGACTCGACGATCTCCTTCACGTCCTCGACGGTGACGTGGCCGTACCACACCTGCTCGGGGTAGACCACGCAGGTCACGCCGCGCGCGCACTGATCGAGGCAGCCGGCAGCGTTGGCGCGCATCGTCCGCTTGAGGCCGCGCTCGTGCAGCTCGCGCTTGAAGGCCTCGCGCACCGCTTCGGCGCCCTTCTCGGCGCAGCACCCCTTCGGATTCCCGGGCTCGCGGACGTTGGTGCAGATGAACAGGTGCCGATCGAGGTGGGGCATCACCACGCCGTACCGCAAACGCCCCCGGTTTTCAACCGGCCAACCGGGCCTGGGTGCTTAACGGAGAAGGGGGTCCCTCCGCTCACGTAGTCGTAGTCGTGGTCGTAGTCGATTCAGGGGCACTCGCGCGCGGGGGATCACCTCTCCGGCACAAGCGCGTGAGCATCTCCACGATGCGGGTCAGCAACTCCATGGCCTGTCGCCGGGTGTCTTCCAAGGCGAGTTGCAGGACCGCAAAGGCATCCACGATAGACGTCGAGCTTCTGGTCGGCCAGCATGGGCATCCTCCTTTGTGGCCAGGGTGGTCGGTTCGCAGGATGAATTTGTTGCGGGAGGAAGTTCGATTGCCGTCGCTGCGGACGGGAC
>SHYY01000111.1 GCA_009692555.1 Myxococcales bacterium
GCGTCGCATTACGCCGCGAACCTGCCAATTGGCAGCGGCGCCACCGAGAGCACGTGCTGGCAGATGCAACAGCGCGTGAAGCTCCCCGGCCAGTCGTGGGAGACCCACGGTCTCCGCGGCATCCTCGCAATGCGCGCACTCGCGCTCTCGGACCGCTGGGATACCGCGTGGCAACCCTACGCGGCCACCCACCGCAAAGAGGTCAGGATTTCGGGATGATCAGGATCGCATCCGCCTTGGCACGCGCCACCCGCCGCCCGACGGTGTAGATGGCGATCTGCGGCGGTCCGCCGATCGAGGTCGGGAACAGGCTGCCATCGGCGACGTACAGCCCCGGGGAGCCCGTGCCAGCGCCCCTCCCCATCGGTGACACCGCGGCGGGGATCGCGGGCCATCGGGAGGGTCGACATGGGATGGACCCCGGTGAGCGGCGGGTCGCCGAAGCGCGCACCGTGGTCGGCGATCGCCTGGAGATCCGCCTCGCCGCGCACCGCGCTCACCGACGAGACGGGGGGGAGCACCTCCTTCGCTCCGGCGGCGAGGAGCAGGCGCGCGCAGGCGGCCAGCCCGGCGGTGAGGGCGCGCGCGTCATCCCGCCCGAGGCGGTACGCGATCGACGGTCGCCCGTCGCTGCGCGCGGTGACGCGGCCGGCCGACTCGTCGTGGAGCATCGCCACCAGCACGGCGGTGTGGCGGTACTGCCGGAGCCGCCGCATGTGCGAGGCGCCAAAGCCGGGGAGCATCGCGGCAAAGCCGATGGGAGGGGCGAAGGCCGGGACGATCCAGATCCGGGGCGGGCTCGACGGGAGGAAGTCGATGTGCTCGGTGCACTCCACGCTCTGCGGGATGCCCATCCAGCCCTCGACCGGCTGGTCGAACACCGCCGCCACCGCCGCGCCCGGATGGAGGTGGAGGTTTCTTCCGACGAGGTCGTAGGGATCGGGGAGGGCGCTCGATCGGGCCAGCGCCGCGCTGCCGACCGCGCTGCCGGCGAGCGCCACCGCCCGGGCCCGGAGAGTGAGCTTCGGGCCGGGACGCCCATCGACGAGCGCCCGCGCGATCAGGCCGGAGGCGCGCCCGCCAGCGACGGTGATCCGCTCTGCGCGGCAGTCGGCCCACACCTCCGCGCCGGCCGCCAGCGCTTCCGGCAGCAGGATCTTGAGGACGTTCTCCTTGGCGTCGAAGGCGCACCCGAGCTCGCAGAAGCCCGAGCCGGCGCAGCCGCGGCGATTGTGCTGGAGCACGCCGCCGCGCCAGCCGAGCTCTCTCATTCCGCGCAGGAGCGCGTCGTTGTTGCGGTTGATCTTCTCGGGCTCGATCGCGCTGACGTGGAGCCGCTCCTCGACGGCGGCGAAGTCGGCCGCGACCTCCCCGGGGCGCCATCCGTCGAGGCCCAGGGAGTCGGCCCAGTGATCGAGGATCGGATCGGGGATCCGCTTGCAAAGATTGGTGTTGTGGACCGTCGAGCCGCCGACCCCGCGCCCCTGCAGCACCGCCACGCCGCCGTCGTCGGTGGTGCGGGCGCCTTGATCCTGGAACAGCTCCGACAGCATCGGGCGCTCGCGCTGGGTGAAGTCCTTGGTGGTGCGATAGGCCCCCTCCTCGACGGCGATCACCTTCAGCCCGGCGCGCGGGGCGTCGGCGATCAGCATCCCGCCGCCGGCGCCGGTGCCGACCACCGCGAGATCACAGGTCAGCTCCCGATCGGCGGTCAGCTCGCGGCCGGAGCGCACCCGGCCGGTCATGGGAGGGCCTGCGGCAGCATCGGGCCGGTGTAGTCGAGGATCGCGAAGGTGCGGGGATCGTCGTAGTAGCCGAGCATCGCGAGCGCCTTCAGCGCCTGGAAGCCGCGCCGCCGGAGATCGATCCGGCTGGTCGCCCACCCCTCGAGCACGGCGTCCTGCGCCGCCGCGTCGAGCCGGGTGAAGCGGGCGAAGCGGAGAGAAAAGAGAAAGGGGGTGTGCTCGACGAGGTGGAGGAGCGCGCGCACATCCGAGGTGATCGCCTCGGGCAGGCCGGCGAGGTAGCCGTCGATCACCAGCGCGGCCTCGATCTCGTCGGGGGAGGCGGCGCCGCCCTCGTCGGGGGCGAGCATGCGCCGGCAGATCGCAGCGAGGATCAGGTACTCCTTTTGCGAGAGGAGCCGGAGCCGCGCGGCGATCGCCGGATCGAGGGTGTAGCCGCTGGCGTGGCGCAGGAGAGTGCCGCCAAGCGTGAGCAGGGCGCCACCGAGCAGGGTGCGACGAAGAAAGCGCCGGCGCGTGATCCGATCGGCGCTCACGGGGCCCGAGTGTCCCGTGCGATCGGAACCGCGTCAACCCGGCCCGCAGGCCCCCGCGAGGGGTCACTGAAATTCTGACTCGCGCGCCGGTGTGGAGGACCCTCCGCCCATGCATGATCCGTTGGCTTCCCGACGCGGGGCAGTGGTGGCGCTCGTGGTGCTCCTTCTCGGCGCTCCCTCGTCGGCGGGCAAGGAGGACCTCGGCCACGTGAAGGAGCTCTACAAGAGCGGCTCCCTGCACTTCGATCTCGGGCAATACCCGGCGGCGCTGTCCGACTTCAAGGCGGCCTACCTCCTGCGCCCGGATCCGGTGTTCCTGTACAACATCGCCCAGTGCCACCGCTTCCTGGGCAATCACGCCGAGGCGGTGCGCCTCTACAAGAACTACCTGACGCAGTCGCCGATGGCGCCGAACCGCAAGGATGTCGAGGCCCACATCGCCGCCGAAGAGACCGCGGCGATCGACTCGCAGCGCAAGACCGAACAGACCGCCGCTGCCGAGGCTGGGAGGCGGGAGATCGAGCTCCGGAATGCCCGGGCGGCCGAGGGACCGCCACCCGCTCCCTGGTTCCACGACACACTCGGATGGGTGTTCGCCGTCGGTGGCTTCGCGATGCTCGGTGGGGGCGTGGGGCTGCTCGGCTTCGGGCTGTCCTTGAAGGTGAGCGGGCCGGCCGGCCACACCCAGCAGATCGCCTACGACTACGTGAGCGGAGGGACCCCCTTCTCCGTTAAGCACCCGAGCGTCGCGTCGGGCTTGAGCGGGATCGCGCGGCGTGGCAAGCTCGCTGGTCCCAGGAGGAACTCCCATGTCGCGCTCGCTGCTCACCGCCGCCTCGGCGATCCTGCTCGTCGCTGCCGGCCTCGGTTGCAAGAAGGGTCCGGTCCCGGCGGCCGAGATCAAGGAGATGGTCCAGGTGATCGTCGACGAGGATGGCTTCAAGCCCGACCGCATCCCGGCGCAGGTCGGGCGCGCGCTGACGCTGGTGTTCACGCGCCGCGCGGAGAAGACCTGCGCAACCGCCGTGGTGATCGCCGCCGAGAACATCCGCCGTGACCTGCCGCTCAACACCCCGACGATGATCACCTTCATTCCGTCCAAGGTCGGCGACGTCCACTTCGCCTGCCCGATGAACATGGTGACCGGCGAGGTGGCGGTGCAGGCGGCGCCGGGCGGCGAGGACGCCCCCGCCGGGAAGAAGTCGAAGACCAAACTCCCGGGCAAGCTCCCCGCGATCCCGGGGGCGCCGGCCCTGCCCGCAGCGCCCGCGATCCCGGCCGCCCCGGCGATCCCCGCGCTGCCCAAGTAGCCCCGCGGCGGCGATCAGCTCCGTTCGGTCGACGTCGCCACCGCCCCGCCCCGGGCCAGCGCGGCGCGCGCCTCGTCGCTGACGCGGGGGGCCAGGAGCCACCCGACCACCTCGCGTTCGGGCTCCCGGGCGCGCAGCGTGGCGAGCGCTTCGAGCAGCGCCGCGGCGGCCACGAGATCGGCACCGTCGGTCATCACCTCCGCCAGGCAGAGGCGAAAGGTGCCGCGGGCGAGCACAAACCGCCGGGGCGACGGGGGAAGCCCGAGATCGACCGGCGCGAGCAGGGTCACCCGACCGACCGCGCCGAGCGTCACGCCTGCGGCTTCACCGTCGAGGAAGGGGCCTGGGATTTCGCCCGAGCGGAGCGCGGCGGCGAGCTTCGCGACGTCGCACAGCGCCCCTCGGTCCGACGGTGCGTAGAGCCAGGTCACAGGACGGGGAGGTGGACCGAGCTCGGCGCGACGCGATCGGTGGCCGCGGCCGGCGAGGAGGGCTCCTCCACCGCGTGATCGCCCAGCACGCGCCGACGGATCGCCCCCGCGTCGACGAACACCGGATAGAGCTCCTCGGGATCGTACATGTCGCCGCGCTCGAACACGCCGGCGCAGATCGCGTCCAGGCTGCACGCCCCGCAGCGCGGGTGCTTGCGGTGGTAGAACGATCCCGGCGCCTGCCGTACGGTGCCCTTCCCGTCGAGGAAGTGGATCATCCGCTCCTCGCGCTTGATCAGCTTGCGGGTCTCGGTCGAGAGGTGGGCGTGGTCGAGCATGTAGCACAGCGGGACGCGCTCGACCCGGAACGTCACCCCGGCGCGCTCGAGGATCCGCATCGCGCGCGGGAGCGTCACCTCGATGTCGCGGAGGCGGTAGTAGACGTCGCGGTTCTGGTCGCAGCGCTCGTTCGACGGGTCGAGGCCGTTGAAGATCACGTGGTGGACGTTGGCGAAGTTGTCGACGAGAAACTGCATCACCTGGTCGAGGTGATCAGCGTTGTGCTTGTTGAGGACGCAGTTCACGCGGAGCGAGAGATCGGGCCGCTCGGCGCAGTGGGACATCGCGGTGACGATGTACTCCCAGGCCTTGGTGTGATCGGTGATGAAGTTGTGGACCTCGGGGCGGTGGGAGTGCAGCGAGCAGTGGATGATCCGCAGGCCGGCGTCGTACAGCTCGTCGAGGTAGGAGGGGTTGGCGATGCGCTGGCCGTTGGTGATCAGCCGCGGGGTGAGTCCGATGGCGACGCAGTGGCGGATCAGATCGGGCAGGTGGCCGACCAGCGTCGGCTCGCCGCCGGTGAGGATGACGCCCTCGTAGCCGCGCGCCACGAAGTCGTCGGCGAGGCGCTTGTCCTCCTCGAGCGTGCGATCGAGCCCCGACGGCGGGTTGGAGCAGAAGCGGCAGTGTTGATTGCAGTCGCGGGTGACCTGCAGGTAGCCGATGTTCGCCACGGGAGGAGTGTAGCCTGAACGCCCTTCGACAGGCTCAGGACAATCGGGCCGTTCGTCCTGAGCGGAGCGCAGCGGAGTCGAAGGATCAGCCCCGACGTATAATCGTGCCGTCCATGCCCATTTCCGACCCATCCGGCGGCGGCCTGGTCCTTCCCGGGGAGGGCCATTGGCCGCTCGGTCCGCTGCTCGCGCGTTACCTCGAAGCCACCTGCCGGAATTTCCTCACCATCGCGGCCGACCTGCCGGGGCCGTCCGAGGCGATCGACAGAACCCGTCTCGCCGCCTTGCAGGCCCTGCGGCGCGATCGCCGCGCGACCCTCGCCTGCTTCGCCTCACCGACGGTGGGAACTGCGATCCACTGCCTCGCGCTGCGCGCCGATCTCGCCGCGTTTCGCGATCGCATCGATGCCGCGGCTGCCACCCTCGCCCCCCATCTCCTGCTCGAGCTCGCCCTGCGCCGCCTGCTCCCCGAAGCCGATGCCATCGACTGGCCCGCGCCTCTGCCGCCCCTGGCCAGCCTCTCCCTCGGGGCGGCGTTTGCGTCGCCTGGCCTCCGCTTCGCCAGCGGCCGGCTGATCGATCGCGCGACCGGCGCCAGCCTGCCGCTCACGCAAGGCGCCGTGGCCGATGCGGTCGCTGCGGCCGATCCCGGCTCGCCCTTCCGCGTCACCCTCCCCTACCGTCGCCTCGGTGGCGTCACCCGCCTCGCGCTGATCGATCACAACCCGATCGCTTCCTTCGAGGTCCACCCCGAAAAATCCGGCAATGCGCTCGATCTCGGCGGCCGCACCGTCGAGGAATGGGCGGCGGCGCTGGAGCCGGCGCTGGCCCTCATCGCTTCATTTCTGCCCGAGCTGCACGCCGAGATGGGGATGCTGCTCCACGAGGTGATCCCGGTTGGCTTTCACGCCGAGCGCCACCTCTCCGCCTCCTACCGCGAGGCGATCGGCAGCGCCTGGCTCTCGCTCCATCCGCACCCGATGACGATGGCCGAGGCGCTGATCCACGAATTCCAGCATAACAAGCTGAACCTCGCCAGCCACGGAATGACGCTGCTCGAGAACGCCTTCGCGCCGCTCTACCCGTCGCCGGTGCGCCCCGATCCGCGCCCGCTGTGGGGCCTCCTCCTCGCGGTCCACGCCTTCCTCCCCGTCGCCGTGCTCTACCGCCGCATGCGCGCCGCCCTCGACCCGCACGCCGGCGTCCCCGACTTCGCGCGCCGGCTGGCGGAGATCGATCTCAGGAACCACGAAGGGATGGAGATGCTGCGCGCACACGGCCGCTTCACCTCCTCCGGCAGGCACCTGATGGCCGACCTCGACGCCCTCGATCGCGCCCACATGGCCGAGCGCGGCGGCGAGCGCGCCAGCGACGGGTGGGAGTGAGACTGGCTCTATCTTGAATTAGCTCCCCGGAAACAGGCCCGCCGCGCGTCGCAGCTGTACCGCCGAGAGGCCGAGCTCGATCCGCGCCCGCGCCAGGTTCACCTCGGCGTTGATCAGCTGGTCCTGCGCCACCAGCAGATCGAGCTGGGTCGCCGTCCCGGCGTCGCGCTGCACCCGCACCAGCGTGAGCGTCTCGTCGGTGAGCGCCACCTCGCGACGCGCCGTCTCCACCGCCTGCCGCCTGGTCCCGACCGCCCGCCGCGCGGTGACGATCTCGTCGGCGATCACGTCGCGCTGCTGCTCCAGGCGCAGTCCCGTCTCGATCTGGACCGACTCGCTCTGGCGCTGCTGGGCGCTGTGCAGCCCGGCGTCGTAGACCAGCCAATCGACCTGCAGGCCGAGCGCCCAGGCGTACGGATTCCCCGCAAAGCCCGCGGAGTTGAACGCACGGAAGAGGCCGAACGCCGACAGCGAGGGGGCCCAGCGGAGCTTCGCCGACAGGATCGCGTCGTCCAGGGCGGCGATCGACCGCCGCAGCGCGAGCACCTCGGGGCGCAGGGTCAGGCCACGCGCGATCAGCGCCTCGTCCGGCTCGGGTGGCGAGGAGGGCTCCCCGGGCTTGACCTTGAACGGCTCGCGCAGCTGGCAGAGCGTCGCCAGGGTCCGGTAGGCCGCCGCCGCGCCGTCCTCGGACTCGCGCTCCGCCTGCTCGGCCCGCACCACCGCCTGCTCCGCCCGCGTGACGTCGACGCGGTTGGCCACCCCGGCGTCGAGGCGCGCACGCGCATTGTCGAGGGTCTGACGCGCCACTTCGATCCCGTGCTTGCGCGCCACCACCACCTCGTCGTTGCCGGCGGCCAGGTAGAACGCCGTCGCCACCTGGAGCAGCAGCAAGGACTCGGCGGTCTGGTTGTTCGCATCCTGCGCCTCGAGGGTCAGCCGGGCGGCACGCAGGCCATGGTACGCGAACGGCACCACCAGCGGCAGCTGGGCGCTGGCAACGAAGTCGACCTGGTTTCGCTTCTGGATCACGATCGCGCACTCCGAGCTCCCGGGGTGCTTCTTGCAGAATTGCTGCGCCGCATCCGCCGCTTGTTGCACCGCAGCAACATCGGTCAGCACCGCGTCGCTGGGCGCCCGCCCCTGATAGAGGTCGGCCAGCGTGTCGGCTTGCAGCTGGCCCTGCGCGGCGGCCAGCCGGCTGCTCAGATCGGCGAGCGACCCGGGCTGCGGTGTGCCGGTCGGGGCAGTCGTGGAGAGGGTCACTTCCTGGTTGTTGAGGGTGTACTTGCCCTGCAGGCTCACCGTTGGCAGGAGCGGCGCCCAGGCGCGGTCGAGGTCGGCCCGCACCTGGTTTCGGCGCTCGCGGTTGGCGCGCAGATCGCGGCTGCGCTGGCGCGCAATTCCGATCGCCTCGTCGAGGGTGAGCTGGCGCTGGGCGAAAGCGGGCACCGCCACGGCGAGCAGGGCGGCGCAGACGGCGAGGGGGGTACGCATCGGGGCCGGATAGTACATGGTGGCGGGCGTTGGATGCACGTTCCCGTCGCCCCGCCGCATCGCTCTCGCCGGACCCTTCCGGGGCGATGAATGGCCGCGCCGGTGCATCGTCCAATCCCCGGACCTTGTACTAGTCTCCGGCCCAAATTCGAGAGGAGGCACCCGATGAAGACCCCGTTGTCTGGAGTCGTGGCGCTGGCCGCCCTGCTCGCTTCACCGACCGCGTTCGCCGGCCCCTTCGAACCCCACATCAAGGTGGTGGGACCGCGCGCTCCCCACGTGCGGGTGGGGGTCCCGGTGCCCCATGTGATCGTCCGGCCGCGCGTGTTCGCCCCGGTCCGGATCCGCGTCGCGCCGCCGCCGCTGCGCGTCGAGGTGCGGAGCGTCGCACCGTCGCCCCGTCACCTGTGGATCGGCGGCCACTGGTACTGGGAGGGCGGACGCCACGTCTGGGTCAACGGCTACTACGACGCCCCGCAGGCGGGCCAGATGTGGGTCGACGGGCGATGGGTCAGTCAAGGCGGGGAGTGGGTGTTCGAGCCGGGCCACTGGGCCGCTGCTGGCGCACCGGTGGTCGTGGCCGCGCCCCCCCCGGCGACGGTTGTCGTCGCTGCGCCGCCGCCCGCAGGGGTCGAGGAGGGCGTCGAGATCGAGGCGCCGCCGCCAGCGGATCAGGTCGAGGTCCGTACCCCGCCGCCGCCCGGACAGGTCTGGATCCCCGGCTACTGGGGCTGGCAGGGCGGTCGCCATGCGTGGATCGCGGGACGCTGGGAGGGGCAGCGCGCAGGATGGGTGTGGCAGCCCCACCACTGGGAGCAGCGCGGCCGCCACTGGCGCCTCGTCCCCGGTCACTGGCGCCTGATGTAGTCGCTCAGGCGATATTGAAGTAGCGCGCCTCGGGGTGGTGACACACCACGGCCGACGTCGACTGTTCCGGGACCAGCTGGAATTCCTCCGATAGCGTGATCCCGATCCGCCCCGGATCGAGCAGCGTGAAGACGTGTACCTGGTCCTCCAGGCGCGGGCAGGCCGGGTAGCCGAAGCTGTAGCGGCTCCCGGTGTAGCCCTGCGAGAAGAGGTGCTCCATCGTCCGTGCGTCGCCGCCGGCGATCCCGAGCTCCTGCCGCACCCGCCGGTGCCAGTACTCCGCCAGCCCCTCTGCCGCCTCCACCGCCAGCCCGTGGAAGTGCAGGTAGTCGTCGTAGCGATCGGCCTTGAACAGCTCGTTGGCCCGCTCCGATGCCACCGCGCCCATCGTCACGATCTGGAACGCCACCACGTCGGGCTCCCCGGATGAGACCGGCCGGAAGAAGTCGGCCAGGCACAGGCGCCGCCCGTCGGGTTGACGGGGGAAGGCGATCCGGATCCGCTCGCCACCGTCGCTGGCGCCGCCCGGGTCGCTGTTCCACACCACCAAATCGTTGCGATCGGAGTTGCACGGGAAGTAGCCGTAGACCACCCTCGGCTCGAGCATCCGGTGGTCGAGCGCGCGCTGGCACCACGTCTTGAACTTCGGCTCCACGATCTCGGCGACGAAGTGGCGATACTCCTCCTCGGAGCGGCGCCCGCGACGGTACTGCCACTGCCCGCGGAACAGCGCCCGCTTGTTGATGTAGCCGAAGATCTCGTTCAGCGGCAGCGCCTCGGGCCCGATGATCCGGTCGCCGAAGAAGGGCGGCACGGGGCGGTGCGGCGCGGGCTTGACGTCGGACGGAGCGAAGTCGTTCACCGACGGTGGGGCGGGCCCGGTGCGCGGCGCCAAGGCCTTCCGGCGATGGCGCTTCCGGCCCGGCCCGGTGAGCACGCGCGCCTTCCTGTGCCCGCACAGCTCCTCCATCAGGTGCAGCCCGGTGAAGGCGTCGATGCCGTAGTAGACCTCGCCGGTGGTGTAGGCGTCCTGAAGGTCCCCCTCGACGTAGGCGCGATTCAGCGCCGCGCCGCCGCAGATCGCCGGGATCGAGAAGCCGCGCTGCGACATCAGCTCGAGGTTCTCCTTCATCACCACCGTCGATTTCACCAGAAGGCCGGACATCCCGATCGCGTCGGCCTTGTTCGCCTCGGCGGCGGTGAGGATCACCTCCAGCGGCTGCTTGATCCCGAGGTTCAGCACCTTGTAGCCGTTGTTGGAGAGGATGATATCGACCAGGTTCTTGCCGATGTCGTGGACGTCACCCTTCACCGTCGCCAGGACGATCACGCCCTTCTCCGCGCCCTCGACGCGCTCCATGAACTTCTCGAGGTGCGACACCGCGGCCTTCATCGTCTCGGCCGACTGGAGCACGAACGGGAGCTGCATCTTGCCCGAGCCGAACAGCTCGCCCACCACCCGCATCCCGTCGAGGAGCACGTTGTTGATGATCTCCAGCGGGGTGTACTTCGTGAGGCCCTCGTCGAGCGCCGCCGCGATCCCCACCTTCTTGCCGTCGATGATCCGCTGCTTCAGCCGCTCCTCGATCGGCACCGAGGCGTCGTCGACGGCGGAGGAGCTCGACTGGACGCTCACCCCCTCGAACCGCCCCATGAAGGCGAACAGCGGATCGTATCCCTCGCGCCTTCGGTCGTAGATGAGATCGAGCGTCATCGCAACGTCGGCGTCGTCGAGCTTGGCGAGCGGGAGGATCTTCGCCGCGTTGAGGATCGCCGCGTCGAGGCCGCGCTTGATCGCCTCGGAGAGGTAGACCGAGTTCAGCACCTGGCGCGGGTAGGGATTGAGGCCGAACGAGATGTTCGAGAGGCCGAGGATCGTCCGCACCCCTGGCAGCGCCGCCTTGATCCCGGCGATCGCATCAAGGGTGGCAACCCCCGCGTCCCGGCTCGCCTCGTCGCCCGAGCCGATCGTGAAGGTGAGCGCGTCGAACAGGAGCGCCTCGGGAGGCAGGCCATGCCGGTGCACCGCGATGTCGTGGATGCGCTTCGCCACCGCGACCTTGCGCTCGGCGCTCTTGGCCATCCCCTCCTCGTCGATGGTGAGCGCCACCAGCGCGGCGCCGTACCTGCGCGCCAGCTCGCAGATCTGGTCGGCCTTCGGCTCGCCGTCCTCGAGGTTGATCGAGTTGATGATCGCCCGTCCCCCGCACAGCTTGAGCGACGCCTCGAGCACATCAAGCTGCGTGGTGTCGATCATGATCGGCAGCGTCACCTGCGTCACGAAGCGCTTCAAAACCTCCGTCATGTCGCGTACTTCGGGACGTCCGACGTAGGCGGTGCAGACGTCGAGGATGTGGGCGCCCTCGTGGATCGCCTCCTTCCCCATCTCCACCATCCCCTCCCAGTCGTCCTTCAGGAGCAGGTCGCGGAACTTCCGGGAGCCGTTGGAGTTCGTCCGCTCACCGACGATCAGCGGCGACGGATCCTGGGTCAGCGGGCAGGCGACGTAGAGCGAGGCGACGTGCGGCGGCTGGGCCTTCGGGCGCGGCTTCGGGGTGAGGCCAGCGACGGCGGAGGCGAGCGCGCGGATGTGCGTCGGGTTGGTGCCGCAGCAGCCACCGACGGCGGTGACCCCGTAGTCGGAGACGAAGCGCACCATGTGGCGCGCCAGATCCTCGGGGGTGAGATCGAAGGTGGCCACGCCGCCGACGTTGCGCGGGAGGCCCGCGTTTGGCAGCACGGAGACGAAGCGCGACGCCACCTGCCCGAGGAAGCGCGCGTGCTCCTGCATCAGGTCGGGGCCGGTGGCGCAGTTGAGCCCCACCACGTCGAGATCGAGCGACTCCAGCACCGGCAGCGCCGCCGAGACCTCGGTCCCCACCAGCATCGTCCCGGTGGTCTCGATGGTCACCTGGGCGATGATCGGCACCTCGCGCCCGGCGCGCTTCATCGCCTCGCGCGCGGCGATCACCGCGGCCTTCAGGTTCAGGATATCGAACTGCGTCTCGATCTGGATCACGTCGACGCCGCCCTCGATGAGGCCATGGATCTGGGTGGTGTACGACGCCACCTGATCATCGAACGGGATGTGCCCGAGCGTCGGCATCTTGGTTGTCGGGCCGACCGATCCGGCGACCCAGCGCGGGCGCGCCCCCGTCGAGAAATCGGACGCGACCTGGCGCGCCACCACCCCCGCCAGCCGCGACAGTTCGAAGGCGCGCTCGGCGATCCCGAACTCGCCGAGGACCACCGGCATCGAGCCGAAGGAGTTGGTCTCGACGATATCGGCGCCGGCCTCGAAGTAGGCGGCGTGGATCGAGCCGATCACGTCGGGGCGCGTGTGGTTGAGCAGCTCGACGCAGTTCTCCCGGCCCTCGTAGTCGTCGAGAGTGAGGTCGGCGGCGTGGATCATCGTCCCCATCGCGCCATCGAACACCACCACCCGGTCGCGCATGGCGGCGAGGAGCGGAAAGCGACGGATTCGATCGGCGAGATCCCAGCGGGGCAAAGGGGGCACGGGGGCGGCTCCTGGATCGGGTGACCGGGTGACAACACGCTACCACCGTCGGTGGACCAAGGGTGGCGAAGCGTCCAAGAGTCCTACCCGCCACCGCCCGCGAGGTCAAGCGGCGGTGGCGGAGAAGGCGGAGATGGCGCTTGAACGGTTCCCGCAGGGCAGGCACCGTAGTTGGCGAGGCGGACCCGCCGCCAAGGGGACCAGCGCTCGCTCCTGCCGATCATCCTGCTCCTCTGCGCCGGCTGCGGCGATGCCTCGCTGCCGCCGCAGATTCTCGACGATCTCGGCAACCCCTGCGCCAACGGAGTACGAAACGCCCATGAGTCGGATGTCGATTGCGGCGGCTCCTGTCCGAAGTGTGCCATCGGAAGGGCCTGCTTGGCGCCCAGTGACTGCGAGAGCGGATCCTGCCCGCTGGGCCGGTGCGAGCCCTTGCCGCAGTGCTCGAATGGCGTGAGGGACCCGTCGGAGACCGATCTCGACCGCGGCGGTGCATGTCCCGGCTGCGGCGACGGGAGGGCCTGCGCTCACCCGCCCGACTGCCTGAGCGATTCCTGCCGGGAAGGCATCTGCCAGCCGCCAACCTGCAAGGATGGCGTGAGCAATGGCGGCGAGACCGACCTCGATTGCGGCGGCCCGAAGTGCGCTCGGTGCGCCAGCGGCCGGTTGTGCCTTGCGGACCTGGACTGCATTTTGGGGACCTGCGTGAGCAGTCGCTGCTCTTCTTGCAGCGACCTCAAGAGAGACGGCGACGAGACAGCCGTCGACTGTGGCGGTTCGTGGTGCCCAGGCTGCCTCCCCGGGCGCATGTGTCTCGTCGACACGGACTGCAAGGACAAGCTCTGCCAGGCCGGGCTGTGCGCTCCCTGCATCGATGGCGTCAAGGACGGGTTGGAAAGCGACCTCGACTGCGGAGGCCCCTCTTGCCCCAGGTGCAAGCAGGGGAGCCATTGTAACCAGGACAGCGATTGCGAAGCGAACTGTGTGTGTTTGAAGGGCATTTGCGCCATGCCCGCTTCGTGCGCCAACAAGACCAAGGACGGAGACGAAACCGATGTCGATTGCGGCGGCAAGTTCTGCGTCCCTTGCGCACTGGGGGCGAAGTGCAAGGACGCGTCCGATTGCGTGACGAAGGGATGCTCGAACGGCGTCTGCTCGACGTGCGCCGACGAGCTTCTCAATGGTGACGAAACCGACACCAACTGCGGAGGCAGCTGCCCGCCCTGCCCGGATGCCCACGTGTGCAAGGTAGACGCAGAGTGCAGTACAGGCGGGTGCGTCGCCGGGGTCTGCCACCTCCTCCCGCGCTGCCACGACGGCAAGCTGAATGACGACGAGGTCGACGTCGACTGCGGCGGCAAGACCTGCCTGCGCTGCGCCGACGGCAAGAAGTGCAAGCTCGGGGACGACTGCCTGAGCGGCAAGTGTGTCAACGGAACCTGCGGCAAGTTCACCTGCCAGTGTCCGATGAATCCGTATGGCCTCCATTGCCGCCAGGACGGAACGTGCGCCTGCGACGGGCGATCGTGCGACGACTGTTGCGAGGGACACACCAAGTGCGGCGGATACAACGGCATTGACCAGCTGTGTGGCCGCTACGGGAAGTTCTGCACCCAGTGCGGCCCGATCTTCAGCGGCTGCTTCCACGGAATCTATCGAACTTATTGCTGGAACCAGCTGGGGCCCTTGTGCAAGACCGGGTGCTGCGTAGGCACGTGGTGTTATCCCAGCAATACCGTCGAGCACTGCGGAGGAGCGATCTGCCAGACCTGCAAGCAGGGCATGATGTGCCAAGCTGGCGCCTGCAAGTAGCAACCGCTTTTCTGGCTCAGGCGAGGGCGAGGCGGTCGATCTTCGGGATGCGATCGAAGGCAGCGTCGAAGGTGGCGATGGAGCGGATCCCGTGATTCAGCATCACCGCGGCGTGGAGCGCGTCGCGCACGCCGATCTTGAGCTTGCCGGTGGCGAGCCGCCGCGCGCCGTCGGTGTCGGCGAGCGTGACCGGGAGCACCGTCGGGCACACCTGCACGAACAGGTCGTAGACCTCGCGCGCGAGATCCGGCCGCCTGAGCGCCACGTACCGGTACAGGATCTCCTGCAGGACCTCGGTGCTGGTGCAGCCCTCCACCTCGCCGTCGCGCACCCGCTCGAGGAAACGACGCGCCGGCTCGCGCAGTGGGTGGTCCCGTCCAGCGACATACATCGGGATGTTCGAGTCGATGAAGACCTTCACGAGCGGCCGGCTTCGATCTCCGCGAGCATGTCCTCGATGTCGGCGGTGGGGCCGCCGAGCGAGGCGAGCCTGGCAAGCGGATCGGCGGCGTCGTGGTCGCCGGCGAGCTGGCGCTCGATCGCGCGCCGCACCCACTCCCCCTTCGAGAGCCGCGCCCGCTGCGAAGCCTTGCGCAGCCGCGCGTCGAGGCCCACGGGGATCAGCACCTGCAGACGATGACTCATAGGCTCATGCTAAGCTGAGCAGGATCGGGAATCAAGAGGCGGTGCCTCCACGTCGACGTCGTCGATCGCGGTGACATCCTCGGGCGCGACGACGGTCACGGCAATCGGCCCGTGTGTCCTCGGCGAAGCGCAGCGGAGTCAAATGACGACGGCAGCGGGCGGCCACACCAGGCGCCGGCAACGGCAACGGGTCGTCTCCGCGCCGACACCTTCCGCCGCGCGGGGCGCCGACCCTGCGTCCCCGCTGCGAGGGAATCGTGCGATCATGCCGTGTGGTCGCCCCACCCTCGCGTCGCTGATCCTGCTCGCGTCGGGCTGCCACCGCGATCGGGTGCCCCCGTCGACGACCGACCTCGCCGTGGCGGCGGACCGCGGCGCGACCGTCGATCTGGAGACCGCTGATCTGCTCCTGCTCGCGCCGCCGGATCTCCTCCTGCCTGGCGCCCCGCGGATGGCACCCCGGTCGCGCGGATCGACGGGACGACCCCGTTGGGCGCGTTCCACGGACGCTTCTCCTGGAGCGCCTACGGTAATGGAATTTGCCTCGACTACCGCCGGATCATCGTCCAGGAGAACCCGAAGCCGCCCGACGGGCCCGTGCCCGAGTTCGAGCCGACGCCCCGTCCTCCGGGTCTCGGGTTCGGCTTCCCCGAGGATTTCTGCGTGGTGCCCTGCGAGGAGGAGCGGTCCATCACGCTGGTGGTGGGCGGGCAGAGGATCAAGGTTCGCGGAATGGTTGGCCACTACCCGTCGTCGAACGCGCTGGCCGTCGGGACGTTGACCGTCGCTGCGCCGGGATGGGACCTGCGCGGCTGCTTCTCGGCGCCCCACCTCGCCCCCATCGACTACTTCTGCGGGGAGTGAATGTGGCCCGCCACGCTGCCGCCCTCCCGACCCGAGGCCTGGGTTAGTATGCCGTCCATGATCCCGAACGCCTCCGACGTCGCCCCGAAGAGCAGCCTCCTCCCGAAGCCGGGCAGCGCCGGCTACCACCTCCTCCTCGGCGCGGTGGCGATCTTCATCCTCGGCCCGCTCGGCGGGATCACCGCCGCCTACATGAACTTCAGCCTCGGCTTCTTCGTCGGTGGGCAGGTGCTGGCGGGCATCCTCGGCAGCGCGGTCACCTTCGGCTACGGCGCGGAGGGCAAGCACGGCGCGAACTACATCCAGACCATGGCCGCGTCGGTGGCGGGGATGGCGGCGATGGCGGTGCTGATCCAGGCCATGACCTGGCTCGGCTTCCCGGAGCCGCCCGCGCTGCACATGATCGTGTACTTCGTGTGCATCGGGATGTTCGGCGTCGGCGTCGGGATGCTCTACACCCCGATCCTCGTCGACAAGCTCCAGCTCACCTACCCGTCCGGGCTCGCGGTGGCGAACATCCTCCGCGCCCTCACCGACCGCCGCCTGCTCAAGCGCTCGATCGCCCAGCTCGGGGCGGGCACCGGCGCCGGCTTCCTCGGCGGCTTCCTCGCCGACAAGATCGAGTTCCTGGGCAAGATCGGCACCTCAACCTCCACCTTCGGCGCCGGGATGGTGGTCGGGGCGCGGATCGCGGTGCCGGCGATCGTGGTCGGCCTCATCGGGGAGCTGATGACCCCCTACTTCCGCGCGATCGGCTGGCTCGGCGCCCACGACCCGTTCCGCAAGATCGGCTTCCTGATCGCCCTCGGCGCGATCATGGGCGCCGCGGCGGTCGACCTCGCGCTCCTGTTCGTCCAGGCGCTCAAGAAATTTCGCGAACGCGCCGGCGCCACCGTCGAGGCCGCGCCCGACTGGAAGCGCACCAACACCCTGCGGCTCGTGCTGTGGGTGGCCTTCTGGGGCGTCGGGATCACCCTCTCCGGCACGCTCCTGCTCCACCTCCCGCTCTTCTACGTGCTGTTCGCGATCGCGCTGGTGTTCCTGTTCGTGCTGATCAACGGCATCTCCCTCGGGATCACCGATCAGAACCCGATCTCGAGCGCCTTCGTGGTCTGCGTGCTCCTGATGGCCCTGCTCGGCCTGCGCGATCCCGGCGCGGGGTTGATGTCGGCGGCGATCCTGCTCATCGCGTGCAGCGTCGGTTGCGACATGCAGCAGGACCGTTCGACCGGCTGGCGACTCGGCACCAACCGCGTGCTGCAGTTCCGCTATCAGGTGATCGGGATCGTGATGGGGGCGGTGATGGCGGTGGTGATGGCCAAGCTCTTCATGGCGGCCTATCCGGTGCTGAAGATCGACACCTTCTCGCACCCCGAGGCGAAGGTGGCGCAGTGGCAGTCGGCGATGACCTACAAGTTCGTCGGCGTGCTGCGCGACCTGGCCCATCCGCAGGGGCACAAGTTCACCGCGATGATGATCGGTCTCGGCATCGGCCTCGCCACCGAGGTGATCCGCAAGCTGGTGTTAAAGAGCGCCGGCTACCGTCGCTGGAAGGCGAGCGGCAAGGTGGCGTTCGCGGCCGACTTCACCATCGACGCGATCGTTCTGCCCAGCCCCTACGCGTCGTCGTTTGGCGGCTTCGTCGAGTTCATCACCTGCCTGTGGATCGGCGTGGGCGGGATCGCCTCGTCGGTGGCGCAGGCGATCGGCGAGCAGCAGAAGAAGGCGGGGGCGAAGGAGGGCGAGGAGCTGCCGGAGGACATGAGCACCACGTCGCTGATCGGCGGTGGGCTGATCGCGGGCGACTCGCTGGCCGCACTGGTGCTCGGGGTGATCGGGCTCCTGTCGCTGATGTAGGTGGGGTGATGGGGTGCTTAACGGAGAAGGGGGTCCCTCCGCTCACGGAGTCGGAGTCGGAGTCGTAGTCGGAGTCGATTCAGGGGCACTCTCGCGCGGGCGATGCTGTAGAAGCGGGCGCCATCCGGCGCTCCGAACCGGCCCGCTCCCTCGGCGATGTAGGGGGCCTCCTCCTGTGTGGCCAGGGTGGTCGGTTGGCAGCAGGAATTTGTTGCGGGAGGAAGTTCGATTGCCGTCGCTGCGGACGGGACGACTACGACTACGACTACGACTACGACTACGTGACGAGCAAGAGCCAGCAAGAGGGCCCCCTCCGCTGTTAAGCACCCGGGGTGGGGTGATGTAGGCGCTTGAGCGGACGGGCGCGATCCACTACAATGCGGCCTCTTTCAAGCGAGGGATCCACAACCGATGTCCGAGAAGCTGGAGCAGGGCCAGGAGAAGTACGCCGCGGACGAGCGCCGCTGGCGGGACGTGGGTGCGGGGCTGTGCGTGCTCGACCTCCACGAGGCCAGCGGGCGGCGCCTGCAGCTGGTGCGGCTCGCGCCGGGGGGACGGATCCTGGCCCACCAGCACGCCGGCACCGAGGTGATGTACATCATCAAGGGATCGATGGTGGTCGACGGGATCCGGCTGCACGCGGGCGATATCCTGACCGCGCCCGCCGGCTCGGTGCACCGCGAGTCGGTGAGCTTCGAGGGCGCCGAGCTGGTGATCGAGTGCTCGCCGGACGACACGCTCCTCCGCAGCTGACCTGGGGCGCATGGCGCGCCTGAAGATCGTCGCCGACGCGAACATCCCGTACGTCGCCGAGGCGTTCGGCAGCCTCGGCGAGGTGGTCACTCTGCCCGCGCGCGAGCTCGACGCGGAGCGGCTGCAGGAGGCCGATCTCGTTCTGGTGCGCTCGACGGTGAAGGTGAACGAGGCGCTGCTCGGCGCGAGCCGCGCGCGCTTCGTCGCCACCGCGACGATCGGCACCGATCACCTCGACGTTGCGTGGCTCGAGAGCCGCGGGATCGCCTGGGCAGCGGCGCCCGGCTCCAACGCCGACTCGGTGGCGCAGTGGGTCGCGAGCGCCCTCCTCACCATCGCCGAGCGGAGGAGGTTCACCCTCGGCGGGCTGACCGTCGGTGTGGTCGGCGTCGGCGCGATCGGGAGCCGCGTCGAGGGCCTCGCCCGCGCGCTCGGCTGCACCGTGCTCCGGTGCGACCCACCGCGGGAGCGGGCGGAGGGCGGCGACTTTGTCCCGCTCGACGATCTGCTCGAGGCGAGCGTGATCGTCACCTTCCACGTCCCGCTGATCCGCGACGGCGTGGACGCGACCTTCCATCTCCTCGACCGCGCACGCATCGAGCGCCTCGATCCGCGGGCGATCGTCGTGAACGCCTCGCGCGGGCCGGTGGTCGACACCGCGGCGCTGGCCCTCGCGCGGCGGGAGCAGCTACTCGCCGGCCTGATCCTCGATGTATTCGAGGGCGAGCCCGACGTGCCACCCTCGGTGATCGCCGCCTGCGACCTGGCCACTCCGCACATCGCCGGCCACTCCCTCGACGGCAAGGCCAACGGCACGCTGGCGATCTACCAGGCCGCCTGCGCGCACCTCGGCGTCACGCCGCGCTGGACCCCGCGCCGCGCGCTCCCGCCCCCGCCGCTGCGCCGCCTGGTCGCCGATGCGCGCGCCCTCACCGACGAGAGCACCGCGCTGATGGTGCTCCGCCGCTTCTACGCGATCGAGCAGGACGACGCGGCCATGCGGCAGATCGCCGCGCTCCCCGAAGGCGAGCGGGGGATCGCCTTCCAGCGCTACCGCGCCTCCTACCCGGAGCGCCGCGAGCCCGCCGGGCTCGATCTCCAGCTCCTTCCGCCGCGGCCACGCGCGGTCGCTCTCCTCGCGGCGCTCGGCGTCAATCTGGTCCAGTACGGCGGCGCCTGAAAGCCGCCCGCCCCGACGTCCCCCCTCGCCGGCAGCCATCGCCGCTGTCCCCGTTTCCGTTTCCGTTTCCGTTTCCGTTTCCGTTTCCGTTTCCGTTTCCGTTTCCGTTTCCGTTTCCGTTTCCGTTTCCGTTTCCGTTTCCGTTTCCGTTTCCGTTTCCGTTTCCGTTTCCGTTTCCGTTTCCGTTTCCGTT
>SHYY01000112.1 GCA_009692555.1 Myxococcales bacterium
CGCCTTGCGGGATGGAACACGACGAACATTACCGTTTCGGGTACGCGCGCCCGTCGCCGCGGTCGGGGAAATGAACGGAAACAGCAGTTCGCATCCCACGGTTGTCGTCGGACATGGCCGAGTTATTTAGATCCAGCCCCTAAGCACCCGCGCCGAGAGTGGCAGTTGACCTCGCTCCCGCCTGGGGTCTACGATCCGCCGCGTGGCGCTCCTCAACAAGATCGTCGTGTGCGATGACCAGGACGACATCGCCCACCTCGTCAACATGGCGCTCGGCGACGCCGGGTACCTTTGCCTGCGCGCCCGCGACGGTGAGCAGGCGCTCTTCCTCGCCTCGATCGAGGCGCCCGACCTGCTGATCCTCGACGTGATGATGCCGCGCGTCGATGGCATCACCGCCTGCAAGAAGCTCAAGGCCGACCCGGTGCTGTCGCGGATTCCGATCCTGATGCTGACCGCGCTGGCCGACGTGGACGACAAGGTCAAGGGGCTGGAGGCCGGCGCGGACGACTACCTCGCCAAGCCGTTCGATCTGCGCGAGCTCCTGGCGCGCGTGCGGGCGCTCATCCGTTCCAGCCGCCGCGAGCGCGACCGCTCGTCGGTGACCAACCTCCCGGGACCGGCTGCGTTCGAAGAGGCCGTCGACGCGCGCATCGCGTCGGGGACCCCTTTCGCGCTGGTGATCGCGGAGCTCGCAGGGTACGACGACTTCGTCCTCGCCAACGGCTTCCTCCAGGGCGAAGCGCTCCTCGGTGGCGTCGGACGGGCGCTCGCCTCGGCGGCGCGCGGGATGGTGCTCACCCACCTCGGTGGCGACGACTTCGGCCTGGTCGCTCCGACCGACGCGCTGGAGGAGGTCTCGCTGGCGATGAAGGAGGCCGCCGCCGACGTCGTGCCCGCCTACGGAGGTCCCCCGGTGAAGCTGGTGATCACCGCGGTGGAGAGCACCGCCGCGCCCACCGCCGACGGGATGGCGCGCGCCATCGCCGCGCAGCGCAGGCGCGTCACTCCGTCCTAGGTCCGATGGAGGCACCTGAACGCCTCGGTCGCTACCGCCTGATCGCGCGGCTCGGGCAGGGCGGGATGGCGACGGTGTACCTGGCGGAGGACAGCGACCTCGGGCGATCGGTGGCGCTCAAGCTGATGCACCCCTTCCTGGCCAGCAGCAAGGAGGCCTCGGGGCGCTTCCAGCGGGAGGCGCGGGCGGTCGCGGCGCTGCGCCACCCGAACGTCCTGGCGGTGCACGACTACGCGCCGGAAGACGGCGACCGCCCGGCCTACCTCGTCACCGAGCTGATCCAGGGCCCGACGCTGAAGCAGTTTGTCGAGGTGCACGGCGCGCCGCTCCCCGAGGTGGCGGCGCTGATCGGGGTGAAGCTCGCGCGCGCCCTCGCCGCGGCCCACGAGCACTCGATCGTCCACCGCGACGTGAAGCCCGAGAACGTGATGGTCGATCGCGGCGGCCGGATCGTGCTGTGCGACTTCGGGATCGCGCGCCTCACCAGCGTCGAGAGCACCATGACAGCGACGGGCGCGGTGATCGGATCGCCCGCCTACATGTCGCCCGAGCAGGCCGCCGGCGACGAGCTCGATGCGCGCAGCGACCTCTTCTCGCTCGGCACTGTGCTCTACCTCCTTTCGACCGGCGTGCTGCCGTTCCAGGCCAAGGAGCCGATCGTCCTGCTCGCGAAGATCCATCGCGGAGAGCACCTCCCGCCGACGGCGAAGAACCCGCGGGTGCCCCCCTATCTGGAGCGGGCCATCGAGCGCTGCCTTCGTGTCTCGCGGGAGCAGCGCTTCCAGTCGGCGGGCGAGGTGGCGGAGGCGCTCGAGGCGGGGCTGCGCGCCGACGGCTTCGGCGACGTGGACCGGGAGATCGCGGCCTACTTCGAGGACCCGCCGGCCTTCAACGCCACGGCCGAGGGGCGGATCCTGGCGACGTCAATTGTCCAGGCGAGGGCCGCGGCCGAGGCTGGCGAGAGCGCGCGGGCGCTCGCGCTGTGCAGCCGGGTGTTCGCCTGGCGCCCCGACGACGAGGCCGCGCGTGCACTCATGGCGAAGCTCGATCGCGGAAGCAAGCTCCGGAAGTGGGCCGCGATCGGCGCCGGGGTCGCCGGTCTGATCGGCGTGGCCGCGGCGGGGTTGACCCTGATCGGGCGACAGACAACGGAACCGAACGCGCCAACGGGAACGAAAACGGAAACGAAAACGGAAACGGCAACTGGCGTAAGTCTCCCTCTACCGCTTGCGGGAGAGGGTCGGGGTGAGGGTACCTCCTCCCCGCGCCCCGCGCCTCCCGTCGCTGTCACCACCCCCGCCGCCCGAGTCGCCGTCGCCGCGCGCCTCTCCCGCCCACCACCCGCCGTCGCGCCCGCGATCATCCCACCCTCCCCTCCTCCCGTCGCCCCGACCCCGGCGTCCGCTCCGCCCGCGCCCGTGAACGGCGAGCTCCTCCTGCACGCCCAGCCCTACTGCATGGACGGGCGCGTCGACGGAAAGCTCCCGATCGACAAGGGGCGCACCGTCACCCTCGCCCCCGGCCTCCACAAGGTCCGCTGCACCGGCCCCGGGGGGAAGGTCATCGAGCGCGAGGTCACCATCGTGGCCGGCGCGCGCGCCGAGGTGAAGCTCGACTTCATCGGCGAGACCGAGGTCCAGATCCAGCTCACCCGCGGCGACGAGATCCAGGTCGGCGACGGCCCGCGCCTGAAGAGCGGCACGCGGATCCACCTCGCCCCCGGGATCGGCCGCGAGGTGCGGCTGTTCAAGGCCGGCCAGCAGATCGCCCGCGCCCTCCCCGATATCCTCGCCGGGAGCTGCATCCTGCGCGATGATCCCCTGGAGTGCCGAAAACCGTGACACCCGTGTCGCGATCCCGCCCTGCCGTCGGTGGCGCCCGGCCGGCTTCGGCGCTGCTCGAGGCGGGAGGGCCATCCCGTGGCACGGCGTTTGCTGAGCCGGGACGCGCCGTGGAAGCCCTCGCCCCGATCGCCGTGCTCGCCGCCGCCAGCCTGTTCGCGCTGGGCGCCGGCTGCCTCTACTTCGCCGGCATCAACCGCCCGCCCGTGGCGAGCCTCCGGATCAAGGCCGGCGCCCCCAATCCCAAAGGCCCCACCCAGGTGGTCGACGTCGCGCGGCGCTGCCTCACCGTGGTCCTCGACGCCTCCGGCTCCAGCGACCCCGACGACGAAGATCGCGGGCTCCTCAACTACGCATGGCGGATCGACGGGCGGGCCGCGCAGAGCGACAACGTGGTCCGCTTCGAGACCCTCGGCGATGAGGCGCGCGCCACCTTCACCGTCGCCGGCGAGCACACCCTGGCCGTCGTGGCGATCGATCCGCGCCGCGCCGCCTCCGCCCCTGCCGAGGTCCACCTGCGCATCCTCGACGCCTCGCCGCAGGCCGAGATCCTGCGCCAGACCGCGCCCACCGAGTGCGGCGACTTCACCATCGGTGGCGGGATCGGGTTCGCCGCGCGGAACGAGGACATCGACGAGGACGCGACCTGCGGCGAGATGCCCGAAAAGTTCGTCTACAAATGGGTCGCGACCGTGCCGCCGGGCAGCAAGCAGGCCTCGCTGGTTGCCGGCCCCTGCTTCGACGCCTCGCCGTTCCCGGGCCTGCTCGAGCTGCCGAAGGACAGCGACGGCGACGCCGACTCGCGCCTCGCCTGCCTGATCCCCGACCTCCCCGGGACCTACAACCTGACCCTGCGCGTCGACGACGGCGCCGGCCGCAGCGCCGCCGAGGAGCAGGCCGGCGGCCAGCGCGTCTCCACGTCTTTGGTCGTGGCGGCCGATCGCCCGCCGTGCATGGATGGCTTCATCCCGCCCCCGGGCAAGCTCTACCTCCTCGACCGCGCCCTCCCGGCGCGCTTCGAGGTCACCGAGGTACGCGACGACCTCGATGGCTTCCCGGCCACCGATCGCACCACCTTCCGCTGGTCGCTGTGGCACCAGGCCGATCCGGTGTGGCGCGATCTCCCGTCGGGGGCGCACGCGGTCGACCTCGACCCGCTGCGCTACGCCGTCGACGAGCTGGTCCGACTGCGGGTCCAAGCGTCCGACCGCGTCAAGCGCTCCACCGCCGCCTGCGACGGAAACAAGCTGCTGTGCGACCACGCCACCGCCTATCCGGGCGTGGCCTCCTGCTTCAAGAACACCCTTTGCGAGGCCTGGGTCACATGGGAAACGCGCTTCCGATGAACGCCCGTCGCTGGATCTCCGATAAGCGAGCACAGCGAGCGAAGTGGGCGGCCGCAGGCCTTGCCGAGGACCGCCCTCGAAAAATCGATCGAGCGCTTCTTGCGCTGGCCCTGGCGCTGGGAGCGAGCTGCAGCAGCGGCAAGGACACCGCGGGGCGCGCCGGCCCGCTCGGCTGCCTGACCATCGCCGTCACTCCGAAGAAGGCCGACGCCCCGGCGACCCTCACCGCCCAGAGCACCCTCGACGATCAGGGCTACGTCTGGAAGCGCACCTGGACCGTCACCCGCGCGGGCGAAAAGACGCCGCTGCCGTTCGTCCCGAAGGACGCCGCGCAGACCGCGATCACCGTCGACGCGACCGACCCTGGCACCTACCACTTCGCGCTCACCGTCAGCCACGCGGGCGACTTCTGCACCGCCTCCGACGACGCCACGGTGCAGGCCCAAGGCGCCAAGACGGCCGCCTACCGCCTGCGCTTCACCCCACCGGTGGCGAGCGGCCTGCCGCGCCAGGAGCGCATCGTCATCCTCCGCGGCAAGACGCCGCTCGATCACCAGGAGTTCCGCCTCGCCGACGGCCTGCCCGTCGACGGCAAGCTCGCCGGACCCAAGGGCGGCGCGGGCGTGCCGGGAACGCTCCGCTTCCTCTCCGACGCCGGCCTCGACGTCCTCGCCGCCGCCGGCCCCGACGGCAAGTTCAGCGCGCTGTTGCTCGCCGACGACAAGTACCGGATGGTGATCGTCCCCGCCCTGGACGGACTCGCGCCGCGCCTCGGGCCGCACGCCGCCGGCGCGGTGCTCGCGGTCGGCGCCTTCTCCGTCGACGCGGGGGCCAAGGTCAGCGGCCAGGTGAAGGACGAAGCGGGCCAGCCGCTCCCGGGAGCGCGGGTGGTGCTCGCCGCCGGGCCGCTACCGTCGAGCGTCGGCCTGACCGATGCCCTGGGCGCGTTCACCCTCCACGCCGCGCCGGGCGACTACGCGGTGACCGTGCAGGCCGACGGAAGGCCCGATATCCAGGGCGCCTCCTCGTCGGTGAAGGACGGCGCGCAGCTCGCGATCGCCTACCTGCCCGGGCAGGTCGCCGCGGCGATCAAGGTGGTCGCCTCCGACGGGGCGACCGGGATGAGCGGGGCGCGGGTGGTGGTGCGTTCGACCCAGATGGGCAAGGTGGCGAAGGTCACCTGGGGTCAAGGCGCACCGGCCGATGCCGACGGTGCGGTGCGCGTCGCGCGGCTGACGGCGCAGGATGGCTCGCTGCCGCCGCTCCTGCTCCCGCCGGGCGAGTACGACGTCCTTTGCGAGCCTCCGCCCGGCGCCGCCGACGGGGCCACGCGGGTCCACTTCACGCTCGCGCAGGCGGCGAGCTGGAAGGTGGCGCTGCAGCCGCGCACCCGCGTCAAGGGCCTGCTAAGCGACGGCAACGCGCCGATCCCCTCGGTGCGGGTGACCGCCATCGAGCAGGGCGGCTTCGGCGTGACCGTCACCACGCGCACCGCCGACGACGGCACCTTCGAGCTCCCGGTCGACGCCGCGGCGGGCGCCGACCTCTTCTTCGACCCGCCGCTGTTCAGCGACCCGAACCGCCACTTCCAGCGCGCCCACAAGACCCTCGCGCCGGGCGCCGCGCGCGCCGACCTCACCCTCGTCCGGGGCCTCCTCCTCCGCGGCCAGGTCGCCCCACCCGCCGGGGCCCCGCTCGCCTTCGCGCTGGTCGAGGCGTGGTGCGCCACCTGCGAGGACACCACCGCCGCCGGCCTCGCCACCACCGGCCCCGACGGAACCTTCGTGATGTACCTCCCCGACCCCGGATTGTGAGCGCGGCGCTTCGACGGGAGATCGAACGAAGTTGACCCCGCTGCCCGACGCGATCACCATCATCGAGAGGTCATGGCTGCGAACGCTTCTACACTCTACAGAGGCCGCGACCCGCGCGAGTTGCCGAACTACAGCATCGCGGAAGCAGCCCGCTACCTGCGCATCCCAAACTCGACGCTGCGCGCCTGGGCGCTCGGGATGGGCGCGACGTTCAAGCCCGTCTTCGTGGTGCCGCAGAAGTCGCCTCCGGCGCTGTCGTTCCACAACCTCGTCGAGGCCCACGTCCTGAACGCGATCCGCGAGCACCTTCCTTTGGCGAAGATTCGCCCCGCATTGAAGTATGTGGAGAAGAACCTCGGCATCCCGCGCCCCCTCGTGAACAAGGTTTTCCAGACGGACGGCGTGGGCCTCTTCGTCGATCACTGCTGCCAGCTCGTGGACGTGACGAAGCAGGGCCAGGTCGCCATGCGCGAGATGCTTTGCGACTACTTGCGCCGCATCGAGTTCGACCGCGCCGGCCTCGCCGCGCGCCTCTACCCGTTCACGCGGGCGCACACCGCCGACGCGCGGCAAGGCGACCCGTGGGCAGTCGTCTTCGACCCCGCCATCTCGTTCGGGCGCCTCGTGGTCGCTGGCACCGGCATCACCACCGCAGCCGTGGGCGACCGCTTCGTTGCGGGCGATACCATCGACGAGCTGGCGCGCGACTTCGACCTGGACCCGCACGTCATCGAGGAGGCGGTCCGGTGCGAGAGCCTCCTCAAAGCGGCCTAGACCGCCACGTCCTCTTCCTCGACCGCAACCTGGGTCACGGACCAGTCGCCGCAGCGCTGCGCGAGCGCGGTGCGCGCGTCGAGGAGCACGACCAGAACTTCGCGAGGGACGCCCCCGATGCGGTGTGGCTGCCGGAGGTCGGGCGCCGCGAATGGGCGGTGGTCACACAGGACGACCGCATCCGGTACCGCGTGGCTGAGCGGACCGCCGCTGCAAACGCGGGCGTCGCGCTGTTCATCTTCACCGGGCGCAAGATGCGGGGCCCGGCGATCGGCGCCGCCCTCGTCGTAGCGCTGCCACGGATGCTCCGGGTGCTCGACAAGCAGCACCGGCCCTTCATCGCGAAGGTGACGCGCAGCGGGCACGTGGAAGTCCTCGCGGGTTGATGGGCCCGTTGTGGACCGCGACCGCGCGCTTGCGATCCCCCGGCATCCGGTGACAATCGCGCGCATGGACATCGCCGCGTTCCTCGCGAAGTGGACCGGCTCGGGAGGCTCGGAGCGCGCCAACAAGGACATCTTCCTGGTCGAGCTGTGCGACGTGCTCGGCGTCGCCCACCCGGACCCTGCCACCGGCGATCGGGAGCGCGACCGCTACGTGTTCGAGCGCGATGTCACGCGGCAGGGCCCGCTCTCCGCCACGCCGCGCCAGGGCCGCGCCGATCTCTACAAGGAAAGCCGCTTCGTCCTCGAAGCAAAACAGGGCTCCTCCCAGGGCGCCGCCCGCGTCGGCACCGCGCGCCGGGACACGGGCGCCTGGTTCTCCGCGATGGTGAGCGCCCGTGGCCAGGCGATGGGCTACGTGGAGGGGCTCGCCAAGGCGCCCCCTTCCTGATCGTCTGCGACATCGGCTACTGCTTCGACCTCTACGCCTCGTTCGACGGCACCACCCGCTACCTGGAGTTCCCCACCGCGCAGACCAGCCGCCTCCACTTCGTCGACCTCGCGCAGCACCTCGATACCCTCCGCACGATCTGGGAGGACCCGCTCTCGCTCGATCCCTCCCGGCGCGCCGCCAAGGTCACCCGCGACGTGGCCCGCCTCCTCGCCGACCTCGCGACCCACCTCGAGAAGCGCTACGACGGCGCCCTGGTGGCCGAGTTCCTGATGCGCTGCCTGTTCACCATGCTCGCCGAGGACGTCGGCTTCACGCTGACCGACGTGAAGGGCGCCTTCACCAAGGCGCGGGCGAAGGACGTCGAGACCGCGCTGGAGGCGCTCTCGGCCCTCGGCCTCGTCACCTGGAGCGACGCCCCCGCGGGACGTCGCTACCGGCCGACGGGTCGCGGCGCCTGATCACTCCACGCGCGACCAGCGCAAGCGCCAGCCCCTGGTCGTAGCATTACAGAAACTTGCCAGGCCCGCCGCCGGCTGGTTTGCTGGTGTGCGCAGAGCCTATTTGCAGCGCGATGCGACTCGGCGCGAACACTGAACGCACGTATAGTCTCACGGCAAGGTGCTGATGGCTCGAAAACCGACAGGAAAAAGGAGGCAAGGCACACCGGTTCGGCGGCGGCTGGACGACAGCGAAGCTCGACGTGCTGGCGAAGTACCTCGCCAGCTACACGACGGCGCTCAAGGACAAGCCGTCGAAGGAGCACCCGTTTCGCAAGGGCTACATCGACGCGTTCGCCGGCACCGGCTATCGTGATGCGCGCCACCAGGGGTTGACCCATCGTCGCGGACGCTGCCGCTGCCGGATCTCGCCGCGCAGGAGCCGCAGGATTTGCTCGACGGCTCCGCGCGGATCGCTCTCAAAACCGACCCGCGCTTCGACCGCTACGTTTTCATCGAGCGCAGCGCCGTTCGCTGTGCCGAGCTCGAAGCGCTCAAGACCGAGTTCCCCGCGCTCGCGAGCGACATCAAGATCCGGCAGGGCAACGCCAACACCGAGATCCAGGAGCTGTGCCGCAAGGACTGGAGCGCGCACCGCGCCGTACTCTTCCTCGACCCCTACGGGATGCAGGTCGAGTGGAAGACCATCGAAGCGATCGCCGCGACCAAGGCGATTGACATGTGGCTGCTCTTCCCTCTCGGCATCGGCGTCAACCGCCTGCTCACCAGGTCGGGCGAGATCCCGGAGTCCTGGCGCCGTCGTCTCAACCTGCTCCTCGGCACCGAGAACTGGTACGACGAATTCTACCGCGTTGAGAGCACACCGACGCTGTTTGGGACTGCCGAGGATCGCGTCGTCAAGGCGACGACAGAGACGATGGGACGCTATTTCAACGAACGCCTGAAGTCAGTATTCGCCGCCGTCGCTGACGAACCGAAGGTCCTGCGCAACTCTGCCAACTGCCCGCTCTACCTGCTCTGCTTCGCCGTCGGCAACGACAAGGGCGCTCCGATCGCGCTGCGTATCGCGAACCACCTCCTGACCAAAGGGCTGCAATAATGGCCCACGGCTCAGGCATCGAGTGGACCGAGTCCACCTGGAACCCGGTCACCGGGTGCACCAAGATCAGCCCCGGCTGCAAGTACTGCTACGCCGAGCGCATGGCGGAGCGCCTGCAAGCGATGGGACAGGACAACTACCGCAACGGCTTTCAGCTCACGCTGCAGGCGCACATGCTCGATCGGCCGCTCCGGTGGAAGAAGTCGCAGACGATCTTCGTCAACTCGAGGAGCGATCTGTTCCACTCAGACGTTCCGCTCGAGTACCTCCAGCGCGTCTTCGAGGTCATGCGCCGCGCGCACTGGCACCGCTTTCAGGTGCTGACCAAGCGGTCGGATCGCCTGGCAGAGATCGACGCGAGACTCCACTGGGCGCCCAACATCTGGATGGGCGTTAGCGTCGAGAGTGACGAGTACCGCTCGCGCATCGATGACCTGCGCCGGACGCATGCGGTCATCAAGTTCCTCTCGCTTGAGCCGCTGCTCGGGCCGCTGCACAACCTCGATCTTCGAAGCATCGACTGGGCAATCGTCGGCGGCGAATCGGGACCGAAATCACGAGCGATGGATCCAGCGTGGGCGACCGATCTCCGCGACCAGTGCCAGCGTGCCAAGGTGCCGTTCTTCTTCAAGCAGTGGGGCGGCAAGAACAAGAAGCAGGCGGGACGCCTCCTCGACGGCAGGACCTGGGATCAGATGCCCGCCGCTCCCGCCCCAACCTCTGGATCCGGTCACCGCGTGTCGCTCGCGGTAGTGACGTGAGCGCGGAGCTCCTCCCAATGCTCCCGGATGATGCGGATCACGGCGTCCCGGTCCATGGGGCATAGATAGCACGACCGGCGCGGCGCCGGAGCAAGGCGAAGAGGACCGACGGGTAGCCGGCCCAGGGCGCCCAGTCGCGACCGCGGGCGACCGTAGGAAGCGATCCATCTGCCGCGGACCGTCCATCGCCATCCGGACGCCGCGATCCAGGCGGTCGGATCGCGCCATCGACATGCCGCTGCCTCGATCCAGGCGTTCCGATCGCAGCATCGCCACCTCGCCCCCTCGATCCAGGCGCTCGGATCGCCCCATCGACAGGCCGCTGTCTCGATCCAGGCGCTCGGATCGCTCCCGCGATGAGCCACCGCCACAACCGGGGCGCTCGAATGGCAGCGACCGCGTCTCTATGCAGCCTGCTCGGCCTGCGAATCGCTCGCTGCGCTCCCCTGCGCTCCCCGATGGCGCTTGACACTGTCGCAACCCGTGCTTCGATCCAGCGCATGCGGGCCGCGCGGTGGATCGTCTTCAGCTCGCCGGTGCTGCTGTGCGCCGTCGCGACGGCCGCGGTCGCCGTGCCGCCTTTCAGCGCCCCCGACGACCTCGCGATCTTCGCTCCAGAAGTGGCGCGCGCGGTCTCCGCCTCCCTCGAACGCTCGGGCGTCGACGTCTCATCGGGCGGCGCGCCGATCGCCGGAAAGATCGAGGCGCTCGACCGCGATCGCGTGCGCCTCCGGGCGACGGTGGCGGGGCGCGCGGTACAGGTGGAGGGTGCGCTCGAGCAGGTCGACGAGCTGGCTGCCGATCTCGGGACCCGCATCGCCGCCGCCCTGCCCGCCTCGGCCCGCCGCGCGGTGGGGGTTGCGCCGCCAGCGCGCGCGACGATGGCGGCGAGCCCGGTCCGCGCCCCCGATCCGATCAGCGCCGCACCCGCCGCGGTGATCCCCGATCGCCCCGTGGACAAGGAGCGCACCGCACCGCGCGCTGCGCCCCCGATCGCCGAGCGTGCTGGTCCCGCCCCACCCCCGACCGCGCCCGCGACGACAGCGCCTCCACCGCCGCCGGTGGATCCGCCGGTGACGCCCGCCGCTCCGCCGCCTCCGGACCCGCCGAAGGCCGCGCCGGCAATCGCCGGCGTGCAGCAAGCTCGGAGCGCAACGCCAGCCGAAGCCAGCCTTCCCGTGGCGGCGCCGGCTGCCGCCGCCCCACCCGCGGCCGCCCCGCCGGTGGTCACGCGGGCCCCTCCCGCGCCGGTTGACGAGCGCCGCGGCCAACCGCAAAGTCCCTACGGGCCGCCCGCCTTCGCCACGCCTCCGCCGCCGCCCGCATTCGCCCCGCCCCGCCTCTGGCCCCGCCACGGACCGACCTACCCGCCGTCGGCGGCGACCGCGGTCCTCCACATCATCGGCACGCCCGAGGGCTGCGCTGTCGGCACGTGGTCCACCTTCGCCGCCCAGCAGGTGCTGGAGCAGCGCCTGCGGGTCATGACCATCCGGACCCAGACCTGCGGCTTCCTCTCCCACGCCGCCGCCACCGCGGAGGCGCAACAGCTCGGAGTCGGCGCGGTGGTGATGGCCGCCTTCGAGACCCTGCGCCTCGATCCGATGGGACCCGGCATGTATCACCCGGTCGGCCGACTGCGCGTGGTGGTGATCCGCGACGGGCGGGTGGCCCTCGACCGCAGCCTCGATCTCGAGGGCCGCGCCACCCAGTCTTCCGAGACCAGCCGCGCCGCCTACGACCTCGTCACCGACGGATTCACCCACCTCGGCGGCGCCCTCCAGGCAGTCCTCGCCAATGCCCACTGAAGCAACGGAGACGGAAACGGAAACGGAGACGGAAACGGAAACGGCGCCCCTCCGAGGGGCCTTCACCGGCACCCCGGCTGTCGCCGCCTTGCTCTGCCTGCTCACCGCCGGGCTCGCCAGCGCCGCCCCGCTCCCGGAAGCCCTCGGCCGCTTCGAGTCCGGCGACAACGAGGGCGTGGTCGCCTCGCTCCGCGACAGCGTCGACGGCGACACGATCGCCGATCCGGTCGATCGCGCCCAGGCCCTCCGCCTCTACGGCATCGCGTGCGCGCTCACCGGCCGCAACCTCGCCGCCGAGGCCGCCTTCCTTCACTGGCTGAGCCTCGAGCCACGTGCCCACCTCGATCCCAACCTGGTGCGCCCCGACGTGGTCGCCTTCTTCGAGCAGGTGCGCGCGCGCCACCGCGACGAGCTCCTGCGCGAGGTCGAGAAGCGCCGCCCGCGCAGCGCCGCCCTCAACCTCCTGCCGCCGGCGGGCCAGTTCCAGAACGGCCAGCGCACCAAGTTCGCCCTCCTCCTGAGCGCCGAGATCGGCCTGCTCGCCCTCAACATCGCCACCGGCGCCTCCCTCTACGCCACCGTCCGCCCCGACGGCACCTTCCCCGACGCCCGGCGCGCCGAGATCCTCCAGGGCGTCAACTGGGCCAGCTTCGGCACCCTGCTCGCGGTGGTGGTCTACGGGGTGATCGACGGCTTCGTGGTCCTGCGCAGGATCCGCGGAAAGCTCGCCGAGGACGCCGCCAGCCTGCGCGCCTCAGCCCCTCCCTCGACCTTCACTTTCTAGGGGTCTTTGCCCCCCTGCCCACAGCCCCCAATTCACAATTTAGGGGCCATCGGCCCCGGGGGGGCGCCCACGTTTGCAGTTGACGCCCAATTGGCGGCTGGCCTACGATCCCGCGCGAAGGAGTACCCGTGAGGCAACCGGTTCCATTCGGCAAGTACCTCCTCCTCGAGCGCATCTCGGTCGGCGGCATGGCGGAGGTCTTCAAGGCCAAGGCATTCGGCGTCGAGGGCTTCGAGAAGATCCTGGCGATCAAGCGGATCCTCCCGTCGATGGCGGAGGACGCCGACTTCATCCAGATGTTCATCGATGAAGCCAAGATCGCCGGCCAGCTCAATCACACCAACGTCGCACAGATCTTCGAGCTCGGGCGCGTCGAGGACTCGCACTTCATCGCCATGGAGTACGTCTGGGGCAAGGACCTGCTCCAGATCCAGAACCGCTTCCGGCGCATGAAGGCCACCATGCCCTTCCCGATGGCGGCGCACTGCGTCGCCAAGATGTGCGAGGGGCTCGACTACGCCCACAAGAAGAAGGACGCTGGCGGCAAGAGCCTGGCGATCATCCACCGCGACGTCTCGCCCCAGAACGTGCTGGTGAGCTACGACGGCGAGGTCAAGGTGATCGACTTCGGGATCGCCAAGGCCGCCTCGCGCTCGACCAAGACCCAGGCCGGCGTGCTGAAGGGCAAGTTCGGCTACATGTCGCCGGAGCAGGTGCGCGGCCTGCCGCTCGACCGTCGCTCCGACGTGTTCGCGATCGCCACCATCCTCTACGAGCTGCTCACCGCCGAGCGCCTGTTCCTCGGCGAGAGCGACTTCGCGACGCTGGAGAAGGTGCGCAACGTCGATATCCCGCCGCCGTCGCAGGTGGTGGCCAACATCCCGCCCGAGATGGAGCGGGTGATCCTGAAGGGGCTCGCCAAGGATCCCGAGGATCGCTACCAGTGGGCGTCGGAGATGCAGGAGGATCTGCACGCCTGGCTGGGCGGCCTCGAGCCCGCCTTCGGGATGCGGCAGCTCGGGGCGTGGATGAAGGAGCAGTTCTCGGCCGAGCTGAAGCGCGAGACGCAGCTGCTCGAAGATCAGAAGCGGATGACGAAGGACATGAAGTCGCCGACTTCGCCGCTCGGTCCCGCCTCCGCCCCCGCGCCGCGGCCGACGATCGCGCCCGGGGGAATCGCGCCGATGCCGGTGTCGCGCGCCGCGCAGAAGTCGCGCGGGCCGATCCCGAGCAGCACCAACATCCTCGATATCGACGATCTCCTCAGCGAGGAGGAGAGCCTCTCCGGGGCCGAGCTTCTGGAGGAGGTGGACGAGGTGGAGGAGCAGGGGATCCACGGCGAGGCGACGCAGATCAGCATGGAGATGCCGCCGGAGGTGCTGGCAGCGCTGGCCGCGCGCGCCGCCGCCGAGAAGCCGCTGGAGGCGCAGTCGACCCAGATCCTCGGCATGGAGCACGTCGGCCTGCCCGGGGTGAAGCCGCTCGAGGCGCAGTCGACCCAGATCCTGGGGGCGATGCACATGCTCCCGGGCGCGCCCGCGGGCACCGACATGCCGGGGCAATCGACGATGATCTTCGACGCGCTTGCGCCCGGCAACGGCGCGCATGGCGGTGGACTGCCGCCCCTGCAGGGGCAGTCGACGGTGATGCTGGAGGCGCCCATTCTCGTGCGGTCGCGGCCGACCCCGGTCGCGCAGACCGCGCCCCACCCCGAGACCAGCCACATCCATAGCCCCGCCTTCCGCCCGGTCGCCGCCAAGCGCTCGACGATGAGCAAGGATCTGCTGATCGGCGTGGTGGTGGCGGTGCTGGTGGTGGGCGGCGTGCTCGGTGGGCGCGCCTACCTGAAGCGCTCGAAGCCCCGGGGGACGGTGGTGGTGACGATCAATCCGCCGGCGGCGGCGAGCGTGTTCATCGACGACCAGGAGCGCGGGACGATCCCGGAAGGCTCGGCGCTGACGCTGCGGGACGTGCTCGCCGGCGCTCACACGATCTCGGTGCGGACGGTGGCCGGCAACTTCGATCAGGAGCTGCGGGTGATCGCCGACGACATCAGCGTCATCAGCGCGACGATCAAGGCGGCCGCGCCGGAGGGCGGCACAGGGCGCTTCAAGCTCGGCCTCACCGCCGAGGGTGCGACGGTGTGGATCGACGGGGCGCAGCTCGAGGCGGGCTCGTGGAAGGATCCGATCCCGCTGCGCGCCGGGAAGCCGCACGACTTCAAGATCACCAAGGCAGGCAGCGAGGATGTCAAGTTCGCGGTGACCCTCAAGGCCGGGGACGAGAAGTCGCGCGAGGTCACCCTCGTGCCGGCGCGCGGCCACCTCGAAGTGCGCACCGACCCGCCGGGCGCGGACATCACGATCAACGGCAAGCCGATGGGGATGACGCCGATCAAGATCGACGACCTCGAGCTGCTGAAGGAGGCGAAGGTCAGCCTTCGCAAGCAGGGCTTCCTGGCGATCACCAAGTACATCTCGTTCGACAAGGAGAACCACCAGGCGCTGAACCTCAAGCTCTCGACGGGCGAGGAGCCGCCGGGCACGGCGGTGGTGGGCAAGGACAAGGAGCAGCCGCCGGTCGCGATCGCTCCCCCGCCGGTGAAGGGCGCGACACAGCCGGTGGACAAGAAGGACTGGAGGGAGCCGGATGACCTGTTCGCGCCGGTGAGCGTGAAGACCAAGGCGCCGAAGCCGGAGAGGGCCGAGAAGCCCGCGGGCAAGATCGAGGGCTCGGGGAAGGACAAGGGCGAGAAGGCGGAGCGGGCCGAGGCGCCCAAGGCCGCTCCCCCGCCGGTGGAGGCGCGGGCCGCGGGAGAGGGGAACGATCCCGGCTTCCTGGTCGCCAACACGCAGCCGTGGGCGAAGGTGCTGATCGACGGCAAGGACACCGGCAAGACCACCCCGATCGCGCCGCGCTCGAAGATCCCGCTCAAGCCGGGCAAGCACGTGGTGACCTTCGTCGCCAACGGCAAGAAGTACAACTTCGATATCCAGGTCAAGGCGGGGGAGGACTACCGCCTGATCCGCCAGCTCGCCGACGGCCCGTAGGGCCAGTCCCGGCCCAGGTACAGCCCGCGGCAAGTGCCTCACCACCCGTTCGTCCTGAGCGGAGCGCCTGGCGCGAAGTCGAAGGACGCCAGTGCCATGGAGGGCGCCCCTTCGACTCGCTCCGCTCGCTCCGGGCGAACGGACTGGTGGGTTAGTTCGTGACCTTGTAGATCTCGATCGTCCCCGCGCCGACCTTCTCCGAGCGGTCGAGCACGACCTTGAACTGGCCCTTCACCCGGTCGGCCACCTCGCGGCTGATCAGGATCTCGTCCTTGGCGGCGAGGTCCTCGCCCAGCTTGGAG
The DNA here is from genome assembly GCA_009692555.1 of Myxococcales bacterium. Taxonomy (GTDB): domain Bacteria; phylum Myxococcota_A; class Polyangia; order Palsa-1104; family SHYY01; genus SHYY01. The sequence continues at coordinate 15,890 of SHYY01000112.1, forward strand.
GCCACGTTCACCGCGTCCCCGAAGGCGTCGTCGGCGAGCCGGATCAGCTTCCCGTGATGGATGCCGATCGAGATGTTGAACTGCTCCTGGTCGTCGAGGCCCGCGTTGCGCTTCACCAGGGTCGCCTGCATCTCGAGCGCCGCCTTCACCGCGTCGGCCGGAGTCGGAAACACCGCCATCAGGTTGTCCGCGGGCCGCGCGATCACGCTCCCGTGGTTCGCCTCGATCGGCGCCAGGACGGCGTCGTAGCCCTGGACCGCGGAGGCGAGGAACGCGAAGATCCCGTAGGTCTGCACCTTCCTCGTGAATCCCGAGGAATCGACCATCATGAAGGTCATTTCACCGCCGGCGCGCGATTCGATCTGTCGGTCGATCTCCGCTGCGTTCCCCCGGGTCCGCGTGCGAAGCAGGTCGGCCAGTTCCGCCGAGCCCAATCGACCCACCGAGGCCGCCGCCGCGTTCGGTGCGGCCGCCGGCGGGCACTGGCCCTGGGCGACGCAACCAGCGACGGGAAGCGCCAGCGCCAGCCAGGCCAGAAGCGGCCGGGTCATTCGCGCGAGAAGTTGGCGGAATAGGTCAGCGCGCAGACGCTGCCCGACGGCGGGTACTTCCATCCGTTCGCCTTCTTCGCGATGCATTCGGCGGCCTGCTTGAGGTTCGCCGACGCCTCCTGGACCGTCACGCCGAGCGCCTGCCCATCCGATGCGATCGCGAACAGCCACTTGATCTTCCCGGTCGGATCGGCCGCCGCCATGACGCACTCCTCCATCTCGGCGCCGTGCGCATCGATCGCCATCTGCAGCACGCGCGGATCCATCCCCGGCGGCTTGGTCGACGGCGGCATCACCGTCACCTGCACCTGGTAGCCCCCGCATTGTCCGCCACCTTGACGTCGTTGATCCCGAACAGGAGCATCCCCGCGCTCTCCGCGGTGAACTGCTTCCGCTCACCGACGACGAAAGCCTGGTTGCCAAGCTGCGCGATCAGCGCCGCGTGATCGCAGCCCGGGCAGCCGCGGAAGCCCGGCTGATTGAACTGGATCTTGGTCTGGATGGTCGGAATGCCGTTCGGCCCGCTGACGATCTCGGGGCGCTTCTTGGCGCTCGGCTGCACCTTTCCCGTCGCCACCACCTCCACCATCTCGCCTTTCGCCACCGGGACGAGCAAGTATTTTCCGGGCGCATCGCCCTCCTTCGCCGCGCGCGCCAGATCGGCCATCTGCTGGTCCGCCGGAACCACCACCTTGTACGAGCGTGGCGCCGCCGCCCTCGGGAGCACCTCGACGCGCCAGGTGATCTCGCTCTGCCCCGCCACGCCCTTGAGCGTGTGCACACCCGGCGCGAACAGGTCCTTCCACTTGAGCGCCTTGGTTCCAAGCTTCATCTCCTTGCCCGCCACCACGTCGACCAGGGCAAACGAGGGGGCCACCGTGTCGTCCAGCTCGTCGGGCTCGACCACCAGGGTGTAGTTCCACTCGGGCGCGAGCGTCCCCGGGATCGGGTAGGTGCGGATGACCGTTCCACCGACGCTGAGCAGCGCCATCGGATCGATCGCGGGGGCCCCTTCAGCGCGCGCTGCCCCACCGCACGAGGCGGCGATCGGGCGCAGGCCGGGGTACGAGAGGCAGGTGAGGTCCGACAGCGACGCGGTCGAGCGCGCCGGCCCGCCCTTGACCACCTTCTTGGGATCGATCTTCGCCGACACGATGGTCAGGCTGACCGGCTCGGCACGGGCCGGGATCGCGGCCATCGAGAGCGCCACGGCTGCAACGGAGAGGACACGGCGGGGGTTGGACAGGCCGCGGAAACTATCGGACTTCCCGGAGGGGGTCAAGGCACCCTGGGCGAAGGGATCCGGACCTTCCTCGCCAGCGCGGGATCGGCTATCGTGCCGCCGCAACGGCCCGCGGCCGGAGGCCCTGGAATGACCGGAAACCGGAGGCGACACGCCCGCTGGATTCACCTCCTGGTCATCGCGCTCACCACCTCCTGCCTCTACGTCGTGGACGCCGACCTGCGGGGCGAGCTCCGCAGCCCGGCGGTGCGTTCCCACCTCCTGCCCGCGCTGCAGTCGTAGACCGGCAGCGTCGAGAACATGAAGTTCCGTCTGCGCGGCGCGCGCCCGGTGGCGAACAAGATCGTGATCGTCGAGATCGACGACCTGGCGATCGAGAAGCTCGGCCGCTGGCCCTGGCATCGCGATCGGATGGCCGAGCTGATCGAGAAGATCCTCGGCGCGGGCGCGAAGGCGGTCGGCCTCGACGTGGTGTTCCCGGATCCTGATGTGCGCGTTCCCGAGGAGCTCGCCCGGTTCCTGCGCGAGCGCGAGCTCGGCGAGCTGCTCGACGAGATGGACACCGACCGCGTGCTCGGCCGGACGATCATGCGACGGCAGGGGCAGCTCGTCCTCGGCTGGAGCAGCGGCGCCTCGTGCCAGCCGGCCTATTCCACCGCCGCGGAGGGCCCGCCAGGCGACCCGGCGAAGTCGCGCCTGCCGCAAAACTTCGACAAGTTCGGCCTCGCGATCACGACGCCCTTCGACCCCGCGCGAACGCCGCTCGTCGCCGCCCCCACCGTGGTCGCCAACCTCGACCGCTATCACCAGGTCGCGCGGCACGCCGGTCACCTCGTGGGCTGGCCCGACCCCGACGGCGTGAACCGGCGCATTCCGCTGCTCGACAACCTGCTGGCGGGCGACGCCCTGACCGACGCCCCCGGCTGGCGGGGCACCTACTGGATCTACCTCCTCATGCCCCTGGGCGCGTTCGCCTTCGCGCTGCTCCTCGAGCGCCGCGGCGCGCTGTTCGTCTTCGCGGTGTTCGGGCTGACGCTGCTCCTGTTCTTCCAGCTCGACTTCGTCCTCCTCTTCCGGCGCGGCGTCGCGCTCCCGAGCGCCTTCGTCTATGCCGAGCTGACCACGATCTTCACGGTCGCCCTGGCCACACGCTATCTCAACGACGAGCGCGCCAAGCGGCGCGCCCAGGAGCAGCTCGCCGAGCAGTTCCGCCTCTACAAGCGGCTCTACGAGGCCGGCCAGCAGTTCAACGCCACCGTGGTGCTCGACGACATCCTGCGCACCGCCACCGGCTTCGTCACCGATGCGCTCGGCTTCGAGCGCTGCGTGATCCTCCTGCGCAGCGACGACGAGGCGGCCTGGCGCGCCAGCGCCGCGGGCGGCTACAGCGACGAGGATCGACCCGCCGCGCTGGCCCTGACGATCGAGGCCACCGACCCCGCCCTGGCGACGCTCCAGGCGGGCGCCGATCAGGTTCTTCGCGGAGCGGGCGAGGCCGGCGTCGACCTCGACGCGCTCGAGGAGACGGTCCGCAACACGGTCGAGGATCTCGACTGGATCGTCTTCGGGGTCGAGCCGAAGATCCTCCTCTCCGCGATCAAGGCCGGCGGCGGGACGCTCGAGGTGCGCGTGCCCGCCAAGCCGACCCGTCCCCACGACGAGTGGCAGAGCATGCTCAACAAGGCGATCTACAAGGCGCTCGCGACCGCGAAAGAGGAGAAGCGAGCCGCCGCCTGACGCCCGCTCCGTCGCTGGACCGTCCTCTGGCCGAGTACTACTCGCTCACGTCGGAGCCCGTCTCCGGCACCCGCGGGCCGGTCACGGCGTGCTCCCGTCGGAAGCGCGGGGCGGTCGGCCGGCGCGCGGGGGCGGTTGGAGCCCGTACGGGCCGCCCTCCGGCCCCGGACGCCGTCGGTGAG
>SHYY01000113.1 GCA_009692555.1 Myxococcales bacterium
AAACGTGCGGCGCTCTCCATCCCCTGGAACATCGCCGGGGGAGCGGGCCGGTTCGGAGCGCCGGATGGCGCCCGCTTCTACAGCATCGCCCGGGGCTCCGCGATGGAGTGCAAGGCGATCGTGGATGCCGTTGCGGTCTTGCAACTCGCCGAGGAAGACACTCGGCGACAGGCCATGGAGTTGCTGACCCGCATCCTGCAGATGCTCACGCGCATGTGCCGGAGAGCTGATCCCCCGCGCGAGAGTGCCCCTGAATCGACTACGACTACGACTACGACTACGTGAGCGGAGGCACCCCCTTCTCCGTTGAGCACCCCCTGGCCCACCCCTGGCCCTCCCCTGGCCCACCCCTGGCCCTCCCCTGGCCGACCCCTGGCCCACCCTGGCCCGGTGCGTGTTGCCATGGCGCCGGCCTTCTGGCATCGTGGACCGGCGTGCGACCATGACCAATGATCCCGCAAGCCGATCGATGACCGACGCCCCGGAGACGGAGGCTCTCGACGATTTTCCGATGATGCGCCGGCTGCCGCGCGAGGATCGCGAGCGGCTCGCCGTCCACTTCGGCGAGCGGCGCAGCTTCCGCGCTGGCGACGAGATCTGCCGTATGGGAGAGCCCCCCGGCGGGTTGTACGCCGTCGTCTCGGGGGAGGTCTCGCTGACCCGCGACGTCGACCCGCGCGGTCGTCAGCGCGAGCTCGGGCCGGGCGCGATGTTCGGGCTCTCGTCGCTGCTGAGCGAAGGTGGGCACCGGCTGCGCGTCAGTGCCGTGCGACCAACGGTGCTCCGCCTCCTGCCCCACGGCCGCTACGCCGAGGCAGTGCGCGCGGTACCCGCATTCGCGGCCTTCGTCGAGGAGTGTGTGCGACTCCACGCGCTCGAGCACGCGGCCCTCGAGGCGATGCGCCGCTCGAAGGTGCTGTGCAAGATCACCCCGCACCACCACCGGGCGCTCCTGGAGGTGGCGCGCCTCGTGCGCGTGCCCGCGGGAGACACCGTCGTGAAGCGCGGCTCGGATGCGGAGGCGCTCTTCCTGGTCGCCGAGGGAAAGCTGCAATGCCTGGTCGACCAGGACGGTGACGGGCGCCCCGATGTGGTGCGGCGCCTTCAGGGCGGCGACTGCTTCGGCGAGCCGGAGCTGTTCACCGGCCGCCCGCACTCCGCGACGGTGGTGGCGCGGACGGACGCGACGCTGATCGCCATCGACCGCGCGGAGATCCTGGACCTGCTCGGGCGCTCCTCGGGGTTTGCCCAGGCGCTGCGCTCGATCACCCTCGAGGGGCAACCGATCTTCGCGGCGCTTGGCGGGCAGCAACAGGCCGAGGTGGTGCTGTTCCTCTCCGACGGGGCCGGCCGTTTCGCCGAGGCGATCGATCTCCTGGCCGGCACCATCGGGGCTGACTTCCAGGAGCGGGCGGCGGTGGTCCATCTCTATCGGGGCGACACACCGCCTCCCGGGCCGCAGCGTTCCTCGTGGCTGCGTGCCCCGTTCACCGCGCCAGAGCTCGCCGCCGCGGTGGGCTCGGGCGGCACCGGCAGCGACGGGGAGACCGCGCCCCCGGACTACCTGTTCCTCGACGCGACCCACCTCCAGGGAGATCTCGGGCCCTTGGTGGCGAAGGCAAAAAAGGTGGTGCTCTTCACGACCGATCCGTCGGAGGAGCGGCTCCCTCCCGGCGTGCCTGCGTCGAAGGTGCTCTTCGCGGCGCTGGTCGACGAGCTGGTGCAGCAGGCCGGGCATCGCGATGGTCTACCCGCCCGCACCGTGCGGCTGCGCCTCGATCGAGCGAGGGTGGCCCGTAGCCGCGGCCGCCTTGCCGACCTGCGTGAGCTCGAGCGCGCCACCTTCGGCCGCTTCGGCCGGGCGGTCACCGAGCGCCGGGTGGGCGTCGCGCTCGGCGGCGGCGGAGCGTTCGGCTTCGCGCACGTCGCGCTCTTGCGGGGGCTTGCCAAGGATGTTCCGATCGATATGGTCAGCGGCTCCAGCTTCGGCGCGGTGGCCGGCGCCTACTACTCCACGCTCGGCGACGCCGGGCTCACCAAGATGGAGGAGCGGAGCACCTGGCTGAGCGTCGTGGTGGGACTCGGCGTCGTCCACTCGGGCTTCATCGCCGCGTTGATCGATCGCGATCTCGGCGCGCAGCGGATCGAGCGCCTGGAGACCGCCCTCTTCGCCGCCACCACCGACGTGGGTACCGGCGCCCTCCGCGCGCTGTCGTGTGGCCCGGTGGGTCTCGCGGTGCGTGCCAGCGGCTCCTTCCCGGGCGCGCTCACCCCCACCCTGGTCGGTGGACGACGGCTGGTCGACGGCGGGATCGCCAACAACGTACCCGACAACGTGCTCATCACAGAAGGCGCTCAGCTGGTCGTCGCCGCCAACGTGGTGCCCCCGCCGGCGCCCGAGGCGCCGCGCACACCCTACTTCCGTGGCGCGGTCGGGCGCTGGGCGCACGAGTTCAACCCGGCCCTCCGGATGCGCGACACGGTGCGCTCGTTCTTCATCATGATGCACTCCGCGGGCGCCGCCGAGGCCGAGTCATCGGACGTTGTCTACAACGCCGGGCCAAGCGACTTCCAGGCATGGAGCTTCCGCCGCTCCGGCGAGATCATCGGCAAGGCGGAGGTGGCGGTTCAGCCCGCCGTGGAGAAGGCGGTCGCGCGCTGGCGTCAGATCGCGCGTCCGCGCGAGCGGACCAGTCGGGAGGGAGCAGAGACTTGATCCCCGTCCGCATCCTCGGAACGGGGAGCGTGCTCGACGGACGGCGGGTATCGACCGCGGAGCTGGCGGCGCAAGTGCGGTCGCGCGACCCGGCGGCGATCGAGGCGCGCACCGGGATCGCCCAGCGGCTCTGGCTCGATCCTGAGCAGAGCATGGCCGCCCTGGCCGCCGCCGCGCTCACCCGGGCGCTCGCCGTCGCCGAGCTGCCTGCGTCGGCCCTGCGCCGGGTGATCTTCGTCTCGTCGACCGGCGGCGACGTGCTCTGTCCGGCCACCGCCAACGAGGTGATCGAGCGCCTCGGCATCGCCGATCACTGCGACTGCTTCGACCTCAACAACGCCTGCACCGGCTTCCTCACCGCGTTCGACATCGCCGCCCGCGCCATCGCCACCGGCGGCGGGCCGGTCGGGATCGCGACGGTGGAGATGCTCTCGCCCTACCTCGCACCGGAGGTGGCGCGCTCCTACTTCGTCTTCGGGGACGCCGCGGCTGCCGTCGTGCTCGGCCCGGGGCGCCCCGGCGAGGGGATCCACGGCGCCTTCTTCGGCAACAACGGCGCCTACCGCGACTCGATCGCCCTCGAGCACCCGGGGCGCACCGGGCGGCCGGCCCGGTTTCACTTCGGCTCGTCGAACGACGAGATCACCGGCGTGGTGTTGAAGGCTCTCCGTCGCTGCGCCGACGAGGCGCTGGCGCAGGCGGGGCTGGCGATGGACGATGTGGCGTGGTTCGTCCCGCACCAGCCGAACGGGATCATGCTGAAGATCATCCTCGCCCGGCTGAAGATCCCGCCCGAGAAGACGGTGCCCATCGTGGACGAGATCGGCAGCGTCGGCGCGGCGTCGATCCCGGTGGCGCTCGATCGGCTCCTGCGCACGCGCCGGGTCGAACCGGGCGACCGGATCCTGATGCTCGCCGTCGGTGGCGGCCTGTCGTATGGTGCCCTCCTCCTGCAGGCGGGACCGCAGATCGCATCGTGACCGCCGACGATGCGATCCGCTCGGGGTGGCTGGGCGCGTGGGGCGCGATGCGCCACTACCACCGCTACGCGATCGACGGGTTCGAGAGGCTCTGCGGCCCCGGGGCTGCGCTGATCGTCGGCTACCACGGGCGCCCGATCGCCCACGACCTGTGCATGCTCAGCGTCTCGATGCACGAGCGGCTCGGCTACCTCCCGCACGGGATCCTCCACGGAGCGTTCGCAGACTGGCCCGGGCTCCGGACGGTCAAGGACGCGCTCGGCTTCGTCACCGGCGACGGCGAGGAGCTGGCGGCAGTGATCGAGCGCGGCGAGCACGTGATCGTGACCCCGGGCGGGGTGCGAGAGGGGTGCAGGAGCTTCCGCCATCGCTACCGGGTCGAGTGGGGCGATCGGGCCGGCTACCTGCGCCTGGCGATCAAGTACCGGCTGCCGATCATTCCGGTCGCCGCGGCCGGCACCGACGACACCTACCTCGGACTGAACGACGGCTACGCCTGGGGCCGGCGCCTGCGCGTCCCGAGCCGCCTGCCCGCGTGGATCGGCCTCGGGCCGCTCGGGCCGTGGCCGCTCTCCCCGCCGTTTCCAGTGAAGATCCGCCAGCGCATCGGCGAGCCGATCGACCTCTTCGCGGGCGGAGATCCCGATCCCGGGGATCGCACCCGTCTGCTGGCTCTGCACCGGCGGGTCGTTGGCGCGGTACAGTCGCTGCTCGATCACCGAGACTCCGAGGAGAGCCCATGACCGCTCCGGCCCCGCCCAGCTCCGCGCCGACCCAGGCGCCGACCACCGCCAAGGACGATGGGCCGCCCGATCGCTGGGCGATTGTGCTCGGCGCCTCGTCGGGGACCGGGGCCGCGGTCGCGCGAGCGGTCGCCCACGACCCCGGGTTGTCGCTCTACGGCGTCCACCGGGGGCATTGGGCAGCCGAGGCGGCTGCCGTCGAGCACGACGTCAGGGCCGCCGGCCGCCGCGTGCTCTGGCGCGTGGCCGAGGCGGGCACCGCCGACGAAGCGCGGGAAGGGGCGGCCGCGATCCACGAGGCGATCGGTCCGCGCAAGGTGCGGCTTCTGGTCCACTCGATCGCCAACGCGTCGATGGGCCGCCTGGTGTCGCGCGGAAAGGATCAGCTCCACCCGAAGCAGTTCGCCAAGACGTTCGAGTCGATGGCCAACTCGTTCGTCTACTGGACTCAGGAATTGATGGCCCGCGATCTGCTCTGCGAAGGAGCGCAGCTCATCGCGTTCACCAACGAGTTCACCCACTCGGTCACCGAGCCGTTCGGCCTGATCGCCGCCGCCAAGGCCGCGCTCGAGATCTACGTCCGGTACCTCGCGCACGAGATCGGGCCGCTGGGCTTCCGCGTGAACCTGATCCGCTTCGGCCTGGTGGAGACGCCGGCGGTGAAGATCGCCTTCTCCCCCGAGGCCTGGGAGCGGGTCCGGGGTCGCGTGGCCGGGGTCACGCCGGCCGGCCGTCTCCAGGGCGTCGACGAGGTGGCCCGCTTCGTGTCGGTGCTTGCGCGCAGCGACGATCTCTGGTTCAACGGCTCCACCATCAACCTGACCGGCGGGCAGTGCCAGGCGATGCTCGACCGGCTCTTCTATTCGCCGTGAAGGAGGAACGATCGATGGCCGAGCAGACGCGCAGGACCTTGCTGGACATCCTCACCGTGGACGCGCTGAAGACGCTGCGCGGCGGGTTCCAGGAGCCGAGGATGATCGAGGCCACCGGGACGGCGCTCACCACGCTGTTCCCGAAATCAGCGGTGATCGTCGATTCGATCCTCCAGGAATATCAGGGCGGCGACGATCTGGCGCCGCGGGATCGCGAGCGCTGCATCATCACCATGCTCGCGACCCAGGATGCCGGGCTCACCCTCGCGGTCCACATGTACTGGGGGTTGATGGAGGGCCTCGACCCGCTCGAGATCGCCAACACCCTGCTCCTGATGGGCGCCTACTCGGGCATCCCGCACTTCGCCCATGGTGCGCTCATCCTGCGCGACCTGCTGACCGAGCTGGCGGCGCTGGCCGAGCAGGGGGGCGAGGCGGTGAAGTCGCCGAGCGTGTTGAAAGCGTTGATGAACCGATTCTGAGGGTGCCGGTGCGATCAAGGGTCCGACGGGATCCTCGCGACGTCGTACACCGCACCGAGGCCGGAGAGGATCTCTCTTGCCCGGGCGGCATGCCGCGGCCGTTCGGGATCACTGCCGGGCAGGATGCGGCCTAGCTCGCGATGGGCGAGCCCCTGCTCGAACGGCATCGCCAGGCGCTCGGCCGACGCCAGGCAGTCGCGCAGGCGCGCCGTTGCCCGTGCGATTTTCCCGGCCTTTGCCTCGTAGATCCCTTGCCAGTAGAGGCCGGCCGGTCCGCCGAACGGGAACACCCCCCCGAACGAGCGCATGCCCTTCGCGGCGCGGCGCAGGCGGGTGAGCAGCTCCGATCGCTCGGGCGAGCCCTCGACGGTGGCATCGAGCAGGAGCTGGTACACCTCGCACATCGCAGCGGTGCTCTGCTGGGTCCAGTAGGCCACCGGGCGTGCCTCCTCGACCAGCGCAAGCGTCCGGTCGGCCTCCCCGCGGGCGCGGACCGGATCCCCCGCGCGAAGGAGCGCCAGGGCGCGCATCCCATGCCCCCAGATCTTCTCCGCCAGCGTCGCCTTGTCCGCCAGCCACGGTAGCACCGGGTCGAAGAGCGGCAGCGCCTCCGCGGCTCTCCCGAGGCGCACGAAGTTCATCCCGCGCCCCATGCGCGCCCAGGAGATGCCCTGGTCGCTGCCGCGCGCGGTCGCCGATTCGAGCAGCTCGGCGCACAGCTCGGCGCTCTCCGCGAAGCGCCCCTGGTAGTGCCCGGTGAGCGCGCGCATGATCGTCGCGTCCTGGAGCACCCGCCCATCGCCGAGCCGCTTGCTGGTGTCGTACGCGGCGGTGAACCACTTCTCGCAGTCGGGCCAGCGCGCGCCGTAGATCCCGTAGACGCCGCAGCGGGTGAGGATGAACGCCTCGTTCACCGGATCGGTGGTCCCGGCGTTGTCGAGAGAGCGCGCGAGCATGGTGTCGCCCACGCGCGGCATCGGGATCGTACCGACGATCGCCGCCATCGCGGAGTAGGCGCGGCCGAGCTCGGCGGAGGGCCCGGCCGGCTCCGCCAGGTTCAGCTCGCGCAGCCCCGAATAAACCAGCCCCAGCACGTTCTGGGCGAACAGGAACAGCTCCGAGAGGCGGTTCTGCAGGCGCACGCCCCACAGCCGCCGCTCGCGCTCCTTCTCGTCGCGGGCGCGGAACCAGCGTGGCAGGAGACTCTGCGCCACCCGCAGCAGGATCTGCCCGACCAGCGAGAGCACCAGTCCGGGCGTGGAGGTCGGCACGGGCCAGCCGAGCGCCGCCAGCGCCCGCTCCGAGTGGATCTTGCACTCGTCGAACTGGCCGGTGCCATAGTGCGCGTGGGCGAGGCAGCGCTGCCAGTAGCCACGGCGCTCCGGATCGATCCGAATCCGCTCGCGGTCGGCGATGGTCACCGCGCGCTGGAACTGCGCGATCGCCGCCTGGTTGGCGAAGCGGTCGAGCGCCTGCTGCCCCGACTTTTCGAGAAACTCCACCGCCTTCGGCCAGTCCTCGGCCTTCGACCAGTGGTGCGCCAGCAGTGGGTAGTAGTCGTCGATCTGATCGGCGTTCGCGCGCTCGATCCACAGCGCCGCGGTGCGGTGCAGCTCCCGCCGCTGGGCGAACAGCATCAGATTGTAGACTGCCTCCTCGGTGATGGCGTGCTTGAAGCGGTAGAGCGGGTCGTCGTCGGCCCTGATCGGCTGGATGATCTCGAGCTGGCACAGCGGCGGCAGGAGCTCGGCGAGGTGCAGGCGGTCCTCCGGGACCGGGTGGATCTCGTGCAGAATGCGCAGCGCGAAGATGTGCCCGATCACGCTCGCCACCTTGAGCGTGATCTGCTGCGACGGGGTCAGGCGATCGACGCGGCTGGTGACCACCCCCTGCACCGTGTCGGGCAGCGAGAGCGCGCGCAGATCACCCGAACCCGGCGCGATCGTGCACTCGCCCCCCTCGACGAGGATGTGGCCCGCGTCGCGGAGCGCGAAGGCAAGCTCCTCGCTGAAGAACGGATTGCCCTCGGCCTTGGTCAGGATCAGCTCTCCCACCGCATCGGGCAGGCGCCGCGCTCCGAGCCGCTGGCACACCAGATCGAGCGTCTGCTCGGGGGTCATCGTCTCGAGACGCAGGTGGCAGGCGTCGTGCGCGCGGAGGAGATAGCCGTACTCCGGCGGCGGCTCGGTCATCGGCCGCGTGCTCAGCACCAGCGCCACCTGCCCCGCCTCGGCGTGCACCTGTTTGAGGAGCGCCCACGACGCGGAGTCGAGCCAGTGTCCGTCCTCGAACACCACCACCAGCGGCGCCGCGAGGGAGCGGTCGCGCAGCAGGCGCACCAGCAATGCGTGGGCATTGCTCGCGCGCACCGCCCCGCTCATATGGGCGGTCAGCTCGCTGTCACCGAGGTCGAGCATCGGCATGACCACATTGAGCAGGGGCGCGACCGCCAGGAGCTCTGGATCTGCCGCGAGCCGCTCCTTGACCACCCGCTGCTGGATCGCCTGCTCCTCCTTGCTCGCGACGTCGAAGAGCTGGCTGAACACCGCGCGCCACGCGAAGTAGGGCGTGGTGCGCTCGACGGCATGGGCGCCGCCGCTCAAGAGCCGGACTCCGAGCTGCTGGGCGCGCTCCCGCACGTCGGTGACGAGGCGCGACTTGCCCATCCCCGCGTCGCCCTCGATCACCACCACGCCGCCGTCGCGGCTGCGCAGGGTTGCGTTGAGGAGCTCGGCCAGGACCTCCCGCTCGCGGTTCCGGCCGATCATCTCCCCCTGCTGCCGTACGCGCTCGACCTCCGCCCCCGTCGGGCGATAGACCAGGACCGGCCGCGCCTTCCCCCTGATCGCGATCGCAGGGAGCGCCTCGAACTGCAGCTCGTCCTTCGCCTTCTGGAAGGTCGCCGGGTCGCAGCGGATGGACGCCTGGGAGGCTTCCATCAGCCGCGCCGCGAGGTTCACTGCGTCGCCGATCACCGTGTACTCACCCCGCACCGCGTTGCCGATCACGCCGCAGAAGACCTGCCCGGTGGCGATCCCGATGGCGCACGACAGGCCGGAGGTCGCGAGATCGGCCTGCACGGTCAGCGCCGCCTTCACCGCCCGCGCTGCGTCGTCCTCGTGCGCCAGCGGCGGCAGGCCCCACCCGGCGAGCAGCATGATGCCCTTCTCGTCGACGGAGATCTTGTTGACGTTGCCCTCGTAGCGGTAGACCGCGGTCTGCAGCGCCCGCATCATGAGGTGCGTCTGTTCGGCCACGCGGCGGGGGTCCCCATCGATGGTGGACGCGGGGAACTTCGCGAACAGCGCCACCACGCGGCGGAGCTCGCCGAGCCAGCGCGTCTGCCCGGCGTTGACGCGCGTGAGGATCGTTCCGGGGATGTGCTCGAGGAGCGCCGGATGCGCCTCGATCGGGATCGGTTGAAAGACGAGGCGCGCGGGGGCGATCGGGGCGCGGATCGCGTCGATCCGCACGTTGCCGCGGGGCTTCATCCTGGTGCCTTCGGCGAACTCGTGCAGGTGCGCCCATGCACCCGCCGGCACCACCACCTGCCCGGGCTGCGTCCCTGCTCTCGCCTGCGCAAGGCCTGCGAGCGGCTCGCCCCACACCAGCAGCTCCCAGCGCCCGAGCACGCCACCGACGTTGCTGAAGTGAAGGTCCCCGGTGGCGATGGTGACGCGCAGGGAGAGCCGGATGTCGCCGCCCACCGCGTAGTCGTTGAGCTTTCCCTGGATCGCCAGGCCGCACTGGGCCGCGCGGCGGGTCGCGGTCGCGGTGTCCTCCTCGGCGGAGGCGCGCCAGACCGCCAGCAGCGCGTCGCCCGCGAACTTCACCACGTCGCCGCCGTGATCGGTCACGAGATCGATCAGCTCGCCGAAGTAGGTGTCGAGGCAGCGCGTGAGCTCCTCCGCTCCCTCTGGCCCGCGCTCGGCCAGGCGCTCCGCGAGCGGCGTGAAGCCCGAGATGTCCGCGAGCAGCACCGCGGAAGAGTGGCAAACGAGGTTGGGCGCGGCGATCGAGGCCGGGTCGGCCGCCAGCCGACGCCTCAGCAGTTCGGGAAGGAATCGCTCGAGCAACATCTGGCGCGCACGATATCATGGGGGGCTCCACCTTGATGCTCCGCATCCTCTCGATTAAAGTGGGCCCCCACGATGGCGCGACCGGGGCTGACCAGGGAATCGCTTCGCCAGGCCGGGCTGGCGTGGATCCTCGAGTCCACGTTCATCTGCCAGCTCGATCTGCACGAGCAGGAGCAGCTCCTCGCGTCGATGGAATGGCGCGACTACCCGCGCGATCGGGTGATCATCGAGGACGGGGTCCCGGGACCGGGCGTCGACCTGATCATCGAGGGCCAGGCGATCCTTCTCCTGCGCGGCTCCGACGGCAAGCTGGCGGCGCACGCGCGCATGGGGCCGGGGCAGGTGGTGGGCGAGCGCTCGCTCCATCGCGGAGTGCCCACCGTCGGGCAGATCAAGGCGATCAGCCCGGTGCGGAGCCTGCACCTCTCGCCCGCGCCCTTCCGCGCGCTGCTCGCCGGATCGGAGCGCCTGCGCGCGTTCGTCGAGAACCTGGTTTCACTGCGCGAGCAGGGCGCGACGATCCTCGAGCTCCTGCTGCGAAATCCCTTTTTCCGGCTGCTCTCGCGGGACGACCTGGAGCAGTTCATCCAGTCGGGGGCGATCGATCGGGTCCCCGCCGGCCGGCGCGTGGTGACCGCCGGCGAACGCAGCAGCGAGGTCTTCTTGCTGGTCCGCGGGCGCGTGGCGGTGTACGCGCCGGGAGGGCAAGGGGCCTCGCGGGAGCTGCTCGCTACCGAGACCGCGGGGTGGCTGTTCGGACACGCCGCGGCGCTCCTCGAGCTGCCGCGCACCGCCGATGTCGACACCATCGAGGCGACCGAGTTCCTGGTGGTGCAGGCGACTGCCTTCATGGCGATCGTGTCGCAGAACCCGTCGCTGCAGCGCCGCCTCTTCCAGCAGCTCGCGACGATGGATCTGCGCGCAGCGGCGGCGCGCTCGTTGACCGCGGGGACGATGCTGGTATCGGTCTACGGGGCCCGCCCCGGCGTGGGGACGACAACCATCGCCTACGGCATGGCCGCCGAGCTGGCGACGACGGCGCCGGTTGCGCTGGTCGATCTCGCCGGGCCGGCCACCGCGCGGCGCCTCGGGATGTCCGTCCGGGAGGAGCACGAGGGCGACGTCCCCGTCCTGAGCCTCGGAGTGCCCGCGGCGTGGCCGTTCCGCGTGGTCTGGCCGCGCGATCCCGGGCACACGCTCACCCTCCTCCGGCACCTCCGCGCGACCGTCTCCGGGGCGGTGCTGGTGGCGGCGCAGTCGCGGGATCCGATCGATCGCGACGCGATGGCGGAGTGCGAGGCGGTGGTGTTCGTGCGCCCGGGGAGCGATGTGACGCACGCCGAAGCGGCGAGGCGCGGGCAGTTTCGCGTCGAGGCGGTCCGGATCGACGGCGACAGCGAATCGTCCCTTCAGGTGGGGCGCAACGCCGTGCGCGTGCCGCCCGATCCCGCCGCCGCGGCGCGCTTCTGGAGGAGCGGCGACCTGGCCTCGCTGCGCGACGAGACCTGCGCGATGGGGCGCGCCTGCCGCCGTCTGGTGCGGGTGCTTCAGGGGCGTTCCGTGGGGCTGGCCCTCGGCGGCGGCGGGGCGCTCGGCTTCGCCCATGTCGGGCTGATCCGCGCCCTCCGGAAGGCCGGCATCCCGATCGACTACGTCGCGGGCTCCTCGTTCGGCGCGCTCGCCGCGGGTGCGTACGCCATCGGAGGCGAGGCGGCGCTCGATCGTCTGGTCGAGGAGCGTCGCCGGATCCTGCCCTGGCTGGCGGCCGGCGTGATCCACACGCGGGCGATCGCCATGCTGGTCGATCGCCTGTTCGGCCGGGTCGCGCTCTCGTCGACGGAGATCCCGTTCTTCCCGGTGGCGATGGATCTCTTGACCGGACGCGAGGTGGTGCTCTCCCGTGGCACGGTGGGCGAGGGCGTGCGCTCCTCGTCGTGCCTGCCCGGCCCGTTCCCGGCGTGGAGCCTCGGACCGTGGCGACTCGTCGACGGAGGGATCATCAACAACGTACCCGCGTCGGTGACCTGGGAGGCGGGCGCGAACTTCATCGTCGCCTCCAACATCATCCCCTCGTCGCCGGGGATAAACTCGGCGCGGGGTGGGCCGGGGATCCGCGAGCGGCTGCGGCAGGCAGCGCTGTCGCGCCTCGACGACCTGGTGCGCTCCATGTACCTGATGATGTCGCAGATCGGGCGTGATCGAGCGAGCCTCGCAGACTACCTGTTCGACCTCGATCTGGCCGGCTACACCATCTACGACTTCGCCCAGGGCGACGTGATCGCCGACGCTGGCCAGCGCCAGGCCGAGGCGCAGATCGAGGAGATCGTGTCCGCCTACCGGAGCGACACCTCGGCCCGCATCCAGCGGCGCTGATCCGGCTACGGCTGGTAGGTGCCCATCGGCACCCAGAACGCGCAGACCACGTCGGCGTAGCCTCCGCCCGCGACGCTGGCGAAGCGGCCCGCGAGGTAGCCCTCGGCGTGCGCCGAGTCGAGCTCGGTGATCACGAACGCCGCGCCGTTGCACTGTGCGCCGCTGCAGCGCCACGTCCCCTGCGGCGTCGACGCGCTCTCGTCAGAGAGCGGCACCACTGTGCCGTCCGCGGTGCGCCCAAACGACGCCGCGACGAGCTGCCACCCGCCGACGCCGACCGGAGCCACGTCGTCGCCCGAGCGCTTGACCCCGATCGAGCAGGACGCGCCACTCTGGGCCGACGCCGCGATCACGCCGAAGCTGCTCCCGGTGACGCGCCTCGTGACGGAGTCGCGCGTGGTGATGAGATCGGCACGCGATCCCGGGTCGGGCACGGAGGGACCGAAGTGCTTGCCGGCCACGGTCACCTCCACGGTCGGCTTGCCGAACCCGTGGGCCATCGCCGCATCGCCCTTGCCGCTGCCACCATCGCTGCCGCCATCGGTGGCGGTGGGCGGGAAGAGCCCGCAGCCGGCGCCGAGAAGCAGCGCGCATGCGGCGGACAGGAAGGGGCGATCCATGCGGCGGTTATAGCGCATCGCGCGCCCCCGGTAAGATGGGGACATCTGACCTCACCGAGGGGCCCTGCGAGGTCCACCCTACCCCACCGCCCGCCGGGCCTCCGACGGAGTGCGCGCCCCGCCCCTGGGCCCATCGTTTGCTGTTATTGTGATCGTACGCCGTACGTGGGGTCGCAAGACCACACCGCTCGCCAGGAGATCTCATGACGTTCGCGCGCCGCCTCGCCATCCCGTCGCTCGCCATCGCGCTGTGCGCTTGCGGGCCGGCGACCAATGTCTCCACCGACTACCGGTGGGGCGCCGACGACCTCAGTGGAGGGGGCGTGACCGATCAAGGTGCGCCCGGCGACGGCTCGGCGTGCGCCGACGAGGACCACGACGAATACGGCACCGGCTGCGCTGCCGGCCCCGATTGCGACGACACCAGCGCCGAGTCGCACCCCGGCGCGCCCGAGATCTGCGACGACACCAAGGACAACAACTGCAACGGGCAGGTCGACGAGCAGGGCTGCGTGTGCGCGGTCGGCAACACCCGCGAGTGCTACGACGGACCCGGCGGCAGCGACGGCAACGGCCCATGCCACAAGGGTTTCCAGAAGTGCGCACAGGATGGCACCTGGGGCGCCTGCACCGATCAGGTCGTCCCACAAAAGGAGCTGTGCGATGGTGTCGACGGCGACTGCAACGGCAAGGTGGACGACGGCGTCCTGAACCTGTGTGGCGCGTGCGGCGCCGTCCCGGCCGAGCAGTGCGGCGACGGGATCGACAACGACTGCAGCGGCGCGGTCGACGAGAGCTGCGGCACCTGCGACCCGCAGTGCCTCTGCATGGGCGGCAACTGCACCTGTATGCCGCCCACCAATCAGCCCTGCTACACCGGCGCGCCACAGACCGCCGGCGTCGGCGTATGCAAGGCGGGCACGATGGACTGTCTGAACATGAACGGGGTGTGGAAGTGGGGCGCTTGCAACGCCCAGGTCCTCCCGGGCCCGCTGGTGTGCGACGGCGGCGATCACGACTGCAACGGCGCCCCCGACGACGGCCCCGGCTGCGCCTGCACCGAGGGAGCGAAGCGCTCGTGCGGCTCGGCGGTCGGTCAGTGCAAGAAGGGCACGCAGACCTGCGCCAACGGCCAGTGGGGCCTGTGTCTCGGCGGCATCGGCCCGCAGCCGGAGATGTGCGACGCGCTCGACAACAACTGCAACAGCGTGGTCGACGAGGGCGTGCGCAACGCCTGCGGCTCCTGCGGCCCCGCGCCGCTCGAGATGTGCGGCGACGGGCTCGACGGCAACTGCAACGGCGTGGTCGATGAGAAGTGCGACTGCGGCGGCAAGGACTCGCAGGCCTGCTACAGCGGCCCGGTCGAGACGCGCCAGAAGGGCGCCTGCAAGGACGGCCTCCAGGCGTGCATGAAGCAGGAGGTGGGCGAGGAGTGGGGGCCGTGCCAGAACCAGGTGCTCCCGGCCGCCGAGGTGTGCGGCGATCAGCTCGACAACGACTGCGACGGCGAGGTCGACGACGGGTGCGGCTGCAAGGACGGCGCGCAGCGGCCGTGCGGGAGCATGGTCGGCGAGTGCAAGCCCGGGACGCAGACCTGCGCCAAGGGGGCGTGGGGCGCGTGCATGGGCGGCGTCGCCCCGCAAGCCGAGACGTGCGACACCAAGGACAACAACTGCAACGGCCTCGCCGACGAGGGCGTGCTCAACGCCTGCGGCAAGTGCGCGCCCATGCCCTGCTTCGTCAAGGACTACAACAAGCCGGGGCAGTGCAACGCGGCCGATCGCACCTGCAGCGGCGTGGTGCCCGATCCGATGAACCCCGACGCGATCACCCTCGGCGAGACCCTCGGCGGCGTGTTCCCCTTCATCTACATCTCGGTCACCAACAAGAACGAGGTCGCGCTCCTCAACACCGACACCGGCCAGAAGATGTGGCAGAAGCCGAGCCACGGCGTGCTCCCGTCGCGCACCGCGGTCGCCCTCGACGGCACGGTGTGGGTCGGCAACCGCTGCCTCCAGGGCGGGCAGGAGAACAACTTCGCCTGCTCGTCGGTGGCGCACCTCGATCTCAACGGCAACCTGATCTGCCGCGGCGATATCCCCGGCTACGTGCGCGGGGTGGCGATCGACGCCGACGGCAACATCTGGGCGGGCACCTACAACGGCCAGACCGCCTGGAAGCTCTCCGGCACCGACAAGGACAACCAGAACCCGCCGCGCTGCAAGATCCTCGGCAGCGTCAACGTCGGCGTCCCGATCTACGGCCTGGCCGTCGACGGGCGCGGCTACCTCTGGACCGCGACCTCGCCGACCAAGAAGATCGACGTCAAGACGATCAAGCTCGTCGACACCGTCAACCACGGCAACTTCTACGGCGTGGCGATCGACAAGCAGAACCGGGTCTGGTTCGGCAACGACGGCATCCACCGCATCGACGGCGATCCGCCCTACGCGGTCCTCAACACCGGGATCACCGGCGCCTACTACGCGATCATGGTCCACTCCGACGGGACGATCTGGGCGGCCCAGTACGGCGGCACCGGCGGGGTGGTGAAGATCACCCTCAACGCCAACGGCACAGCGGTGCAGAATATCCAGTATTTCAAGGATCCGGAGAACCAGGGCAACCACGGGATCGCCGTCGACAAGCTCGGGAAGGTATGGTCGCCCCAGATCAGCGCCGGCTACGTCAACCGCTGGACCACCGGCGGGGTTCGCGAGCAGCGCTACGCCGTCGACCCGGGCAACACGCTCTACACCTACAGCGACATGACCGGGATCCAGCTCCGCACCATCACCACCCGCGACGGAACATGGGTCCAGAACTTCGACTCGGGCTACCAGAAGCCGGTGTGGGATCACATCGAGTGGGCCTCGAAGGTGCCGGTCGGCACGAGCGTGCAGGTGCGCGCGCGCGCCTCCGACGACCAGGCGGGCTTCTCGAACGGCGGAGCGACGCAGTGGTGCGGCCCGTTCCCCAACAGCCCCGCCGCGCTCGCCAACTGCGCCTTCCTCCACAACCACCGCTGGGCACAGGTGGAGGTGAAGCTCGCCACGACGATGGATGGCGTGAAGCCGGTGGTCTCGGGCGTGAAGGTGTTCTGGAGCTACTAGCGTCCTGTCCGAGAAATTCGGCCTCCCGGTGCCCCCGACCGCGCAGGGGCAGCCCCCGTCGAGCGTCACCCCCTCCTCCCGCTCCTCCCCTGCGAGGTCCGGACCGGTCGGCTTCGCGAGATCGGGCGCGAGGTCGGCTCCTGCGAGGTCGCCACCTGGCGTACGGCGAGATCAGGGATCTCGCTGCCCATGTCGGCCGGCGCGCCACCGTCGGGAATGGGCTTCGCGGTGCTGAACATCAGCGAGTCGATCACCGTCCCGTCCGGTTGCACCGCGGTCACGGACACCACCGGTCCGTTCACCGCGATCTTCACGTAGTGCAGCACCGACGCGAACCTGATCTGGTACGGCCTCTTGGATTTGGTTTTCTAGAGCGGCGCCCCGCCGCCGCCGGTGACGACCTGGGACCACTTCACCACCGCCTGCGAGGTGGTGACATTCTGGGTGAAGGGCCGCCAGGTAAAGCCGGCCGCCGACGCCGTCGAGGCGACCGCGCACGCGAAGAGGAGCATGGCGCTACGCATGGCGCGCAGGCGGCCGCAGGATCAACGACGGAACGAGGAACGGTAGGCCGGAGCGGGCGCGGCGTGGACCGGAGACGAGGGGCGAACCACCGGGGCCGGCGACGGGCGGTAGGCGGGAGCCTGATAGACCGGGGCCGGGGACGGGCGGTAGGCGGGAGCGTGATAGACCGGCGCCGGAGACTGGCGGTACGTAGGCGACTGGTGAACCGGCGGCGCCGCCCGATACGCTGGCGGGGCGTCCTGCGGCGCCACGGAGCGGTATCCGGTATGACCGAGGGGCGGTGGCGCCAGACGGCCGGAGACTCCGGGGGCGAAGTGCGCCGGCGGGGCGCCCACCCTGCGCGCCGAGGGCCCACCCATCCGGCCGGGCGGCGGCGCACCGACGAAGATCCGCCCGGGCGCTGCGTTCACGTGGATCGGCCGGGGGTTTCGGTAGATCGGCGGCGGGCGGTGCGAGTAGTAGCGATTTCCATAGTAATAATTGCGGTAGTAGCTGCCGTAGTAGCCCCAATAGAAATCGCGGTACAAATAATAGTCCGCCGGGTAGACGCCGATGAAGATGTAGTAGCCGCCGACCATCGAAAAGCCGTCGAGGCCGACGGGCTCGTAGGGGTGCCGATGGCCCCAGGACATGTAGCAGTAGCCGCCGCCCCACGCCCCCGGTATCGGATGATTGCCATTGAATCCATAGACCGTGTGGGCGTATCCAAAATCCGCCGGATCGCCGACGAAGTAATAGTATCCGTTGAACTCGCGGAAGAGGTACTGATCGAACGGCGCGTACTCGTGGGTGTGCGCGCCCTCGACGTAGCAGTAGCCCGAACCGTACTCGTAGGGCACCGGGTGCGACCCTACGTACCCGACGCTGAACTGCTGCGCATCGTAGGCCGGATCGGCGTAGCCCGGCGGCGGGCCCTGCGGCGCCTCGAGCGTTTCGTAGTCCTCGTCCTCTGCGACAGGAACCGGGCTCTGTGCGAGGGCGAACGAGGGGAGAGCGAGAGTGGCAAGGAGCGCCAGCGAGGGCCGCATCGAGATCCTCCTCGGCGCACCCTTCCGCGGCGCGCCGTCTGATGCTAGATCCTACCACCTCGGAGGAGCCCATGCCGCTCGAACAGCAGCTGACCGACCTGCTCAAGCAGGCGATGAGAGACAAGGATCAACCGACGCTCGACACGGTGCGAATGCTGAAGACCAAGATCATGGAGCGCCGCACCGCCAAGGGCTTCGCCGGCGTGATCGACGACGCCCTGGTGCTCGACGTGATCGCCGCCTACCGCAAGCAGGCCCAGAAGGCGGTGGAGGAGTTCGCCTCCCTCGGCGAGCGCGCCCGGGAGCAGGCGGATCAGCTGCGCTTCGAGATCGCCTTCTGCGAGCGCTTTCTCCCGCGCGGGATGGACGAGGCCGCGCTCCGCATCCTGGTGCGCGAGCGGATCGCCGCGCTCGGAATCAAGGACCCGAAGCAGGTCGGGCGGGTGGTCGGCGACATCATGAAGTCGCACAAGGGCCAGGTCGACGCGGGCGACGTGAAGCGCATCGCCGAGAAGGAGCTCGCCGGGGGCGTGGCGTGACGGCACGCAGCCTCGACCTGATCCGCGACGCGCTGGTGGAGATCGGGCCGCTCGGGGGCGTGGAGATGCTCGACGCGGTGGCGACCACCTGCCTCCTCCTCGCCTCGGCCGACGGCGCGGTCAGCGAAGCGGAGACGGTCCGGATCGCGACCACGCTGATGGCGCTCACCGGCACGACGGAGGACCTCACGCTGGTGCAGGCCGCGCTCGCTACCCTCGGCCGCCAGTTCGGCGCCCGCACCACCGAGGAGCACATCCAGGATCTCGCGGCGCGCCTCCACGATCCCGCGCAGCGACGGAGGGCGCTCTCCTACGCGGCCGGCGTCGCCTACGCCGACGATCACCTGGGGGAGGAGGAGGAGGCGCTGCTGATGCGGCTGGCGCAGGCGTTCGGTATCCGGTCGCAGGAGGCGGCGGGCCTGATCGGCCAGTTCCGCAAGGCCTGATCCGTTTCGCGGCTTCCGCCCGTGATCTTGCCTCGCCAGCATCGACGCGGTATCAAGAAGGTATGAAGCTGAATACCAAGTCCAGTATCACGCTGCCCGCCGCCGAGCTGGCGATGGTCGAGAAGCTCCGCGTTCGACTGGGGGCGCGCACCAAGGTGGAGGTGATCCGCCGGGCCCTCACAGTGCTCCGCGAGACGACCGATCGCGCGGCCCTGCGCCGCGGCTACCTGGACGCCTCGCGGACGACCCGCGCGGCCACCCTCCTGGAAATCGCCGATCTCGATCACCTCGGGGGCGAAGGCCTCGACGAATGATCGTGCGCCGCGGCCACCTTTACCTGGCGGACCTCAACCCGCGCTCCGGCACCGAGCCGGGGAAGCTGCGCCCGGTCCTGGTGATCCAGAGCGATCTCCTGAACCCGACCGGCCATCCCTCGACCTGGGTCCTGCCCTGCACGACACGCCTGGTCGGGGAGAACCTGCTGCGCGTCGCTGTCCCGGCCGGTATCGCCGGCAACATCGCGGACTGCGAGATCATGATCGACCAGAGCCGCGCCATCGACAACCGCCGCTTGAGGACGGCGCTCCGGGCGCTTCCGCCGCTGATCCTGAAGGATGTGAAGGAAAAGCTCCGATTGCTTGGAGAGCTGTGATTGGGATGGGAGCGTTGATCTAGTGTCCCGACACAGAAGTTCGCAGTAGAAAAAGGCCGCGCACTGCCGCGGCCCGGCGGCAACCGCCGCCGTGAGCAGGGGTGGGGACCCAGGCGGCTTTGCCGACGGGGCGGGGCGGCACGCCCCGTGGGATCATGGCTAGTGTTCTGGCTGAGAAATTCTGCAAAGAATTTCTCGGACGGGACACTAGCGCAGGCGGTCGCGGATCAGCGCGCGCAGGCTCTTCATGTCGAAGGGCTTCTCGATCCGCTGGTTCGGCACCGCGTCGAGGAAGTCGCGGGCCCGCGCGGTGAAGGCGCCGCCTGTGACGAAGATCAGCTGGTCGACCTG
>SHYY01000114.1 GCA_009692555.1 Myxococcales bacterium
TCGTAGTCGTAGTCGTAGTCGATTCAGGGGCACTCTCGCGCGGGGGATCACCTCTCCGGCACATGCGCGTGAGCATCTCCACGATGCGGGTCAGCA
This sequence comes from Myxococcales bacterium, assembly GCA_009692555.1. Lineage (GTDB taxonomy): Bacteria > Myxococcota_A > Polyangia > Palsa-1104 > SHYY01 > SHYY01. The sequence goes on from SHYY01000114.1 coordinate 97, forward strand.
ACTCCATGGCCTGTGACGTCGAGCTTCTGGTAGGCCAGCAGGGGCATCCTCCTTTGAGGCCAGGGTTGTCGGTTGGCAGGAGGAATTTGTTGCGGGAGGAAGTTCGATTGCCGTCGCTGCGGACGGGACGACTACGACTACGACTACGACTACGTGACGAGCAGGAGCCAGCAAGAGGGCCGCCTCCGCTGTTAAGCACCCCTGACGCTCGCGGTTCCGTCGCTGCGCTCGCGGGAGGGGCATAACGGACACAGCCGCCGTGTCCGCGGGAACACGCCCGCGCCTGGCGCATCGACCCGCCTACAGCTCCCGTAGCCGGCCGGTGTGGGTCAGCGATGATGTATGATGTAGCCATGACTCGGACCCAGCTTCTCCTCGAACCCTGGCAGCTCGAAGCGCTACGCTCCGCGGCCAACAGCGAGGGCGACAGCATCTCCGGGTTGGTGCGCCGAATCCTCAGCCGATACTTCTCCGCGCCCTCGGGTCCAGCCGGCGCCCGCGCGCCGCGACTCGAGGACGCCGTCGGGATCTTCGATGACCCCGGCTTCTCCGGGAGCGACCACGATGCGGCGCTGTATGGCGCCGCCGGGGAGGCGGACTTCGCAGTGGCCGCCGGCAAGCCAGCTCCGACTTCTGGCGGCTCCGCGAAGGCGGACCGGGCAGGCGTGGCCCGGAAGCGCCGCCGGACCCGCGGCTGAGGTGGAGCGCCTCTTCGTTGACACCGGCGCCTGGTACGCGCTCGGGAACCGCGCCGATCCGGCCCACGACGCTGTTGCCGCCGCGCTCAAGTCCTTTTCTGGCCGCCTCGTCACCTCGAACTTCGTGTTCGACGAAACCATCGCCCTCTGCGTGGCGCGCCGGCGGGGTCATGCCGCCGCCGCGCGCCTCGGGGCCGTGCTCCTGGCGCCCGCGGTCGTCGACCTCGTACACATCACCACCGATGATGAGCGTGCCGCGTGGCGTCTGTTTCTCGAGCGGCCCGACCAGCCGTACAGCTTCACCGACTGTACTTCGTTCACGCTCCTCCGCCGCCTCGGTGTCACCCAGGCGGCCGCGCTCGATGAGCACTTCCGGATAGAGGGGTTCAACGTCGTCCCTCGTAGGCCTCGACGCTGAAGAGCGGCTTCCCAGCCCGAGGCGCGACGCGATGAGGTGATCGATCGGTGTGAGCGATCGAGGCCAACAGGGTCGCAGCTTCCATGCGGCATTGTTCAGCGCCAGCGTCGACCGAGCCAGAAGAGCAGCGCGCCGAGCGCGAGGAGCGCAGTCGCTGCGGCCAGCACCAGCCACGAGCGTTCGCGTCCCAGGACCGGGTCGGGCGCCCTCGGGAGCAGGCGATCGGCGAGCGCGACCGCGCCGCCGAGCAGCATCAAGGCCCCGGCGGTGCGGAGCCTGGGAGACCAGCGTTTGCGGGCGCGCGAGGGCACTGGAGCGTCGACCAGTCTACCCGGACCGGGCAGGGCGAGGGACCTCTTCGCAGGGCCGGATCAGGGGCCGGCCGGGGATCGGCGGCGGTCGGGTCGAAATCGGTCGGGCGCCCAGTATAATGGAAACGACCATGTCTCGTGCGTCCGGGCGGTTCACCTCCGCGCTCTGCACCTCGATCGCGCTGCACTCCGTCGGCGCGGTCGTCTTCTGGCGCCTGCACGCCTGGCGGATCGCCGACGTCGCGGCGCTGGCTCCGGCGGCGCCGTTCCCGCGCAGCGGCGAGCAGGCTGGCTCGAGCGCGCCGGTGTCGATCGCGGTGCTCTCGGCGATGGACGCGCCGGTGCCCATCGGGGTGCAGGAGTCGGGGGCCGCCGCTCCGCTCCCGGGCGACCTCGATCGACGGGTCGCGAGCGCCACGGCACCGTCGACGGCGCCCAATCCCGACCGCTTCGCCGACCAGGCCGCCGCGTCTTCCGGACAGGGGCGGGGCGTCCGCGAGCTGCCCGTGACCGGCCGCCGCGACGACGAGCAGATGCGGGTGCAACCCCACAACGCCGACCAGGGCTACCAGCTTCAGCGCATCCGCACGGACCGCGACCGGGTCAGCCGCGAGGACGTCCGGGCCACGCCCCACCCGGGCTTCGCCGCCGAGCTCGCCTCCCGACGGGGCGACGGCCGTGCCCGATCGAGGCCCGGGGGCCGCTCTCTCGGCGCGCTCGCCGGGGCGGTGGCCTCGGCAGCCCGCACAGGAATGCTCCCGAGCGGCTCCTCCGAGGACTGGCGGCTGGCGCGCGCGCTGGCGATGGAGGCCCGGGGGCGCTTCCGGATCGGCCAGGACGGCGAGGAGGAGGCGGGGTTCGTGCGCCCGCTGATCGCCGCCGGGCCCGCCTCGATCGACGGTGGGCAGCGCTCCGAGCGGGTGGCCGATCGCAGCGACGCGGCGGCCGTGTCGAGCGATCTCCGTCCCGGGCGCATCGAGCTCTCCCACCCCGGCGTGCTGGGCGTCGATGCGAGCGGTCGTGGCCGTGGGGATCGACCGGCGTGGGCTCGCGTGGGCCGGGGTGGCGAGGCGGTGCCGGTGGGCGATCCCTCCGCGCCTCCCGGGGAGGACCTCGTCCTCGCCACCTACCGTCGCCACTACAACGAGTACCTGGCGCAGGTGAAGCGCCAGGTCGATCCGCTGTGGGAGTTCCCGCGCGACCTGGCGATCAAGCTGGAGCAGGGGGACGTGCTGGTCAGCTTCACCATCCGCAGCGACGGCACGGTGAAGGAGGTGCGGGTCCTCAAGCCGTCGGGGTTCCCGCGCTTCGATCAGAACGTGGTGGGGGCGATCCGTCGCGCCGCGCCGTACGGGCCGCTGCCGTCGGTGTTCGGCGCCGAGCTGCGGGTGACGGCGCCCTTCGCGGGCGACAACCCGGTGGTGCGGTAGGAAGATGGCCGCTCGTCGCACAGCATCGAGGGGGCGGCTCGTCGGCGCGCTCCTGGCGGCGCTGGCGGCGCACGCGCTTCTGGGCTGGCTGCTGGCGATCTACGGCGTGCTGTCGCTGCTCGGACCGCGACCGCCCACCGCGCCTGGAGCGGGACGCGCGCCGATGGTGGGCGACGTGTCGGCGGACGCCTACGATCCGCCGATCGAGATCCAGACGCTGGTCGACCAGCTGAGGAGCCCCGATCCGCGCACCGAGGCGGAGAAGCGAAGCGAGGAGCAGAAGCGCAAGGACGAGGAGGACCCGAACGCCAGGGGCCAGGTGGTGGATATTCCGCAGCCGACGCTGGAGGAGCGCCCCGACGCGAGCGCGAGGTTTCTCGCCGAGTACGACTCGCGCGTCGAGCGCGAGACCAAGGGAAAGCCGGGCAAGGATCGGGCGGGCGGCGAGGGCGCGCTGGCGATCAATCAGCCGCGCGTGCCGGCGGAGGCGCAGTCCGCGGCGGCGCGGGCGGGGCTGCCCGGCGTTCCGCAGCCGGCGAGGCGGCAGCGCGGCGCGGGATCGGTCGGGCAGGACGGACCGGAGGAGCAGATCACCCAGGACGGGGTGGAGCGGCGCGCGGGGACGCCCGGGGAGCGCGCTCGCGCACCGGCGATCGCGCCCGGGCAGGGGGGCGCCCCGGGGCGCGCGGGTGCTGACCGGCCGAACCTGGTGCCGTCGGAGGAGATGCTGGCCCGGTCGATCGGCAAGGGTGCGGGATCACCCGATTATTTGAAGGACATCGACGACGGCGAGTCGACCGCGCTGAACGCCAAGAAGTTCAAGTACGCGTCGTTCTTCAACCGCGTCAAGCGGGCGGTGTCGGAGGAGTGGCACCCCGACCTGGTCTATGTGCGGCACGACCCGTCGGGGAACGTCTACGGCACGCGCGATCGGGTGACGGTGCTGCGCGTCCACCTCCACCCTGGCGGGAAGTTGCAGACGGTGAACGTGATTCAGGCCTCGGGGGTGGAGTTCCTCGATGACGAAGCGATCGACGCCTTCCGGCGCGCGCAGCCGTTCGTGAATCCGCCAACCCAGCTGGTCGACGCCGATGGCCTGATCCACTTCAACTTCGGGTTCATCTTCGAGCTCTCGGGACAGACCCGCTTCAAGGTGTTCAAGTACCAGTAGCGACGGGGGAGGGCAGCTCCATCTGGCGCGCGATCGCCAGGGCGGTGGCCTCGCCTTCGATGCGGCGGACGAGGTGGAGGCCGAGGTCGAGGGCGCAGGTGACGCCGCCGGCGGTCACGACCTGCCCCTGGTCGACCACCCGCTCGCACACCGGGGTGGCGCCGTAGCCGGGGAGGCGATCGAGCACGCTGGCGTGAGTGGTGGCAGAGAGGCCGCGCAGCCGGCCCGCGGCGCCGAGGAGGAGCGCGCCGGTGCACACCGATGCGATCAACCGGTTGTGCGGAAAGGCGGCGAGCCACTCCAGCACCGGGGCGCTGCGTTCGAGAACGCGGGTGCCGTGCCCGCCCGGAATGATCACCACGTCGAACTCGTCGAGGGGCGGCCGCACGCGGCTGGCGGTGAGCAGCGCACCGCTTTGGGACCAGACCTGCGCGCCGGTCGCGCCGACGATCTCGCAGCGGGTCGAAGCGTCGAAGCCCATCGAGGCGATGCGGGCGATCGGATCGTGGACGCCGACGAGATCGAGGAGCGTCATTCCGTCGAAGGCGACGAAGGCGAAGCGGGTTCCGGTGACGCGATCGGGCGCGCCGGCGACGGCGTCGACGGTGAGGATCGCGCGGATGGCATCGCGCGGGATGGCGCCGTGGAGGTGGGGCATCGGGCCGCGCGGGGTGCTGGCGATCGCCACCGGGACGTCGAGGCGGCGCGGATCGATCTGCAGCACGGCGAGGGGGGCCAGGGGCGGGAAATAGAGGCGGGCGCTCTCGGCGACCGAGTCCCGGTAGGAGGCGTGGAGGAAGCCCTCTCGCGCAAGGGAGGCGGGGGCGTAGCGAGCGGCGGGGAGATCAGCGACGGGGAGGATGTGATAGAGCCAGCGCATCGTCCGCTCACGGCGCTGGATTCGGGTGGAGCCAGGCGGCGATCTCGTCGAGGAGGGTGTCGTGGAGCGCTTCCTGCGAGCCGGCGCGCTTGGGGATTTTTAGCGAGTGATCGCCGTCGGTGACGACGCGCAGGCGGGCGGGCAGGCCGACCAGGAAGGGGCGGATTTCGTCGGGCGTGCCGAAGGCGTCGCGCTCGCCCTGGATGATCAGCGTCGGGGTGGTGATCTTCGCGAGGTGCCTGGTGCGGAGCTGCTCGGGTTTGCCCGGGGGGTGGAGCGGGTAGCCGAGGAGGAGCAGGCCGGCGAGATCGAGGTCGCCCTGCGCGGCGATCTGCGAGGCGATGCGACCGCCCATCGACTTGCCGCCGATGGCGAGGCGGTCACCGTGACCGATCGCAGCGACGGTAGAGATCACCGCGCGCCAGCAGGCCTCGAGGGCGTCGTTGCGATCGGGGAGGCGGCGCCTTGCCTCGGTGTAGAGGAAGTTGAAGGTGACGGTGGCGAGGCCGCGTGCGGCGAGGCCGGAGGCGAAGCGGACCATGAAGGGGTGGGACTGATCGGCGCCGGCGCCGTGGGCGAGGATCAGGGTGGTGGGGATGCGCGTGGAGTTGGGGCGGTAGATGAGGGCGGTGGCCTCTCCACGGCCATCGACCGCCACCGCAATCCGCTCAGGAATCGCCGCCGTTGCCGTTGCCGTTGCCGTTTCCGTCGCCGTCGCCGTCGCCGGGACCTACTGCCTGGTCCAGCGGAGGCGGGGGTGGCGGGCGGCTCTCGTCTCGTCGAGGCGGCGGATCGCGGTCTGGTGCGGGGCGGTCTTCACGGTCTCGGGCTCGGTGCGGGCCTCGTCGGCGATCGAGAGCATCGCGTCGGCGAAGGCATCGAGGGTCTCGGGGGTTTCGGTCTCGGTGGGCTCGATCATCAGGGCGCCGGCGCCGCCGGTGACGGCCGGGAGGGGGAAGTAGATCGTCGGTGGGTGGTAGCCGTAGTCCATCAGCCGCTTCGCCACGTCGAGGGTCTGGACGCCGGTCTCCCTCTTCAGGCGCTTGTCGGTGAAGACCACCTCGTGCATCGAGGGGCGCTCGTAGGCGAGCGGGTAGGCGTCTTTCAGCCGCGACCGCAGGTAGTTGGCGTTCAGGACCGCCATCTCGGTGGCCTGCGTGAGGCCCGGGCCGCCCATCTCGCGGATGTAGGTGTAGGCGCGCACGTGCATTCCGAAGTTGCCGAAGAAGGAGCGCAGTCGACCGACCGATTTCGGGCGATTGAACAAGAGGCGGTAGGCGCCGTCCACGCCGGGGTCCTTCTCGACGGTGGGCGTGGGGAGGAAGGGCTCCAGCGCCGCGGTGACGCCGACCGGTCCTGAGCCGGGGCCGCCGCCGCCGTGGGGGGTGGTGAAGGTCTTGTGCAGGTTGATGTGCATCACGTCGACGCCGCTCGCGCCGGGACGCACCTTGCCGAGGAGCGCGTTCAGGTTCGCGCCGTCCATGTAGACGAGGCCGCCAGCGCGGTGGATGATCTCGGCGGCGTCGGCGAGGCGCTCCTCGAACAGCCCGAGGGTCGACGGGTTGGTCATCATCACGGCGGCGGTGTCGCCGTCGGCGGCGGCGCGCAGCGAGTCGATGTCGAGCAGGCCGTCGGCGCCGGTCTTGATCGGAACGATCTGGAAGCCGTTGAGGGTGCAGGAGGCGGGATTCGTCCCGTGGGCGCTGTCGGGGATCAGCACCTTCGTGGGATGGCGGCCGCGGTCCTGGTGGTAGGCGCGGATCATCATCAGGCCGGCGAGCTCGCCGTGGGCGCCCGCCGCCGGCTGGAGCGTGGCGCGGGCGAATCCGGAGATCTCGCAAAGCAGGCGCTCGAGCTTCCACATCACCGCCAGCGCGCCCTGCAGCGTCGAGACTGGCTGCGCCGGATGGAGCCCCGCGAAGCCCGGCATCCGCGCCACCCGCTCGTTCACCTTCGGGTTGTATTTCATGGTGCACGAGCCGAGCGGGTAGAGGCCGATATCGATCGCGTAGTTCCAGCGCGAGAGGCGCGTGAAGTGGCGGGTGACCTCCACCTCGCTCACCTCGGGCAGCCCCGGGGGCTCGCTGCGGGCCAGCGCGCCGAAGTGCGCCTTCGGATCGATCGCCGGGACATCGAGCGGTGGCAGCGACGCGCCGGTGCGGCCTGGCGATCCCTGCTCGAAGATCGGCGGCGACGGGTGGAGCAGCTGGCGGGTGGCGATCGGCTTCGCGGGACGGTTCGGATGATCGCTCACGGGCACACCTTGTCGAGCGAGCGGGCGAGCCGCTCGATGTCCTCCTTGCGGTGCTTCTCGGTCACCGCGACGAGGAGGGTGTCGGGGGCGCACGCCAGCGCCACTCCGGCGAACAGGCCATCGCCGGCCAGGGTATCGACGGCGTGCGCCGCATTCCCGCCGCGGACGCGCAGCGCGAACTCGTTGAAGGTGGGGCCGGAGTAGCAGAGCGAGAAGCCGCGCAGCGACGAGAGGAGCCCCTTGGCGTACTCGGCCTTGGCGAGGTTGAGCGCGGCCAGCTCGGCCAGACCGCGCCGACCGAGGAGGCAGGCGTGGATGGTGAACGCGAGGGCGCAAAGCCCCTGGTTGGTGCAGATGTTGGAGGTCGCCTTCTCGCGCCGGATGTGCTGCTCGCGCGTGGCCAGCGTCAGCACGTAGCCGCGCTGGCCGTCCCTGTCGACGGTCTCGCCGACCAGGCGCCCCGGCATCGAGCGGGTGTGCTCGGCGCGCGCAGCGAACAGCCCGACTCCGGGGCCGCCCAGCGACGGGCCGGAGGCGAGCCCGATCCCCTCGCCGCACGCGATGTCGGCGCCCAGCGCCCCGGGCGGCTGGAGCGCGCCGAAGGCGACCGGCTCGGTGGTGACGGCGACCAGCAGCGCACCGTGGCGATGGGCGACCTCGGCGAGCGGCGCGAGATCCTCGACCACCCCGAAGTAGTTCGGGGTCTGCACCACCACGCAGCAGACGCCGCCGTCGCCCGCGGCGACGATCGCCGCCTCGACGGTGGCAGGGTCGGTCTGACCGCGCGTGCCGTCGAGCTGCGCCGCGCCGAACACCTGCTCGGCGTGCGGGTGCAGGCCCGAGAGGTAGGTCTCGGCCGTCTCCAGGTAGTGCGGGTGGAGGCCGCTCGAGATCACCGCGTGGGTGCGCCCGGTGATCCGCCGGGCCATCAGGATCGCCTCGGCGGTGGCGCTCGCGCCGTCGTACATCGACGCGTTGGCGATCGCGAGGCCGAACAGCTCGGCGACGAGGGTCTGGAACTCGAACACCGCCTGGAGCGTGCCCTGCGAGATCTCCGGCTGGTAGGGCGTGTAGGAGGTGTACCACTCGGCGCGCTGAAGGAGCGCGTCCACCGCCGTCGGGACGTGGTGCGGGGTGAGGCCGCCGCCGAGGAAGGAGAGCGAGCCCTCGGCCCCCGACGCCCGGCCGCGCGCGGCGAGCTCGGCGAGGTGGGCGAGCAGCGACGCCTCGTCGAGCGCCGGCCCGAGATCGAGCGGCCGCTCTGCGCGGAGCGTCTCCGGGATGTGGGCGAACAGCGCCTCCACCGACGGTGCGCCGATCACCCGCAACATGCGGGCGATGTCCTCCGGGGTGTGGGGAAGGTAGCGCAAGTCACTCCTGCTCTTTCAGGTACTCCTCGTACTGGGCCGCGGTCATCAGGCCGTCGAGCTCCTCCGGCTTGGAGAGCTCCACGATCACCATCCAGCCCTCGTCGTAGCAGTCCTCGTTGACGTACTCGGGCGAGTCGCCGAGCGGGTCGTTCACCTTCACCACCTTGCCGGTGCAGGGCGCGAACAGGTCCGACACCGCCTTGACCGACTCGACGGTGCCGAACACCGCGTCCTTCACCACCGCCTCGCCCTCCTTGGGCAGGTCGACCTGGGTGATGTCGCCGAGCGCGTCGACGGCGAAGCGGGTGATGCCGATGGTGGCGCGGGTGCCGTCCACGCGCGCCCACTCGTGCTCCTTGGTGTAGCGGAGGTCGTCGGGATAATCGTCGCTGGCCATGGGGTCTCCTCGGGCGGTTCGTGCTACGCGGCCCGCTTGTAGAACGGGCCCTGGTGGATCGCGATCTCGGCGGGCTTGCCGCGGCAGTCGACGACGAGGCGCGTGCCGGGCGCGGCGAGCTCGGCCGGCACGTAGCCCATGCCGATCGCGCCACCGACGGTGGGGGCGACGGTGCCGGAGGTCACGATGCCGACCGCGCGGTCGCCGTGAAGAATCGGGTAGCCGTGCCGGGCGATGCCGCGGCCTTGCACCTTGAAGCCGACCAGGCGGCGCTTCGGGCCCTCGGCCTTGATCCGGGCCAGGGCCTCCTCGCCGACGAAGCCGCGCCCCTTGACCACCCACGAGAGGCCGGCCTCGTGCGGGTTGTGATCGTCGTCGATGTCGTTGCCGTAGAGGCACAGGCGGGCCTCGAGGCGGAGGGTGTCGCGCGCGCCGAGGCCGATCGGCTTGATCCCGTACTTCGCGCCTGCGGCGAGGATCCGATCCCACACCAGCGGGGCCATCACCGACGGGGCGAACAGCTCGACGCCATCCTCGCCGGTGTAGCCGGTTCGCGCGATCCACACCGACACGCCGCCTACCTCGCCCTTGCAGAAGGTGAAGCCTTTCGCGGGCACCGCGCCGGAGGTCAGCTCGGTGACGAGCGCGATCGCCTTCGGACCCTGGATGGCGAGCAGCGCGACCCCGTCGGAGCGGTTCGAGAGCTCGGCGATCCCGCCGGCGTGCGCGCGAAAGTGGGCGAAGTCTTTCTCGATGTTCGAGGCGTTGACGACGATCAGGAAGTGCTGCGCGTCGTGGCGATAGACGATGAAGTCGTCGACGATCCCGCCGTCCTCGCGGCAGGTGCAGGTGTACTGGGCGCCGTCGTCGGGGATCTTCGAGACGTCGTTGGTGACGACCCGCTGAACGGCCTCCTCGGCGCGCGGGCCGACGAACTCGATCTCGCCCATGTGCGAGACATCGAACAGCCCCACCGCCTCGCGCACCGCCTTGTGCTCGTCGAGGATCCCGGAGTACTGGAGCGGCATCGCCCATCCGCCGAAGTCGATCACCTTCGCGCCGAGGGCGACGTGCTTCTCGTAGAGGGGCGTGCGCTTCGGTTCACCGGCGGTGGGCGCGTGGCTCATCGGGCAGGGAGAATACCGGACGGGTCCGATGCGTCAAGGGCACCCGGCGCGCAGGGGTACTTAACGGAGAAGGGGGCCCCCTCCGCTCACGTAGTCGTAGTCGTAGTCGTAGTCGATTCAGGGGCACTCTCGCGCGGGGGATCACCTCACCGGCACAAGCGCGTGAGCATCTCCACGATGCGGGTCAGCAACTCCATGGCATGTCGCCGAGTGTCTTCCTCGGCGAGTTGCAGGACCGCAAAGGCATCCACGATAGACGTCGAGCTTCTGGTGGGCCAGCAGGGACATCCTCCTGTGAGGCCAGGGTGGTCGGTTGGCAGGAGGAATTTCTTGCGGGAGGAAGTTCGATTGCCGTCGCGGCGGACGGGACGACTACGACTACGACTACGACTACGTGACGAGCAAGAGCCAGCAAGAGGGCCCCCTCCGCTGTTAAGCACCCCGGGCGCAGGGCTATCGAGTTCTCCGGCTACGCCGTTTCCGTTTCCGTTTCCGTTTCCGTTTCCGTCGCCTCGTCGAATCGAATCCCGCTGTCGCTGCCGTTGCCGTTCGACTCGACTCGGCCAAGGTCCGCAAAGGACGCGCGGACCGGGGGGCGTTGCTGGTCCTTCGCTCCCCGGAGCTTCGAGAGAGGATGGATGATGAGATGGTGACGGCGACGGGGCGGGCTTGCGCGGGCGAGCGGAGGCCGGATCGACGATCGATCCGGTCCCCTTCCGGGCGCGCTCGTCAGGCGAGCGGCGGGGGAGCGGGCTGCGCGGACCTCGGCTTCGGCGTGCTCGTCTTGCGCGGGACGACCGTGTCGAGCGGGGCGAGGAGCGCCTCGGCGAGGGCCGCGGTGTCGGGCTCGTCCTCCTCGACGTGGGCCGCCACCTGGAGGAGATAGGAGCGCAGCGCGGCGGCGAGGCCGCGCATGCGCGCCTGCACCTGCGGCGACTCCGCCTCCGGCGTCCCCACAGGTGGAATATAAGATCGGCAACGTCCCGTGGGGCCTCGCCGTCGGCGATTTGAACAAAGATGGCCTGTTGGACGTGGTGACATCGGATGGCGATCTCCCGACGCACATCTCCGTCTTGCTCGGCAGTGGCGGCGGGCTACTGGCCAAGGCGGTCCCCTACGAGTCGACCCCAACGCCCGGCCCGGCCCTTCTGATGGACGTCGACAACGATGGGCTGCTCGACGTCATCACCCCGAACAACCATGTATATCAGGCCGATCTTCCCGATCGACTGACCGTTCTCTTCGGGGACGGCATGGGCTCCTTCAATCGGTTGACGAGATTCCCGAGCGGCCCGCTTCCTAGTTCGATCCACGCTGGCGACTTCAACGGGGATGGTCTCCCCGACTTCATCACGACCACGACGGCCGACCAACATGACATCCAGATCCACCTGGGCCTGCCGAACGCCCTGTTCACGAAGCCGCTCACTTTCGATTCCGGGGGCAGCGGACGGCTGGACGTCGCGGACCTGAATGGCGATGGCAAGCTCGATGTCGTGACCACCGCGGTGGCGCTGAATCGAGTCTCGGTGCTCATTGGAAAGGGCGATGCGAGCTTTTCCGCGCCGACCTTCCATCCCACCGGAACGTTCTCTAGCGTCCCCAAGGTTCATGATCTGGATGGCGACGGCAAGCTCGACATCGCAGTCACGAGCGGCCCCTTGGTGTTTCTTTTCGGCGATGGCACGGGCAAGTTCCCCAAGTCCCAGAACTGCGGCGGCCCCACCCCGAGCTACGGGCTCGCGATCGCCGATCTCAACGGCGATGGGAAGCCCGATCTTGCGATCGTCGATTCGGTGGTCAGCTTCGTAATGGTCCGGTTTCATCTCTAATTCTGAATCTCAGTCTCACCCCGAGGAGGCCGATGTCGGATCGTACGCCAAGCGGTGCCTGTGATTGTCCGACGCCGCCGGCCGCCTCGGCGCCAGGCTATTCTCCGCTCGACCACGGCCACGGAATCACCGGGGTTGAACTTTCCGCGACCTGGGACCGCGACCGCGGTGTCCTTCGCAGCGACGTTCGACCAAGGAGTGTACGCGCTGGCCGAGGGTGACTACCTGGAGGTCCGGTATTCGGCCTCCTCGGCCTGGACCGCGTACGTGTCGGCCCACGTCTGCATCGAGATCAAGGATGACTGAGGGCGCGCCTCAGCGGCCGAACTCGACCAGCTGGCGCATCGTCCCGACGATCTCCGGCTCGGCGCGGGGGCCGACCGAGTTGGTCTCCTCGTAGTGGTCGCCCGGCGGCTGCGCAAGGTAGGGCACCTGGTCGTTGAGCACGAAATTGAAGCGGGCGACGATGTAGCCGAGCATGTCGGGCGTGAGCCCGAAGACCATGCGGTGCTCGACCGGGCCGTCCATCCGGTCGATCAGGTAGGGCGGCTTCGGCGCGTCGGCGAGGTTCGGGGAGTTGGGCTGCTTGGTGTCGAGGATGTCGTAGGTGCCCGAGTGCGAGCCGTCGTAGCCCCCCAGGAACAGCTCGGGGAGAAGCTCGCCGGGACAGGTGATGATCGACGCCGGACCGAGGGTGAGGTAGGCCACCTCGGTCCAGGTGAGCGGCGTGTTCTCGCCGTGCTCGTCGTCGAGGAGCGGGCGCGAGGGATCGTACCCGTACACGTCGCGGTGGAAGAGCTGGAGGATGAAGCCGGTCTTGAAGGCGATGTTGTCGACGTGGACGCCGAACGCGGTGCGCCGGAAGGTCAGCCTCGGCGATTCGACCGGGGTGCGCGCGGCGAAGGCTTTCAGGGCCAGACGGCCGAGCGCACCGCCCCACACGTGGATGAAGCGGTAGGTCTGCTCGTGGACCGCCGGTGTGCCATCGGCCTCGAGCGGAATGACGCGCCCCGGCCCGATCTGCCCGCCGACGGAGCCGGTCACGTAGACCACGTCGGAGCCGGTCCCCGCCTCGACGGTCTCGCGAAGGTAGTGGACGAAGTCGGAGGAGATGTAGTGGCGCTTGGAGCCAAGCGAGTCGGGGTGCGCCGCCCAGTTGATCACGGTGACGATCGGCTTGCCATCCTCGCCGTCGAACTGCATCAGATGCATGCGGTTGTCGATCACCACCGGATCGCGCGTGTCGGACACGTAGTGGATCATGTCGTGCGAGGGCCCGTCCTCGGCGAGGATCGAGGCGATCGACATCCTGGCCGGCTTCATCGTGCGCACCGCCTCGGTGATCGCCGAGAGGATCGCGGCGCGCACCTGCCTCATGTAGACCGGATCGTAGCCGGTGGTGGTGTCGTCGGAGCCCCACTGCCCGAGCGTGTCCTTGTTCTGATGGTTGTGGGTGGCGCCGACCAGCACCAGATCCACGCCCAGCGACGGGTCGAGGTCGGCGCGGATCTGGAGCACCTCGCCGTAGAAGTAGCCGATCGCGTCGAGCACGCAGTGGGCGACGGTGGTCTCGTTTTGGCGCACGGCAAAGCAGCGCGCCCAAACCGGGTCGTGGACGCCGAAGGCGAGCGTGCCCGAGTCGCGCCCGGCGAGCCACACCGGGTCGAACCTGCCGTTGCCGTTGAGATCGGTGAATTGCTCCGCGGGATCGCGGTGATCGTTGTGGTTCAGGTCGACGAAGGGCTCGACCTGGGGCGTGATATCGCGCTTGGCGGCGCCGACCCACAGCTTGCCGTCGCCGCTGCCTTCGCACCCGGGACCGCCCGGGCAGCGCTGATGGACGGTGAGCGGGATCTCGTCGGGATCGCCGGTGGCGGAGGGCGTCGTCGCGGGCGACTTCTCGCACGCGGGGCAGAGGAGGAGGAGGAGGACGAGTCGCTTCATGGACCGGATGGTACACGGAGGGCCCGGCGGCGACTTCGAGGGTCTCGATCTGCTATCCTCCGGCCCATGGCACTTCACAGCGCGGATTACACCGGGGTCCTGGCGGAGGACGCCCCCGAGTCGGAGCGGTCGATCTTCATCAAGAAGACCTACCTCCACCTCGCGGGCGCGATCCTGGCGTTCATCCTGGTCGAGGGGATGCTGGTCAAGTCCTCGCTCGGCGAGCGGATGATGGCCACGATGGTCGGGACCCGCTACAGCTGGCTTATTGTCCTCGGTGGCTTCATGGCGGTCGGCTGGATCGCCAACGCCTGGGCGCGCTCGGCCCGCTCGCCGGCGATGCAGTACGCGGGGCTGGCCCTCTATGTGGTCGCCGAGGCGGTGATGTTCCTGCCGCTGCTCTACATGGCGGCGTACTACTCGGACGCCGATGTCATCCCGAAGGCGGCGATCACCACCGGCATCGTCTTCGGCGGGCTCACCGCGATCGTGCTGCTGACCAAGCGTGATTTTTCGTGGATGGGGCCGATGCTGGGGGTCGCCTGCTTCGGGGCGCTGGCGATGATCGTCTCGTCGCTGATCTTCGGATTCAACCTCGGGACGCTGTTCTCGGTGGTGATGGTGGTGATCGCGGCGGGCTACATCCTCTACTACACCTCGAACGTGCTCCATCACTACCCGATCGGATCGCACGTCGCCGCATCGCTGGCGCTGTTCGCCGCGGTGGCCCTGCTGTTCTGGTACGTGCTGCGCCTCTTCTCGCGCCGGTAAGCGCGGCAGGTCACCCGAGGGTGACGTGGTTCTTGCGCACGTTCAGCACGTCGCCTGCGCGGCCGCCCCACTCGAAGTGGGCGGTGTTTGTCGCGCGGAGCCTGCGGTGCTCGCGCCAGCGGCCGACGAACGGGCTGCGCTTCCAGACGGTGACCGCCGCGTCACCGCAGCAGGTGTTGTGGCAGAAGGCGGGATCGCCGTCGGGGTCGACGTACTCGGTGAGGACCATGTCGTCGGGGCGGCAGGTGAAGTCGGCCTCGACCTTGGTGTCGGCGCCGGCGCCGAGGAAGTGGTAGCGGCCGGTCTGGAAGCTGCCGCGGGCGAGGGGGAAGCGCCACGCCTCGCGGAAGTCGATCACCTCGCGGCCGAGGTCGAGCTTGAACAGCGTCAGCGTCGGGAGGATCACCGAGCCGCGCTTGAGGCGCACCGAGAGCGCCTCGATCGATGCGTCGGGATCGTCGAAGGCGTTGCAGTGCGCCCAGCCCCAGGCGTAGGCGTGCTTTTTTCCCCACACATGGGTCTGTCCCGCCGGGTCGGAGGAGAGGTCGTAGCGCCGTCCGTCGACGATGATCTCGCCGCTCGCCGGGACGTTGTTGTTCGGGGAGAGCACCTTGGTGATCACCAGGCCGCTCTTGTAGGCGAAGCCGGGGAGCATGGCGTGCGTCGTCGCGGCGGGGCGCCAGGAGAAGTTCCAGCTCACCTCGTGGCCCGCGCCGGAGAGGGCGCCGATCATGCCGTCGTGCCGCATGATCGCCTCGCCGATCGCCACCGAGAAGGGGTGGGCGGTCTCGTGGAGATCGCCGATCGGGAAGCGCTTGTTGAAGCCGAAGGTCAGCGACGGGTCGGCGGGGTCGAAGCGGGCGAACCAGAGCTGGGCGTAGGCCTCGCCGTGGCCGGGGAGCGGGGCCTCAAGCGTGTAGCGGATCCAGAAGCCGGTGCCGGAGGCGCGGTGGGAGAGGGTGCAGTACCAGACCTCGTAGTGGCCGGGACGGTAGTCCCACACGATGCGGTTGTCTTGCTCGGACATTGCCCGCGACCTTAACACATCGACCTGATCGATCTGGCGGCCGGTCGTGGCATAACTGCACCCCCATGCCGCGCGATCTGACCGCGATCCTCGTCCCGAGCGACCAGCAGGACACCGACTCGATCCGCCGTGCGGTAGCGGGGTATGGCGACTCGTGGCTGCGGGTGCGGCCCCTCGCCGGACTCGGCCTGACCCAGATCGAGCTGCTCGACCCGGGCGGGCTGCCGCGGATCGATCCGGCGCTGGTGATCGCGCTCTCCTTGGGGGAGCGGCGCGCGACGTTCGTTCACGTCAACCACGCGGCGGGGCAGGCGCTGATCCATTGGTTCCGGGGCGGCAAGGAGATGGAGGGATGGGCGGGTGAGGCGGCGGGGCTCGACGAGCGGCTCGGGCGCGCAGTCGGTCGCACGCTGGAGGAGCTGCACGCCGGCGACGACGGCACACGGGTCGGGTTCGGGGTGGCGGCGTCCGGGTCGGTGGCCCTGGTGCGCGGGCGGTCGCTCACCACGCCCACCGGCGCGCCGACCGGGCTCGGCAGCTTTGGCTTCCACGATCGCGGGGTGCAGCGGTCGCCCGGAGACGGCGATCGGGTCGCGCTGTGCGCCTTCGACGCGGAGGCGCTGCGGCGCGCCTGGCACGACGTCCCCGGGGCGGACCTGGCCGCCCGGGTGGAGGCGCTGCCGGCCCACGCCGTCGGCCCGCTTGCCGGCGTGCGGGAGGCCGCCCGGGTGGCGCTGGCGGCGCTCCGGGATCGTCCCCCGGCGGAGGCCGGGCTGCACGCCGTCACCGCCCTCGAGCTGGTCGCGCTCAGCGAGACCTGGATCTTCGGAGCGGGCGAGGCGGTGCGCTGGATCGATGAGCGCCTGCTCCCGCTGTTCTCGCTGTCGAGCGGCGATCCTTCGATCGACGACGGTGACGAGGCCGAGGAGCTGGAGGGGCGGGCGAGCGTGCTCGAGGCGATGAGCGAGGTGCTGCCCTATGCGTCGCCGGAGGGCTCGGTGATGGAGCAGATCGACGACGACGAGGTGCGCCCGCTGGCCCCGTGGGCGCGTCCGAACGAGGAGTACATCGGATCCATCTTCGTGCTGCGCGCGGAGCGGCTGCGAAAGCTGGTCGGCGGCCTCGACGGGCGGGATCTCGCGGCCCGGGTCGACCGCTTCTACCGCGCGTGGTGGAAGGCGGGCCACGACGGGCCCACCGGGGAGGAGTTCGAGGCGTGGCGCACCGGGCTCGATCAGCGCGGCGCGCAGGACATCGAGCGGTTCCTCGCCGGCTGGGCCGAGTGGCGCACGGTGCTCGAGATGGCAGCGGAGAACGGCCTCCAGCCGGCGCTGGTTTTCTACGCGCTGGATGGCGCGGTGGCGACGTGAAGCGCCCGTTCGAGCTCGAGGTGATCTCCGACGAGGAGATCGGACGCGAAGGCGGCTTCCTGTACCTCCGGCGGGTGCGCCTGAAGAACCTTCGCCCCGACGGGACGCGCTCCCGGGAGTGGGTGTGTGATTTCGTGGAGCGGCCGAAGGGGGTCGATGCGGTGGTGCTGGTGCTGTGGCGGCCGGGAGCAGACGGGGCGACGGAGGTGCTGCTGCGGGAGGGGCTCCGGCCGGCACTGCACTACGGGCGCAAGGCGGCGCGGGTGCCCCTCCCCGACGCGCGGCCGTACTTTTTCTTCACCGAGGTCGTGGCGGGGATCATCGAGCAGGGCGAGGTCGGGGAGGAGGCGATCCGGCGTCGCGCCGTCGACGAGGCGTGGGAGGAGGCGGGCTACCGGATCGCGCCCGAGGCAGTGGAGCTGCTCGGGGCGGGGAGCTTCCCGTCGCCGGGGATGACGGCCGAGAAGTTCTGGCTCGCGGCGGCGCGGGTCGAGGGAGCCGAGGGGGCGGTCATCGAGGGGGACGGGTCGCCGATGGAGGAGGCGGCAACGATCCGCTGGGTCGCGCTGGAGGAGGCGATCGCGCAGTGCGAGACGGGGGAGATCGAGGACGCGAAGACCGAACTGGCGCTGCGGCGGCTGGCCGGGCGACTGGCGCGGCGGTAGCGGCCTCGAACAGCTTGAATCCGTGCCTCGGAAGGGCTGGCGGTGCCTGCTCGGTTAGCCTAGAGTGCCTGCATGGGACGCAGGCAGCTCCAGTATACCATCCGCAGCATCCCGCTGCCCGTCGACCAGTCGCTGCGGCGGCGCGCGCGCAGGCTGGGGCGCAGCCTGAACGACGTGGCGCTGGAGGCGCTGGCGCGCGCCGCCGGCGTCGAGGCGGAGCCGGCGCGCTACGGCGATCTCGATCGCTTCTTCGGATCGTGGGTGGAGGATCCGGCGATCGATCGCGCGCTCGCCGCGCAGCGACGGATCGACCCGGCGCTCTGGAAGTAGCGGTGCGCATCGCGCTCGATACGAACGCCTATGCCGACGCCGCCCGCCGCGTCGAAAAGCCGGTCGAGATCCTGCGCACGGCGACGGAGATCCACCTACCCTTCATCGCCCTCGGCGAGCTGCGGGCGGGCTTCGCGGTGGGAAATCGCGGCGTGAGGAACGAAGCCGCGCTCGCGCTGTTTCTTCAGTCGCCGCGCGTCCGCGTGCTCTTCGCCGACGAGCACACCGCGACCCACTACGCTCGTCTGTACGCGTACCTGCGCAAGAAAGGCACGCCGGTGCCCACGAACGATCTATGGATCGCGGCGCTGGTGGTCCAGCACGACCTTGTGCTCCTGTCGAACGACGAGCACTTCCGGCGCCTGCCCCAGCTCCCGCGGATCTGACCGCGGGCACGGTCGTCCACTCGGCCCGTTACGACAACCTGATCGCAGATTGGAGCCGGGGCGACGCGACCCATGGCGGTGCCGCCGTGCAACGCTTCGACCCCGTCGACTATTCGTACTTCTATCTGGCCACCTACAAGAGGGGTCCGCTGGGTGGAACCTGGGCCCACTATGCAAAGTACGCCGGTGAGGTGACCTACTTCTCGAATGGACACACGCGATACTGGAGCCGTATCGGTGGATCCGTCACCACCGACTACTACGCCTGGAACCATGATTTCCACGAAAAGTGGGGCACGCCATGGCCCCTCGGCTCGACCTACACGTTCGACTTCGCCGTCGACGACGGCACGACCACGCTCCACGCCGCGCCAACACGGAACGTACCGCCGCCCAGGACGACGGTGGCCTGGTCCCCCCCGTACTGCAATGTCCACTCCGATTGGTATGTTGCGGGAGGCGTTCACCACGATTCGACCGATTGCTACGAGGAGACCTTCTCGCTCGCCTACCAGTACGCCTCCGCGTCGGGTCCGTAGAAGCAGCCCGTGCCGAGCGGCGCTCTTCCGGTTCCGGCGGCCGGGGGTGCTTAACAGCGGAGGGGGCCCTCTTGCTGTCTCTTGCTCGTCACGTAGTCGTAGTCGTAGTCGTAGTCGTCCCGTCCGCAGCGACGGCAATCGAACTTCCTCCCGCAACAAATTCCTCCTGCCAACCGACCCCCCTGGCCTCAAAGGAGGATGCCCATGCTGGCCTACCAGAAGCTCGACGTCTATCGCCGCGCCGTCGAGTTCCTCGCCCTTGCGTCGCAGATCGCGACGAGCGCCCCCAGGGGGAACTGGTTTCTCACCGAAGAGCTCAAACGTGCGGCGCTCTCCATCCCCTGGAACATCGCCGGGGGAGCGGGCCGGTTCGGAGCGCCGGATGGCGCCCGCTTCTACAGCATCGCCCGGGGCTCCGCGATGGAGTG
>SHYY01000115.1 GCA_009692555.1 Myxococcales bacterium
ACACCCGGCGACAGGCCATGGAGTTGCTGACCCGCATCGTGGAGATGCTCACGCGCATGGGCCGGAGAGGTGATCCCCCGCGCGCGAGTGCCCCTGAATCGACTACGACTACGACTACGTGAGCGGAGGGACCCCCTTCTCCGTTAAGCACCCCAGGGCCTGCCCGGGGCCGAGGAGCGCTTGACAAGCGCGGACCCCCTCTGCTAGATCGCAGCCCTCACGCGGCACCTGTGCATAAATACTGGGTCCCCTACTGGGGCGTCGACAAGCGGTAAGTCACGGGATTTTGGTTCCCGCATCCGTAGGTTCGAATCCTACCGCCCCAACCCCAACGAAGCGTGAGGAGGAACGTTCCCGGATCATGATCAAGGCGCTCACCATCTTCTCGGGCAACGCTCACCGCGACCTCGCGGAGGCGATCTGTCGGTGCGTCGAGGCCCGCCCCGGCGCGGCGGAGGTGACCCGCTTCTCCGACGGTGAGATCTACGTCGAGATCGGCGAGAACGTCCGTGGCGTCAACTGCTTCGTCGTCCAGCCGACCTGCTCGCCGGTCAACGACAACCTGCTCGAACTGCTGATCATGATCGATGCGCTGAAGCGCGCCTCGGCCGGCTCGATCGTCGCCGTCATGCCCTACTTCGGCTATGCGCGCCAGGACCGCAAGGTGAAGCCGCGCACCCCGATCAGCGCCAAGCTGGTGGCCGACCTGGTCGGTGCCGCGGGCGCCGATCGCGTGGTGGCGATCGATCTCCACGCCGGTCAGATCCAGGGCTTCTTCAACCTGCCGGTCGATCACCTGTTCGCGATGCCGGTGATGATCGACTACCTCAAGTCGAACACCTCCAAGGACTCGGTGATCGTCTCCCCCGACGCGGGCGGCGTGGAGCGCGCACGCGCCTACGCCAAGCGGCTCGGCTCGTCGCTGGCGATCATCGACAAGCGGCGCTCCAGCCCCAACGTCTCCGAGGTGATGAACATCATCGGCGACGTCAAGGGCCGCGACGCGATCATCGTCGACGACATGATCGACACCGCCGGCACGCTCGCCCAGGCGGCCAAGGGCGTGATGGACGCGGGCGCGCGCAGCGTCAGCGCCTGCGCGACCCACGGCGTGCTCTCCGGCCCGGCGATCAGCCGGATCGAGGCCTCGGCGCTCACCCAGGTCATCGTCACCGACACCATCCCGCTGCGGCCCGAGGCCAAGGCGTGCAAGAAGATCGTCCAGCTCTCCGTCGCCCGCCTGCTCGGCGAGGCGATCAAGCGGATCCATCACGGCGACTCGATCAGCTCCCTGTTCATCTAGACGCCCCATCTCCAGACCCCCTCCTCTAAGGATAGACACCATGGAAGTCGGAAAGCTCAACGTCACCCGTCGCACCGCCAAGGGGACCTCCGTGGTGCGCAAGCTGCGCCAGGCGGGTCAGATTCCCGGGATCTGCTACGGCAAGGGCCACGACCCGATCCTGCTGACGCTCGATCCGCTGGCGCTGCTGAAGGCGCTCGATCCGCAGAAGCGCACCAACACGGTGATCGCGATGACCGTCGCCACCGACGGTGCCTCCGGGAAGTCGGGCCCGTCCGATACGCTGAACGTGATGCTCCGCGACTGGCAGCGCGACGTCCTGCGCGGCAACGTCACCCACGCCGACTTCGTGCGCGTCGACCTTACCAAGGACGTCAAGGCGACGGTGCCGATCATCCTCACCGGCAAGGCCGAGGGCGTGAAGCTCGGCGGCACGCTGCACCAGGTCGTGCGCTTCCTCGAGATCGCCTGCACCCCGGACAAGATCCCGGTGCAGATCGAGGTCGCCGTCGACGCGCTGAACATGGGCGAGGCGCTGCACGTCAGCGATCTCAAGCTCCCGCCCGGGCTCAAGCCCCTCCTCGCCGCGGGCCAGACGATCTGCACCGTCACCGCGCCGAAGGCCGAGAAGGTCACTGCCGAGGTGGCCGCCGAGGCCGTCGAGGGTGCTCCGGTGGAGGGCGCCGCAGCGGCCGCGCCTGCCGACGGCGCGAAGCCCGCCGCCAAGGGGGATGCCAAGGCAGCCAAGGGGGACGCCAAGGCGGCTGCTCCCGAGAAGAAGGCCCCCGAGAAGAAAGGAAAGTAACCCGGCTTGTTCCTCGTCGTCGGGCTCGGCAACCCGGGCCAGGAGTACGCGGACAGCCGCCACAACATCGGCTTCATGGTCGCCGACGCGCTCTGCTCGCGCTGGCGTATCGGGCCGATGAAGGCCAAGTTCGGCGGGGAGCACGCCCGCGGCGAGATCAAGGACAAATCGGCGTTTCTCTTGAAACCCATGGAATACATGAACGTTTCCGGCCCCCCGGTGCAGCGCATCGCGGCCTTTTACCAGATCGAGCCACGGGACACGGTCGTCCTCCACGACGACATCGACCTCGAGTTCGGGCGGGTGAAGGTCAAGGTGGCGGGCGGCCACGGCGGGCACAACGGGCTGCGCTCGCTCCTGGAGACGGTCGGCCCGGCGTTCATCCGCGTCCGCTGCGGCGTTGGCCACCCGGGGAGCAAGGCGCGCGTGGTCGGGCACGTCCTCGGGGGCTTCAACAAGACCGAACAGAAGGAATTGCCGTTCCTCATCACCCGTGCCGCCGACGCGGTGGAGGCGATCCTCGCCCGCGGAGTCACCACGGCGATGAACGAGTTCAATCCGGACCCGACGCAATGACGCGCCGGGCCGCAGCACCACCTCGCTCCTGACCAGCTCAGGGGCAATCCCACGAGGAGCAACACAGATGGCTTTGTCGATGCGTGACGAGCCCGGGACGCAGCGGGAGTACGAGACCGTATTCATCCTGCGCCCGGACACCAACCAGGACGGCATCCAGACCGTCAACACCCGGGTCCGCGGAGTGATCGATGCGATGGGCGGCAAGCTGCTCAAGCTCGACAACTGGGGCAAGCGCAAGCTCGCCTACGAGGTCAAGAAGCAGCTCAAGGGGATCTACCTCTACTGGCAGTACCTCGCGCCCAGCGGCACCGTCGAGGAGATCGAGCGCAACCTGCGCATGCTCGACTCGGTGATCCGCTACTACACGGTGAAGATCGACGAGGACATCGACCCGAACGCCCGCCCCTCGGCGGTGGACGAGGAGGCATTCAACAAGGCCGCCACCACCGTGCCCGACGAGGAGGAGCTGGCCACCGGCGCCGCGCCGCCGCGCTTCCGCGACGACGACGACGACGACGTGGACGACGATTTCCCCGCGGTCGACGATGAGGTCGTGGTTCCCCCGGTCCCCAAGGCGGAGGTCTAGGCCATGGCGATGGAGCAGTTCGAGGAGCGGGGCCCGCGCAGGGACCCGAAGGGCGGCAAGGACGGCAAGGACGCCAAGGGCGGCGCCCGCAAGCGCGGCTTTTCGCGGCGCAAGGTGTGCCGCTTCTGCGCCGACAAGAACGTGCCGATCGACTACAAGGACCCGCAGACGATGAAGTATTTCATCACCGACCGCGGCAAGGTCATCCCGCGCCGCATCTCGGGCAACTGCGCCAAGCATCAGCGCAAGGTCGCGGTGGCGATCAAGCGGTCGCGGATGATCGCGCTCATGCCGTTCACCGTGACGGGAAAGTAGGGCCGAACCATGCAACTCGTTGATCAGGGGGGGACGTTCCCGTCCCCCCTCATCAGGCCCCTCCCCCAATCGATCCTGGGGGCAAGCACCCACCCGACGAGCCTCCCCCCACCGCGCGCTACCCGCGCGGGAACGAAAGAGGGTTTTTCATGCAACTGATCCTCAAGGAAGACGTTCACAACCTCGGCAAGAGCGGCGAGCTGGTGACGGTGAAGGACGGCTACGGGCGCAACTACCTCCTGCCGCAGGGCAAGGCGGTGGCGGCGACGCGCAAGAACGTGGCGCAGCTCGACCACGAGCGGAAGCTGATCGCGGCGCGCAACCTCAAGCTGGCGAAGGACGCGCAGTCGATCGCCGATCGCCTCGCAGCGACGGAGATCACCCTCCATCGGCAGGCGGGCGAGGGCGACAAGCTGTTCGGGTCGGTCACCGCGCGCGACATCGAGGAGGCCCTCACCGAGAAGGGGCTGAAGCTCGACCGCCGGAAGATCGCGCTCCCCGATCCGATCCGCTCGCTCGGCGTCTACACCCTCGACATCAAGCTGACGTCGGAGGTCACCGGCAAGATCAAGGTCTGGGTGGTCGCCAAGGACTAACGACAGTCCGCAGCGGTTCCATCACCCCCACCCCTCACCCTGGCCCCCTCCCGCGTCTCCCCTCCATGAGCCGCATCCCGTTCGATGGTCTGATCGTCGATGCCTCCGATCCCTGGCAGCCGGTGCTGCACGAGGTCGGCAGCCAGGCCCCGTGCCTGGCGCTCGCCGCGCGCGACGGTGCCGGCGTGCTCCAGTTCTCCGCCGTCATGCCGCGCGGAGACGACGACCCGGCACCGCCTTCGAGCGCGCTCCTGGCGCTGGTGGAGCGCTTCGGGGCCGAGCGCGGCCTCGGCCCTCCGGCCGGCCAGATCCTCCGCGAGGGGGCGACCGCGATCGCCGGCGCCTCGTTCCATCACGGCGACAACTACCTGCGGGTATGGTTCGTCGCCGACCGATCGCACCTCGCCCTCGTCACCTACGTCGCCGATCGGGGGACCGAGGGGGACGAGCCGCGGCAGTGTGACGAGCTTCTGCGCACCCTGCGCTTCCAGCAAGGCGACACTGAAGAGGTGTAGGACAAAGGCTCCCGTCGCGTGCGCGCCGATTCGCCTCGCATCGCGGCGTTGCTCGTCGGTCACAGGCGGAGAGCCTCCCCCCTCAAATCGATCCTGGGGGCAAGCCCCCTCCCTCCTCGCGCCTTGCGCTGCTCGCGACTCGGCACGCGCACTCGGTCCACCTTTGATCTACACCTCTTGAGGAGTGACCCGATGAGCGTGCGCCACGACAGCGACGGACCGGTTGCGATCATCACCATCGATCGTCCCGCGGTGAGGAACGCCGTCGACGGACCGACCGCCGCGGCGCTGGCGGAGGCATTCCGCGCCTTCGAGCGCGACGACGCGCGCTCGGTGGCGGTGCTGACCGGCGCGGGCGGAACCTTCTGCGCGGGCGCGGATCTCAAGGGGATGCTGGAGGGGCGCGCCAACCGGGTCGAAGCCGAGGGCGATGGCCCGATGGGCCCGACGCGGATGCTGCTGGCGAAGCCGGTGATCGCCGCTGTCGAGGGATACGCCGTCGCGGGTGGCCTCGAGCTGGCGCTGTGGTGCGACCTGCGCGTGGCCGCGCGCGACGCGGTGTTCGGGGTCTATTGCCGCCGCTTCGGCGTGCCGCTCATCGACGGTGGGACGATCCGCTTGCCGCGCCTGATCGGGATGAGCCACGCGCTCGATCTCCTGCTCACCGGCCGCGGCGTCTCGGGCGACGAGGCGAAGGCGATCGGCCTCTGCAACCGCGTGGTCGAGCCCGGGCAGGCGCTCGCCGCCGCGGTGGAGCTGGCGGCCCAGATCGCCCGCTTCCCGCAGCGCTGCATGCGGGGGGATCGGCTCTCCGCCTACGAGCAGTGGACGCTGCCGCTCGAAGGCGCGCTGCAAAACGAGCTGCGCCACGGGATGGCGGCGATCACCTCGGGCGAGACCGCCACCGGCGCGGCGCTCTTCACGGGCGGCGCGGGCCGCCACGGCAAGACCTAAGGAGGCTGATCAGATTATCTTGCCACCTGGCTTCGCCTGCCGGGCATCTCGCGCCACCATGCAACAGTGGCGTCCTCGGCCCCTCGGTCGGCGTACCGAGGGTACGCCTCGGTCGGGTCCTCCGGGCGCGCTCGCGATCTGCTCCGGCATGCTGTGCCGAGTTGGCAACCTACTTCTGACCAGCCTCCTGATCAGGCCCCTGCGCTGCGGGCGAGCCGCAGCCGCTCGCTGATCAGCGCGCGCAGTTCCCGGATATCGAACGGCTTCTCGAGGCGCGGGTTGGGCACCGACTCGAGGAACTCGCGCGCGCGCGGCGTGAACGCGCCGCCGGTGAGAAAGATCAACCGATCGAGCAGCTCGGGCGCCTCCCGGTGCAGCGCCGCGTGCAGGTCCATCCCGGTCATCTCCGGCATCATCAGGTCGCAGAAGATGAGGTCGAAGCGCGCCCCGCCGGTGAGCAGCCGGAGCGCCTCACGCGCGCTCGACTGGAACACCAGGTCGTGGTCCTGCCCGAGCACCCGCTGCGCGATCGCGCCGATGCTCGGCTCGTCGTCGATGAACAGGAGGAGCCCGCGCGGCCCGCGCTGCGGCGCCGTCTTCTCGCGCTCCGGGATCTGATCGAGCTTCGCCGCCGGCAGCGTCACGCGGAAGATCGAACCACGGCCGACCTCGCTCTCGACCTCGATCGTCCCGCCAAGGCCGGTGACGATGCCGTGGCAGATCGGCAGCCCGAGGCCGGTGCCGACGCCGACCGGCTTGGTGGTGAAGAACGGATCGAAGATCCGCCGTCGCTGGTGCGGCAGGATCCCCGCGCCGGTGTCGCTCACCTCCACCACCACGCGCCCCTCCGCGTCCTGGCGCGTGCTCACGCGGATCTCGTTCCTGCCCGCGTCGCCCTCGGGGATCGCCTGCGCCGCGTTCACCAGCAGGTTCAGGAACACCTGCCCGAGGCGCGCCTCGTTGCCGTCGACCGGTGGCACCGTCTGGTAGTCCTTCACCAGCCGCGCGCGGTGGCGGATCTCGTTCCACGCCATGTTGATCGACGACTCCATCACCTGTCGCACCTGGACCGGCCCGCGCCAGTCCTCGTCGGAGCGCGAGAACGTCTTGAGGTCGCGCACCACCAACCGCACCCGCTCCGCCGCGACGCGCGTGTCGCGGAGCGGCTCCGCGAGATCGGCCAATCGGTCGACGACGCCGCGCTTCTGGCTCGTCCCCCGCAGCACCGCCACCTCCGCCTGGAGCGCGCGGCACTCTTCGGTGATCCGCGCGAGGTCCTCGGCCACGTAGTCGAGGTTGGCGATCACGCAGGCGAGCGGGTTGTTGATCTCGTGCGCCACCCCCGCGGCGAGCGTCCCCACGGAAACCATCCGATCGGCGAGCAGCAGGCGCGCCTGCATCTTCTTGTTCTCGGTCACGTCGCGCGCCACCAGCAGCGTCGCCGACGCTCCCTCGAACTGGATCAGCTGCACCGGCGCCAGTTCGAGCGTCGCCACCTCGCCGTCCTGGCGCAGGAAATGGGTTTCGCCGAACGGGCCCACGTCGCTGGAGTCGCTCACGTAGCGCAGCCCGGCGTCGACCGCGTCGCGCTCCTCGGGCTGGAGGAGGTCGAGGATCGGCTTGCCGCACAGCTCGTCGGGGCCGTAGCCGAGCGAGCGGGCGAAGGCGGGGTTGGCGTAGACGATCTGCTGCCCGAGGCAGATCGCCACGCCGTCGAGGGTCTTCTCGATCACCTCCTCGAAGTCCCGCTGGGCGAACAGGAGGGCCTGCTCCGCCCGCCGTTCGGCCGTGGTGTCGCGGAAGATCACCGCCACGCCGCTCACCCGGCCATCCACGTCGCGCAGCGGGGAGATGCCGTCGGCGATCGGGCGCTCGACGCCGTCGCGCGCGATGAGATGCCCGTGGAGCGCGACCACGCCGAGGGTGGCCTCCCGGAGCAGCGCGTCGAACCCCTCGGACGGCTCGCCCGGCGCATCGCGTCGCACCCGGAACACCTCCGAGAAGCACTTGCCGCGCGCGTCGGCCTGCGCCCACCCGGTGAGCCGCTCGGCGATGGTGTTCATCTTCACCACGCGCCCCTGCGTGTCGGTGGAGATGATCCCGTCCCCGACGCTGGCGAGGGTCGCGAAGAGGCTCTCCTGGTTGCGCCGGAGCGCGTCGTCCGCCACCTTCAACTCAATCAGACGGGGCACACTGCGGGGCGTGGGAACCAGCATGGCGCTGCCGATGCTATCCCGAAGCGAGAGCCAGTTCCAGTGAGGAAAATTTTGTATGCCAGACAAAGTCGTAGAAATAATTGGTAATCTGCCCAATGACGACTTCCGCCGCGCATGCGAAGTAGCGGGCGGATGGAGAACCTGATCGCGGGCGGGTTGCGGATCGATGTCGTCCTGGAGCCGGGCCTGGCGGTGCTGGCGTGGACCGGCAAGAGCAACGATCGCAATCCGAGCAAGATCCTCGGGCCCTATCTCGCGGCGGTGATCGACGACGCGGCGAAGCGCGCGCTGGCGGTCGAGATGCACTTCGAGCGGCTCGATCACGTCAACTCGTCGACCATCGCCGCGATCATCCAGCTCCTGCAGGAGGCGCGGCGCCGCGGTGTACGGCTGGTGCTGGTCTACGACCCGTCGCTGCGGTGGCAGCGGATGAGCTTCGATGCGCTGCGGGTGTTCGAACAGGCCGACGACCTGCTCCGCCTGCGCGCGACCTAGCCTACTCCTCGATCTTCTCCCACCACTGGCACCACCACGCCGCGCCGACGAGGATGCGCAGCTTGGGGTGCCAGCAGTAGCTGAGCTTGTTGTCGGGGTTCATGTAGAAGAGGCAGTTGCTGCACTGCTCCTCGCCGTAGGGGTTCCCGCGCAGCACCGCGTCCTCCGCGAGGTGGCGGAGCTGGATCGCCAGCTTCTCGTCGATCTCCTTCGGTTCCGGTCGCGGTAGCTCGTCGGCCACGATGTCCTCACAAGTTCAGCGACGGCAGGGTAGCCGACGCGAGCCGGCTGCTCAAGGTCGCGTCAGGATCACGATGTTGGGATCGGCGGCCGACCCGGCGTTGTTGATCAGCCGCCCCGCCTCGTCGCGCGCCTCGATGTAGTACTGGAGCGACTTGCCCACGGCGTCCTCGCCCGGGATGCGCGCCTGCTTGACGTCGCCGCGCCGCTGCATCAAGAGCGACGTGAACGCGGCCTCGCCCGCCGGCCGGTAGTGGAGGAGCACCTTGACCCCCTTCACCACCGGTGTCTTCACCTTCACCTCGATCGGCTGGCCCTCGGCGGCCTCGTCGAGCGGCTCGTGCTTCCAGTCGCCGGCGGGCGTGGGAGGGGGCGGAGGCGATGGAGGCTCGGGATCGGCCACCGGCGGCGGCGCCCGCCTGTCCTCCACCGGCGGCGCGACCTTGTCGGCGCGCGGCGGCGGCACCCTCGCCCCCGGCTTGAGCGCGGCCAGCTTCTGCTTCGCCTCGTCGCGATCCGGACCGTCCTCCGGCGACTCGGCGAGGAACTTCCGGTAGTAGTAGATCGCGTTCTCCTGGTCGCCGAGCTTCTCGTACGCGCTCCCGAGGTTGAGCAGCAGCGGCGGGAGACGCTTCAGCAGGTAGGCCATCTTCAGCTCGCGCACCGCCTCCCGGTACTGCCCGGCGCGGTAGGCCTTGGCCCCCAGCTCGTAGTGCAGCTTGGCGTTCGCCATCAGCTCGCTGTCGTCGCTGCCGGCGGCGACCGGCGAGGCGAAGGCAACCAGCAACGCCAGGACGAGGCCGCTTCCCGGGCGACCCGAGGATTCCATCGGCAGACTCCACACTCCGGCGCGCGAAGTGTCAAGGCGCGCGGTCCGCATCTCAGCCCATCGTCTGCCGGTTTGTGATAGGACCGCAGGATGAGCGAAGTGCACACCACCAACCGGAAGCTGCTCGAGTGGGTCGACGAGATCACCCGCCTCACCACGCCCTCGCGCGTCCACTGGTGCGACGGCTCGGCCGAGGAGTTCCGCGCGCTCTGCGGACAGCTCGTCGCGGGCGGCTCCGCGATCCAGCTCGACGAGAAGAAGCGCCCCAACTGCCTCCTCTTCCGCTCCCATCCGAGCGACGTCGCCCGCGTCGAGGACCGCACCTTCATCTGCTCGCGCACCCGCGACGAGGCCGGCCCGACCAACAACTGGGTCGACCCCGACGCGATCAAGAAGACGCTCACCGGCCTCTACGCGGGCTGCATGGCCGGGCGCACGATGTACGTCATCCCCTTCTCGATGGGGCCGCTCGGCTCGCCGGTGGCGAAGATCGGCGTGCAGCTCAGCGACTCGGCCTACGCCGCGATCAGCATGCAGAACATGACCCGCATGGGCCGGCGCGTGCTCGACGAGCTGGGCGACAGGGACTTCGTTCCCTGCCTGCACTCGATCGGCGCGCCGCGCGCCCCCGGCGAGAAGGACGTCGCCTGGCCGTGCGCCCCGATCGAGAAAAAATACATTGTGCACTTTCCGGAGGAACGGGCGATCTGGTCCTACGGATCGGGCTACGGCGGCAACGCGCTCCTCGGCAAGAAGTGCCTCGCGCTGCGGATCGCCTCGGTGGCGGCGCGCGACGAGGGGTGGTTCGCCGAGCACATGCTGATCCTCGGGGTGGAGAGCCCCACCGGCGAGACCACCTACGTCGCGGCGGCCTTCCCGAGCGCCTGCGGCAAGACCAACTTCGCGATGATGATCCCGCCGGCGCGCTTCAAGGGCTGGAAGATCCGCACCGTCGGTGACGACATCGCCTGGATGCGCGTGGGCGACGACGGACGGCTCTACGCGATCAACCCCGAGGCGGGCTACTTCGGCGTCGCGCCCGGCACCAACTTCAAGTCCAACCCGAACGCGATGAAGATGGTCTCGAAGGACACCATCTTCACCAACGTCGCGCTGAAGAAGGACGGCGACGTGTGGTGGGAGG
The DNA here is from genome assembly GCA_009692555.1 of Myxococcales bacterium. Classification (GTDB taxonomy): domain Bacteria; phylum Myxococcota_A; class Polyangia; order Palsa-1104; family SHYY01; genus SHYY01. The sequence continues at coordinate 10,578 of SHYY01000115.1, forward strand.
GGATGGACGGCGAGGTCCCCGAGGAGCTCACCGACTGGAAGGGCAACGCCTGGAAGCGCGGCTCGAAGGAGAAGGCGGCGCACGCCAACTCGCGCTTCACCTCGCCGATGCGCAACAACCCGGTGCTCTCGCACGTCGCCGACGATCCGACCGGCGTGCCGATCTCGGCGATCATCTTCGGCGGCCGGCGCGCGACCACCGTGCCGCTGGTGATGCAGGCGTTCAACTGGGCGCACGGCGTGTTCTACGGCGCCACCCTCGGCTCCGAGACCACCGCGGCGGCGATCGGGGCGACCGGCGAGGTGCGGCGCGACCCCTTCGCGATGCTCCCCTTCTGCGGCTACAACATGGGGCGCTACTTCCAGCACTGGCTCGACATGCAGGCGCGCATCGCCTACCCGCCGCGCATCTTCATGGTCAACTGGTTCCGGCGGGATGCGGCCGGCGAGTTCCTCTGGCCCGGCTTCGGCGAGAACATGCGCGTGCTGCACTGGATCATCGACAAGGTGCATGGGCGCAAGGGCGGGCAGGAGACGCTCTTCGGGTGGGTGCCCAAGGCGGGCGACCTCGAACTCTCGGGGCTCGACATCTCGCACGACCGCGTCGACGAGGCCACCAACATCAACCTCGACGAGTGGCAGGTGGAGATCGAGTCCTACGGGCCGTTCTTCGAGAAGCTCGGGGCGGCGATGCCGCGCGAGCTCAAGCTGATCCGCGAGCTCCTGCTGGCGCGGATCGCGTCGGTGAAGAGTCACCGGAGGGGGAACTAGAATGCGCGCCCATTGGCTCCTCGCGTCGCTGATGCTGCTCCCCGGGTGCAAGAACAGTCCGCCCGCGGCCGAGCCCGATCTCGCGATGCTCGTCGACATGACCCTCCCTCCCGACCTCGCATGGGATCACCAGATCGTCGCCCTGCGGCCCTATTCGTCGAAGGTGCCGAAGAGCTACGACCCGGCGAAGGCGACCCCGCTGGTGCTCGCGCTGCACGGCCTCGGCGACACCGGCGAGAACCTCGCGGCGGGCCTCGGGTTCATGTTGCTGGCCGAGTCGCGCGGCTTCCTGCTCGCCTACCCCGATGGGACGCCGACGGGCTTCCAGGGTGGCTACTGGAACGCCAACGACGTCTGCTGCCAGCTCAGCTCGCCGACGCCCGACGACGTGGCCTACCTGGGCGCGGTGATCAGTGACATGAGCGAGAAGTACAACGTCGATCCGAAGCAGGTGTTCGTGATCGGCCTCTCGAACGGCGGCATGATGGCGCACCGCCTGGCGTGCGATCTGTCGTCGCGGATCGCCGCCGTGGTCAGCCTCTCCGGCGCGCAGTACAACGACCAGGCGAAGTGCCAGCCCACGCAACCGGTGGCGGTGCTCGAGGTCCACGGCGACGCCGACCCCAACGTCCCCTACAAGGGCGGCAAGACGCTGGGCGGCAACGGACCGCTGGTCGGCTCGGCGCACGCCACCATCCAGGTGTGGGTCGATCGCAACGGCTGCGGCGCCGCCGCCGAGAAGGATCCCGCGATCAATCTCGATGGCATGCTGGCGGGGAGCGAGACCACCGTCGAGCGCTGGCCGGGGTGCAAGCCGGGCGGCGCGGCCGAGCTGTGGACCGTCGTCGGCGGCGCGCACATCCCGCGGCTCACCCCCTCGGCGCCGGGTCTCCTCTACGACTGGCTGAAGGCACACGCCAGGCCCTGACGCCCCCGCGCTCCCGCCGTTGACGTGGTTCACTACCTGGTTCACTCTTGAACCATGATCAGGTTGAACGTCCACGAGGCCAAGACGCATCTGTCGCGACACCTCGAGCGCCTCGAGAAGGGCGACGAAGACGTGATCGTCCTGTGCCGCAGGAACCAGCCGATCGCCGAGATCCGGGCGCTGCCCCGCCGCCGGAAGACGCGCCGCCCGATGAATCTGGCCGACCCGCGGTTCAAGCTCTCGCCGCGCTTTTTCGAGCCGCTGCCCGAGGAGGTGATCGCCGGCTTCGAGGGCGAGACGACGTGAGGCTGCTCCTCGACACCTCCACGTTCCTCTGGTGGATCGAGGGCGGCGAGCCGCTCTCCCCGCCGGCGCGCGCAGCCCTCTCCGATCCCGCCAACGACGTGTTTCTCAGCGCCGTGTCGGCGTGGGAGATCGGCGTGAAGCACGCGCTCGGCAGGCTCCCGCTCCCCGAGCCTCCTGCGCGCTACGTTCCGGCCCAGCGCAAGGCGCGACGCATCGAGCCGCTGCCGCTCGACGAAGCCGCGGCGCTGCATCTCACCCTCTTGCCGCGGCTGCACCGGGATCCCTTCGATCGGATGCTGATCTGCCAGGCGATCGTGGGGGGCCTGACGCTGGTCACCCCCGATCCCGAGATCGCGCGGTACCCCGTACCGACGTTGTGGTTCTGAGGGTGCGGGAGGACTTCGAGCGTCGGTGAGGGCTCAGCGCGAGCGGAGAAGATCGCGATAGGCGCGCACGGCGCCGGTCTGGCTGAGCGGAGAGAGGACGAAAGTGGCCAGCTCCTTGAAGTCGATCTCGGGCAGCAACCCGCTCCGCTCGCAGAGCGCGTAACCCTCGCCGGAGAGGCAGTAGATCCAGAATGCCATGTCCCTCCAGAACCACACTTCAGGCGTATGGAAACCGCGATGGACCGCCAGCTTGTCGATGCCGCCGCTGGTGAGCACGATTTCGATCGCGATATCCGGCCGATCTAGATTTGGCGGGTGGGTGAGGAAGTAGCACTCGTCGGGCTCGGCGCCGCGCTCGCGCGCCTCCCTCTTGAAGGTCATCGATCCGGCGCCGGTGAGATCGACATCGCGCTCCAGCCGATAGATCTCGATCAGCCCGGCGATGCGCTTCTTCCACTCCTCGTGCGGATACGATGGGCTCATGATCTCCAGGGAGCCGTAGAGGTAGGTCATGCGCAGGCCGGGGATGTGGTCGAGCACCTCGCGCACCGCCACGTACTCCTGCCAGGAGACGCCGTGGATCGTGACGCGCTCGTCCTCGGGGCGGGCTCCCACCTTGCTACCAGGAGAAGGCGCCGCGGCGGGATCCTCGCCGGTGAGCCTGATCGCGGGGTGCATTCTGGAAATCTACCGCACTCCGCCCTGCCGATCCATCAGGCGCCGACGGGCGGGTGAGGTTTCCTGGCTATAGCTAGTGGTGCGGTAGCGGCTGGGGCTGGGGCGCTGTCACGACCTCCGGGCGCACGTCCTTGACGATCTCGCGCCAGTCGATGGAGCGCGTGGGGCCGGTCAGGAACTTCGCGGGATCTTCGAGCGCCAGCGCGTTGCGGAGGACGTCGTCCACCTGCTCGACGGCGATGATCTTCATCACCTTCAGGACGTGCTTCGGGATGTCCTTGAGGTCTTTCTGGTTCTCCTTCGGGATGATCACCGTGAGGATGTCGGCGCGGTGGGCGGCGAGGATCTTGTCCTTCAGGCCGCCGATCGGGAGCACGCGCCCGCGCAGGGTGATCTCGCCGGTCATCGCGATATCGCGCCGCACCGGGATCCGCAGGAGCGCCGACACCAGCGCGGTCGCCATGGTGATCCCCGCCGACGGTCCGTCCTTCGGGATGCCGCCCTCGGGGAAGTGCACGTGGATATCGATCTTCTGATAGAAGTCGCGGTCGAGGCCGAACACCTGCGCCCGCGAGCGCACGTACGACATCGCGGCCTGCGCCGACTCCTGCATCACCTCGCCCAGCTTGCCGGTGAGCACCAGCTTGCCCTTGCCCGGCAGCACGGTCACCTCGCTGGCGAGGAGATCGCCGCCGTGCATGGTCACCGCGAGGCCGTTGCAGAGCCCGATCTCGTCCTTCTCCTCCTTGCGGTTGGAGCGGAACTTGTGCGGGCCGAGGAACTTCGGGACGTTGCGCGCGGTGATCCGGAACTCGGCGCCCTTCTTCTTCTCACCGAGCTTGACCACGTCCTTGGCGACCTTGCGGCACACCGTCGAGATCTCGCGCTCCAGCGAGCGCACGCCGGCCTCCTTGGTGTAGTGATGGATGATGGTGCGGATCGCCATGTCGCCGAACTCGATGTCGATGTCGGCGATCCCGTTGGCCTCCTTCTGCTTCGGGACCAGCCACTTCTCGGCGATCGCCAGCTTCTCCCACTCGGTGTAGCCGGGGAGCTGGATGATCTCCATGCGATCCTGCAGCGGCACCGGGATGGAGTGCAGGCTGTTGGCGGTGGTTATGAACATCACGTCGCTGAGGTCGTAGTCGAGGTCGAGGTAGTGATCGTTGAAGGTGTTGTTCTGCTCGGGGTCGAGCACCTCGAGCAGCGCCGCCGACGGGTCGCCTCGGAAGTCGGTGGACATCTTGTCCACCTCGTCGAGCAGGAACACCGGGTTGTTCGATCCGGCCTTCTTCAGCGAGTGGATGATTTTCCCCGGCAACGCGCCGATGTAGGTCCGGCGGTGGCCGCGGATCTCCGCCTCGTCGCGGACGCCGCCGAGGCTGAGCCGCACGAAGCGCCGGCCGGTGGAGCGAGCGATCGACTTGGCGAGCGAGGTCTTGCCGACGCCGGGCGGACCGACGAGGCAGAGGATCGGCCCCTTCAGCTTCTGCACCAGCGCCTGCACCGCGAGGTACTCCAGGATCCGCTCCTTCACCTTCTTCAAGCCGAAGTGATCCTCCTCGAGGATCTTCTCCGCCTCGACCACGTCGAGCTTGTCCTGGGTGCGCTCCTCCCACGGCAGCGAGATCACCCAGTCGATGTAGTTCCGCACCACCGTGGCCTCGGCGCTCATCGGGCTCATCATCTTGAGCTTCTTCAGCTCCTTCTTGACCTTGAGATGGGCCTCCTTCGACATCTTCTTGTTCTTGATCTTCTCCTCGAGCTCCTGGATCTCGTTCTTGAACTCGTCGCGGTCGCCGAGCTCCTTCTGGATCGCCTGCATCTGCTCGTTGAGGTAGTACTCCTTCTGCGTCTTCTCCATCTGCTTCTTGACCCGCGTGCGGATCTTCTTCTCGACCTGCAGGATCTCGATCTCCGCCTGCATCAGCTCGTAGAGCCGCTCCAGCCGCCGCGAGGGCGATTCCATCTCCAGCAGCGCCTGCTTGTCGGCGAGCTTCAAGGTGAGCGCGGCGACGATCGTGTCGCTGAGGCGCGCCGGGTCATCGATGGTCTGCACCGAGATCAGCATCTCGGGCGGGATGCGCTTGTTCAGCTTGACGTAGTTCTCGAAGGTGCCGTGCACCGAGCGCATCAGCGCCTCGACCTCCACGCCCCGCTCCTGGGGTTCCGCGATGTCCTGCGCCTCGACCAGGAAGTGCTCCTCCTGCGACAGGAAGCGGGTGATCTTGACGCGCCGCTTGCCCTCGACCAGTACCTTGACCGTGCCGTCGGGGAGGCGGAGAAGCTGGATGATCGTACCGACGGTGCCGACGGGGAAGATGTCGTCGGGGGCGGGCTCGTTCGTCTTCGCCTTTTTTTGCGCGGCGAGGATGATCTCCTTCTCCTCGCTCATCGCCTTGTCGAGCGCGTTGATCGACTTTTGCCGCCCGACGAACAGCGGCACGACCATGTGCGGGAAGACGATGATGTCGCGGAGCGGGAGGAGCGGCAGGATGTGCGCGGGCTTCTTCTTCGAGTCGTCGTTCTTGAAGAACATGGTGATGGATTCCTCGATTTGGCTTGCGGAGCAGCGCCGATGCTAGCACCCGATCTGCGGGTGCGAAAGGTTACGGCGGCGCTCCCCCGGCGCAAGCCCGCCGTGGACCCGATTCGGTGGCCAGGACATGCTCTGCAAGATGCAGCCTGCACGAGCCGGAGCGACGGAGCGGGAATACCTGGAGCAGTAGGTGCATTACCCCAACAGGCTTCCAGGCCGGGGACGAACGAGTCCGTCGGGCATCGGCGCGGGGATGCGGTTCTCGAAGTCGATCCAGACGCGGGCGTCGCCTCGGCAGTCGAAGCCACGGCAGGCCGCGGGTCGATCGTGGTAGATGGAGCAGCCGAGGCTGCCGCGCTCGATGTGGGTGCAGTAGCCATCGGGCTCGTGGCGGATGAGGTAGGGCTCCAGGACCTCCCAGCGCACCTTGCCCTCGTCGAGATCCTGGGTGGTCAGCTCGAAGGAGAAGGCGCAGCAGCGGCCGTGGCAGAGCGGGAGGCGCGCCTCGCAGTCGATGTCGCCGCCCGGGACCTGGTACTTGTCGACGTACATGCGGAGGCGCACCTTGGGGCGCACATCGCGCGCGGCCTGCTCGCGGATCCGCTCCAGCGCCTTCTTGTGACCGGGGGCGAGCTCGCCGCGCCGGGAGAGCAGGTAGACCAGCTGGTCGACCAGCGCGTGGAGGCCGGCGATGTCGCGCTCGTTTTTTGCGGTTGCATCATTGGCGCGGCGGAGCGCGGCGGCCAGCGAGCGGTACACCTCGTCGGGATCCATGGACTCCCCGTCGCTAGCCAAGGAGGGTGCGGGCGCGGTCGGCCACCTGCGGGGCGGTCAGGCCGAACTCTTTGGCGATCACCTGGGCTGGTGCAGATGCACCAAAGCGGTCGACGCCGATCGTGAGGCCCCCCTCGCCCACCCAGCCGCGCCAGGCATCGGTGCGGCCGGCCTCGATCGAGATCCGGCGCCCTTCGCGCGGCAGCACCGTGGCCTGATAGGCGACGTCCTGGCGGCGGAACACCTCCAGGCAGGGGAGGGAGACGACCCGCACGCGGCGCCCCTCACCGTCGAGGATCTTCGCCGCCTCGAGCGCCACGCCGACCTCGCTGCCGGTGGCGAGGAACGTGAGATCGGGCGGTCCGCCCTCCTCGCGGAGCAGGACGTAGCCGCCGCGCGCCGCCTCCGAAGCCGTCGCTGTGGCCGGGGTGGCCGATACCTTCTGCCGCGACAGGACCAGGAGCGTCGGGCCGTTCCGTCGCTCGATCGCCGCCGCCCAGGCCGCCGCGCACTCCCGTCCGTCGGCGGGGCGCCAGAGGTCGAGGTTCGGGATCATCCGGAGCGCCGCGATGTGCTCCACCGACTGGTGGGTCGGCCCGTCCTCGCCGAGGAACACCGAGTCGTGGGTGAAGACCTGGATGTTCTGCAGATCGGAGAGCGCCGCGAGCCGCAGGGCAGGGCGGCTGTAGTCGCTGAAGGTGAGGAAGGTGGCGCCGAAGGGGATGAACATCCCGTAGAGCGCCATGCCGTTGCAAAGCGCGGTCATGGCGTGCTCGCGGATCCCGAAGCGGAGGTTCTTGCCCGCGAACTCGCCGCGCAGGACCTTCGCCGAGCCCTTGAGCGGGGTCTTGGTCGAGCCGCCGAGATCGGCGTCGCCACCGACGAGCGAGGGCACCAGGGCGGCGGCGCGCTGGAGGATCGCTCCGGCCAGCCCGCGGGTGGCGTCCAGCTCGGCGGGAGCGGCGGCGGCGAGCTGGGCGAGGAGGTCCTTCGGCGCGCTCTTCGACGACAGCGCGCGGTAGAGGTCCACCAGGTTCGGGTGCGAGGCGATCCAGCGCGTCTCGTGCGTGCGCCATTCCTGGTGCATTTGCACCAATTCTTCGGCGCGCCCGGCCCACAGCGCACGCACCTCGTCGGGGACGTGGAAGGGCGAGTCGACCGGCCAGCCGTTGGCGCGCTTGGTGGCCTCGGTCTCGGCCTTGCCGAGCGGTTCGCCGTGGACCTTGTGGGTGTCGTGCTTGTTCGGCGCGCCGTTCCCGATGTGGGTGCGGCAGAGGATCAGCGTCGGGCGGTCGTGCTCGTCGCACGCGGCGTCGAGGGCGGCGGCGATCTCGGCGTGGTCGTGGCCGTCGATGGCGAGGGTGCGCCAGCCGTAGGCCTGGAAGCGCTGCGCCACGTCCTCGCTCATCGATTCGTCGAGGTTGCCGTCGAGGGTGATCTTGTTGTCGTCGTAGAGGTACTTGAGGTTCCCGAGCCCGAGGTGGCCGGCCAGGGACGCCGCCTCCGAGGCCACCCCCTCCATGAGATCGCCGTCGGAGACGATGCCCCAGATGCGGTGATTGAACAGGCCCGGCAGACGCGCCTCCGCCATCTTCGCGGCGAGCGCCATGCCGACACCGTTGGCGAAGCCCTGCCCGAGCGGGCCCGTGGTGCACTCGACGCCCGGGGTGAGGTGGGCCTCGGGGTGGCCCGGCGTACGTGAGCCCCACTGGCGAAAGTTCTTGAGATCGTCGACGGTGAGGTCGTAGCCGGCGAGGTGGAGGAGCGAGTAGAGGAGCATCGAGCCGTGGCCGGCCGAGAGGACGAAGCGGTCGCGATCGGGCCAGTGGGGATCGCGCGGATCGTGTTTCAGGTAGCGCGACCAGAGGATGAAGGCGTAGTCGGCGGCGCCCATCGGCAGGCCGGGATGGCCGCTGTTGGCCTTCTCGATCGCGTCGATCGAGAGGAACTTGATGGTGTTGACGGCGAGCCGGGCGAGGTCGGGGGAGGGGGCGGCGGCAGGCTTGAACATGGCGATGAAATACCACCGGCAGAGACGACAGCCAACAGCCTTCATGCCGGGTGGGGCGGCGCCGGCCAGTGGACGCGGGGGTGCTTAACAGCGGAGGGGACCCTCTTGCTGGCTCTTGCTCGTCACGTAGTCGTAGTCGTAGTCGTAGTCGTCCCGTCCGCAGCGATGGCAATCGAACTTCCTCCCGCAACAAATTCCTCCTGCCAACCGACCCCCCTGGCCTCAAAGGAGGATGCCCCTGCTGGCCGACCAGAAGCTCGACGTCTATCGCCGCGCCATCGAGTTC
>SHYY01000008.1 GCA_009692555.1 Myxococcales bacterium
ATGGCCTGTGACGTCGAGCTTCTGGTAGGCCAGCATGGGCATCCTCCTTTGTGGCCAGGGTGGTCGGTTGGCAGGAGGAATTTGTTGCGGGAGGAAGTTCGATTGCCGTCGCTGCGGACGGGACGACTACGACTACGACTACGACTACGACTACGTGACGAGCAAGAGCCAGCAAGAGGGCCCCCTCCGCTGTTGAGCACCCCGGGAGTTGGAGGGTGATCGTCGCCGTTCCGCCGCCGCCGCCGTCGTCGTTGCCATCGCCGGACGGCGAGCAGCGGGGGAAGCGCCCGGGCCATGCGGTTTCGCGGCGCGCAGATCGCGCAAACCCACGTCCCATGCGGCGACGCGCCTCGGCGCCACTATTTCCAACATCGTTTCATGTAGTTCGCGGTCATGTCGCACCGCGTCGCGTGATCTGTCGCCGCGCTTATTTTTCGGGGCGCAGCTTTTTCCTGAATGGTTCGCGCTGGATCTGCGTGCCGTCGCTTTTCCGCTTGCCACAGCGAAGGAGCGTTTGCTAGAAACAGCGACGTCGAGGGGATGGATGCTGGGTCCCAATGGGTCGTTTTTCTGGTCGGGTCTTGGGACGTCTTGCTGCACCCTCTTGCTGCACCTTCTTAACTGCCATTGGCAACCGGAGCGGGTTGCTCTTCTTGATGGCAACTGTCTGACAGTGTGAGTGTTTTTTTGCACGGTTGGTTATCCACAGAGGTGGATAGCTTGTGGATATCTTTGTCGCTTCTCGAAGGGGACGCATGTCCGCCATCTGGGAATCCGCGCTCAGCTCCATCGAGTCGAAGATCAAGCGCCACAACTTCGACATGTGGTTCAAGCCGATCCAGTGCGCTGCGGTGGAGGGTGATCGCATCCTGCTGCGGGCGCCGAACCGCTACATCAAGGAGTGGTTCGAGGACAACTACCTGGAGACGATGGTCGCGGAGATCCGCAGCCAGACCGCCCACGAGTACCGCGTGGTGATCGAGATCGACGAGGAGACCGCGCCCGAGGGCGCCGTGGCAGCCGCGGAGGCGGAAGGGACCCCGGTCGCGCCGCCCGCGGCTCCGGCGATCCCGGCGGCCGCGGAGGCCCCGGCGGCCGCGCACCGTCTTCTGGCGAAGTACAAGTTCGACCTGTTCGTCGTCGGGCCGTCGAACCAGCTCGCCCATGCCGCGGCGCGGGCGGTCGCCGAGCTGCCCGCCGGCCGCTACAACCCGCTGTTCGTCTACGGCGGCGTCGGCCTCGGCAAGACCCACCTCCTCCAGGCGATCGGCCACGCGATCCACCTCTCGCAGCCGTCGTGGAACATCTGCTACCTGAACGCCGAGGCGTTCATGAACGAGTACGTCAACTCGCTGCGCTCGAACCGGATCGACGAGTTCCGCCGTCGCTACCGCGAGCACTGCGACGTGCTGCTGATGGACGACATCCAGTTCCTGGCCGGCAAGGACCGCACGCAGGACGAGTTCTTCCACACCTTCAACTCGCTCTACGAGTCGCACCGGCAGATCGTGGTCAGCGCCGACAAGTACCCCCACGAGATCCCCGACCTCGAGGAGCGGATCAAGTCGCGCTTCCAGTGGGGCCTGGTGGCCGACATCCACCCTCCGGACCTGGAGACGCGGATCGCGATCATCCAGAAGAAGGCGGAGTCGGACAAGATCGATCTTCCGCACGAGGTGGCGCACTTCCTGGCGACCCACATCAAGTCGAACGTGCGCGAGCTGGAAGGGCTGCTGATCCGGGTCGCGGCCTTCTCGCATCTCCAGAACCAGCCGATCACGATCGACTTCGCCAAGGAGACGCTGAAGAACTTCCTCAGCCAGACCGCCTACTCGCTCACCGTCGAGGCGGTGCAGAAGGAGGTGGCGAACTTCTTCAACGTCAAGCTGGTCGATCTGAAGTCGCATCACCGCCATCAGGCGATCGCCCGCCCGCGCCAGATCGCGATGTACCTCGCGCGCAAGCTGGTCAAGTCGAGCTACCCCGAGCTGGGCTCGAAGTTCGGCGGCAAGGATCACACGACGGTGCTCTCCGCTTGCCGCAAGATCACTGACCTGCTCACGAAGGACCCGAAGATCCGCCACTCCGTGGAAGAGATCGAACGCCGCCTAACGCAGTAGTCACCTCGCGACTCCACCCTCCGCCCTCCGCCCTCACCCCGACCCTCTCCCGCTGGCGAGAGAGGGAGACGATCTCGTCGGAGAGTGACGATGGGTGACCCTATGTGTTCGTGCTTGAAGCGGCGGATCCGGGGTGGTATGTCGGTGCCTGTGGAAGGCGCTGTGCGATCGGGTGTGGACGGTCTGGGGAGAAGCGGGTCTGTGGGTAAGATCGGTGCTCTCGGGCAAAGGATCCACGGATCGATTCACAGCGGATCTTCAATCATCCGAAGGCAGTAGGCCGGTTATCCAGATCTTCACAGGGCCTATTCCGGATCCTTTCTTTTATTTAATAGATCCATGAAGAGAAAGAGCACTGGGGACACCGTTCTCTTTCAACCACGAAACGAAACGACGAACGACGGGAGCAGCCGATGGAGATCAAGATCGAGAAGAACGCGTTCCTCGCTGGACTCGCCCTCGCACAGGGCGTGGCGGATCGCAAGTCGACCATGCCGATCCTCGCCAACGTTCTCCTGCGCACCGATGGGCGGGACAAGGTCTTCCTCGCCGCCACCGACCTGAATGTCACGGTGACCGCGGAGCTGCCGGCGAAAGTGGAGAAGGAGGGCGGCCTCACCCTCGGGGCCAAGCAGCTCCACGATATCGTGAAGCAGCTCCCGGGCGAGGAGCTCTCGCTCAAGCGCGGGGAGAACCACTACGCCGAGATCAAGGCGGGCAAGGTGGACTACCGGATGGTCGGGATGGCCGATCGCGACTACCCGAAGGTGCCGAACCATCGCGAGGTGACGTTCTCCAAGGTGGACGCGGGGATCCTCCGCGACCTGATCGCCAAGACGTTCTTCTCCATCTCCAGCGACGAGACGCGCTACCACCTGAACGGCGTGCTCTTCGAGTGCGACGGCAAGGGCGACAAGGCGCGCGCGCGGATGGTCTCCACCGACGGGCATCGTCTCTCCAAGATCGAGCGTCCGCTGCCCGGCGGCCCGGAGATCCCGCAGGGGGTGATCATCCCGCGCAAGGGGCTGATGGAGATCCGGCGCGTGCTGGAAGGGGTGAGCGGCGAGATCGAGCTCGGGTTCCAGCAGGGCCACGCCTTCGTTCGCAACGGGCGGATCGCGGTCTCGGTGAAGCTGATCGAGGCGCAGTTCCCGCCGTTCGAGCAGGTGATCCCGAAGGAGCACGACAAGCTGTGCGGCCTCGACCGAATCGCCTTCCTGGAGGCGCTGAAGCGCATCTCGCTGATGTCGTCGGACAAGACCTGGGGGATCAAGTTCACCCTCGAAAAGGGGCTCCTCCGGGTGGCCTCCGACAACCCCGATCTCGGCGACGGTCGCGAGGAGCTCGACGCGGACTACGACGGGCCGGCGCTCACGGTCGGGTTCAACGCGCGCTACTTCATCGACGTGCTCGGGGAGATCGAGACCCAGCGCGTGCGCCTCGAGCTGGGCAACGAGCTCGATCCCGGAGTGGTCCGGCCGATCGATGGCGGCGACTACCTCGGCGTGATCATGCCGATGCGGATCTGATCGGGCCCTCGGGCTCTCTTCGCGCCCGGTGAGGCTCCTCGCCGTCGAGCTGGCCGATTTTCGCAACGTCGCGGGGGCGCTCGTCGTGCCGCATCCGCGCTGCAATGTCTTCCACGGCGACAACGGCCAGGGCAAGACCAACCTCCTCGAAGCGATCTTTCTCGTCGGTACGCTGACCTCGTTTCGCGCCTCGCGGGTGGAGGAGATGGTCCGCTTCGGCGCCACCTTTGCGCGGGCCAGGGCGCGCGTGGAGCGGAGTGGGCTGGAGCGGCTTTACGAGGTGGAGATCGCCACCCAGCCTGCGCGCAAGGTGGCCCGCGTCGACGGGAAATCGGTGCGGGCGACGGCCGACTACTTCGGCGGCTTCAACGTGGTGCTGTTCGCCCCCGATGACCTGCAGCTCCCGCGCGGCGCCCCCGGGGAGAGGCGGCGCTTCCTCGATCGCGCGGTGTGGAACGCCGAGCCGGCCCTGCTCCGCGAGGCGCAGACCTACGCGCGCCTGCTCAAGTCGCGGAACGCCCTCCTGCGTACCCCGGACGCTGCGCGCCTCGACGACCTGCTCGAGGTCTACGATGCGCAGCTGGCCGCGGCGGGTGCGGCGATCGTCGCCCGCCGTCGGCGCTATCTCGGAGCGCTCGCACCCCGCGTCGCGGTGGCCTTCGAACGCATCACGAAGAGCGGCCTGCCCCTTTGCATCGGTTACCGCACCCGCCAGCAGGGCAGCGACGGGGAGCTGGCCGCCGAGCTCTCTGCCGCTCTCCGCGCCGACCGCAGAAAGGACTTCGCGCGCGGCTTCACCTCGGCGGGACCGCACGCCGACGATCTCGAGCTCACCCTCGACGGGCGGCCGGCGGGGCTGTACGGCTCGCAGGGACAGCTCCGGGCGCTGGTGCTGGCGCTGAAGATCGCCGAGATCGAGCAGCTCGACGAGGTGCTCGGCGATGCGCCGATCCTCCTGCTCGACGATGTCTCCTCCGAGCTAGACGAGGCGCGCAACGCCGATCTGTTCGCTTTTCTTCGTGAAGTTCGCTGTCAGGTGTTCATCACCACCACCCACCCCGCGCACGTCCTGTTGCACCCCGATCCCGGTGCTCGGTGCGATTTTCGAGTGACCGCAGGAACGATCGCACGATCCTGATAAGTTATTTTATTTCAATTAGTTACACAGACATTCTTCGGCCGATTTCGCTTTGCCGCACCCCGGTTCCGTGATAGACCATGGGCGCCCGGATTTTCTCCTTCGTCCGAGCCCCGTCGGCAATCGCCGACGCGCAGCAGAAGCTCGGAGAGCAAAGGGAGCGAAACACTTTCCATGAGTGAGCTGGAACCAGGCGAGACCCTTTCGCCGGGGTCCGCGCAGTACACGGCCGAGAGCATCCAGGTGTTGAAGGGGCTCGAGGCGGTGCGCAAGCGCCCCGGCATGTACATCGGCGACACCGACGACGGCACCGGCCTGCACCACATGGTGTACGAGGTGGTCGACAACTCGGTCGACGAGGCCCTCGCCGGCTACTGCACGCACATCGATGTCACGATCCATTTCGACAACTCGGTCACCGTCTCCGACAACGGGCGCGGCATGCCGGTCGATATGCACCCGACGGAGCACCGCCCCGCGCCGGAAGTGATCATGACCGTGCTCCACGCCGGCGGGAAGTTCGACAAGGCGAGCTACCAGGTGTCGGGCGGGCTGCACGGCGTCGGGGTCTCGGTGGTGAACGCTCTCTCGGAGCTGCTCAAGCTCGAGATCCGACGCAACGGGCGGGTCTACTACCAGGAGTACCGGCGCGGCGATCCGGCGACCGAGTTCAAGGAGATGGGGCGGACCGATCGCTCGGGCACCTCGGTGAGCTTCAAGGCCGACGCGCAGATCTTCCGCACCATCGACTTCTCGTTCGACACGCTGGCGCAGCGCATGCGCGAGCTGTCCTACCTGAACCGCGGGCTCTCGATTTGCCTCACCGACGAGCGGCCTCAGATTGAAGGCAAAGGCGTCCGGAAGGTCGACTTCGCCAGCGCTGGCGGGATCGCCTCGTTCGTCGAGGATCTCAACGAGAACAAGGAGAAGATCAACGACAAGCCGATCTTCGTCGCGGGCGCCGAGCGCCACCCGGATCATCCCGAGTGGGAGATCGGGGTCGAGGTGGCGATCCAGTGGAACGACTCCTACTCGGAGAACGTCTTCTGCTTCACCAACAACATCAAGAACAAGGACGGCGGGGCGCACCTGACCGGGTTTCGCACCGCGCTCACCCGCACCATCAACGCCTACGCGACGGAGAAGAGCCTCACCAAGGATCTCAAGCAGGGGCTGACCGGTGGCGACCTGCAGGAGGGGCTGGCGGCGATCGTGTCGATCAAGCACCCCGATCCGAAGTTCTCGAACCAGCCGAAGGACAAGCTGGTGTCGTCGGAGGTGGCGGGGATCGTTGCCCAGGTGCTGAACGAGAAGCTCGGATCGTGGCTCGAGGAGCATCCGCGCGAGGCGAAGCTGATCGTCGCCAAGTGCCTGCTCTCGGCGCGCGCGCGCGAGGCGGCGCGGAAGGCGCGCGATCTGGTGCAGCGGAAGGGCGTGCTCGACGGGATGTCGCTGCCCGGCAAGCTCGCCGACTGCCAGGAGCGCGACCCGCAGTTCGCAGAGCTGTTCATCGTCGAGGGCGACTCGGCAGGCGGGTCGGCCAAGCAGGGGCGCGATCGCAAGAACCAGGCGATCCTGCCGCTCAAGGGCAAGATCTTGAACGTCGAGAAGGCGCGGCTCGACAAGATGCTGTCGTCGCAGGAGATCGCGACGCTGATCACGGCGCTCGGCTGCGGGGTCGGCGAGGACAAGGATCTCGCCAAGCTGCGCTACCACAAAATCATCATCATGACCGACGCCGACGTCGACGGGAGCCACATCCGCACGCTGCTCCTGACCTTCTTCTACCGGCAGTATCCGGAGATCATCCACAACCGCTACCTGTTCATCGCCCAGCCGCCGCTGTTCAAGGTGAAGAAGGCGAAGGACGAGCGCTACATCAAGAACGAGCAGCAGCTGGAGGACTTCCTCATCGATCGCGCGACGCGCGAGCTCACGCTGACCACCCCGTCGGGGGCTCGCTTCGAGGGCAAGGAGCTGCGCGCGCTGGCGGAGCGGAGCATGCGCTACTCGAAGATCTTGCAGCAGATGGATCGCAAGGGCGATGCGCGGATCATCGATGCGCTGATGAAGGCGTCCGGGCTCGGCAAGGGCGAGCTGCAGGACGCCACAGCGGCGGCACAGGCGCTGGTCCGGATGCAGGGCTACGTCGACCGCTTCGCCCCCGAGCTGGCGGATGTGAAGTTCGAGGTGCTGCCCGATGCGGAGCACGGTGGCTTCAAGGTGGTGTGCCCGACCCGCCTCGGCGGCGCGCGCAAGCAGACGGTGATCGACTTCACGCTCCTCGACTCGCCGGAGTACGCCGAGCTGGCGCGGCTGTGGGGCGATATGCAGCAGATCGGGGATCCGCCGTACGTGCTCACCGGCGGCAGCGCGGAGCCGATCGCGCTCGCACGGATCGAGCAGCTCACGCAGCACGTCGATCAGATCGGCCGCAAGGGGTGGGCGATCCAGCGGTACAAGGGCCTCGGTGAGATGAACGCCGAGCAGCTCTGGGAGACCACGATGGATCCCACCAAGCGCACCCTGCTCGAGGTCCACGCCGACGATCAGGCGGAGGCGGAGAAGGTCTTCAGCATGCTGATGGGCGAGCTGGTGGAGCCGCGCAGGCTGTTCATCGAGCAGAACGCCCTGAACGTGCGCAACCTCGACGTCTGACTGGCCTTTCGCCCTTCCAGGGCGACAGCCAGTCAGTCGATCTAGGGGAGTGCGTGCCGCCCTCCCTCGACGGGCACCCCCCCCCACTCGATCCTGGGGGCAAGCCCCCACCCGTCGAGCCTCCCTTCCTGCTACGGCGGGACTGCCCGCCGGCCGTGCCGTGCGCGGCTTTCAGACTCAGTCCCACGCTACCCACTTCGACCAAAACTAGCACCAGCCGCCCTGTCTCGACGATTGCAACCAGACTTGGCCGAAAAACAGCGAGACCCGAGTCTGACGCGCGGAACTAAAACAGGTAGAGTAGCGCGCATGACAACCGAGCTTCGTCGCACGCGCATGGTGGGCCTCGGGGGCTTCGTGCCCGAGCGGGTGGTCAAGAACGACGACCTGAAGCAGTGGATGGACACCTCGGATCAGTGGATCCAGGAGCGCACCGGGATCCGCGAGCGGCGCTGGGTGGACTGGGACAAGAAGATCGGCTCGTCGGACCTGGCGGTGGAGGCGTCGAAGCGCGCGCTCAGCGACGCGGGGATGGTGCCGAAGGACATCCAGATGGTGATCTTCGCGACGCTGTCGCCCGATCACCTGTTCCCCGGCACGGGCGTGTTCCTGCAGCGAAAGCTCGGGATTCCCGTCGGTGCGGCGGTGCTCGATATCCGCCAGCAGTGCACCGGCTTCATCTACGGGACCTCGATCGCCGATCAGTTCATCAAGACCGGGATGTACGACCGGATCCTGGTGATCGGCGCGGAGGTGCACTCGACCGGGCTCGATCTGTCGACGCGCGGGCGCGATGTCTCGGTGATCTTCGGCGACGGAGCAGGCGCGGCGATCTATGCCCCGGCGGTCGACGACGTGAGCTACATCATCTCCAGCCACCTGCACGCCGACGGCAACTCGGCGGAAGATCTTTGGACCGAGTATCCATCGTCGAAGGAGATGCCGCAGCTCGATCCGGCCGAGGTGGCGGAGGGGAAGACGCGCCACTTTCCGCAGATGAAGGGGCGCCAGGTGTTCAAGCACGCGGTGCCGAGGATGGCGGAGTCGGTGTTCGAGGCGCTGGCGCGGAACGGGGTGCCGCTCGCCGATCTCAAGATGCTCATCCCGCATCAGGCAAATCTACGGATCAACGAGTACGTGCAGAAGCAGATCCTCGGGCTGCCCGACGACAGGGTCTACAACAACATCCAGCGCTACGGGAACACCACGGCGGCGTCGATTCCGCTGGCGCTCTACGATTGCCGGCGCGAGGGCAAGGTGCAAAAGGGCGATCTGGTGTGCCTCGCCGCGTTCGGCGCCGGCTTCACCTGGGGCTCGGTGCTGATGAAGCTGTAGCTTCCGCTACTGCTAGCGGAAGCAGTCGGCGAACGAGATGAAGCGGCCGACGGAGGGGTAGTAGTAGGCCCACAGGAAGCACATCTCGTTGTCCTCGGCCGACTGCCCGAACATGTAGGTCTTCTGGCCGTTGTTCTGGTAGTGGCACTGCCAGCGCAGGCCCTCGCCGGCGGCGAAGGTTTGCAGATGGGCGTCGTCCCAGGTGACGAAGGGCGGGTTGTCGTAGGGCTGGCCCATGGTCAGGTTGGTGCCGGCGGCGGCGCTCGACGACTTGTCGATGGTCATCAGGGTGCCGCGCTTGTGCTGGTGGGTGGTGAGGCCGAACATCTTGATCCCCGGCGGCATCTTGAAGAAGGCCGGGGGCAGGGTGGTGGCGCCGGGGGGAACGCCCTTGCCGCCGAACATCTTGTCGAGCGGGCTCACCGAGCCGCAGAACATGATGTCGGCCTTCTCGTATGCGGCGGCCTTGCCGACGGTGAGGCGGATGTCGCCCTGGCCGACGATCGCCTTGGCGGTGGAGTTGATGTAGTGGGCCTCGATCTTCACCATGTCGCCGGCCTCGAAGTGGTAGGCGGCGCCGGAAGGGAGGGGCAGCGCGTTGTTGTCCTGGCTCTCGGCGATGTAGATCGGGATGTCGCCGCCCGCGATGTCGAGGGGCTGGCACTCGTAGACCTCCTTCTTCTCGGTGGCCTCCTTCGACTTGAAGAAGATGAGGTGATGGGAGCCGGGGGCGAGGGTGGCGTCGAGGCGGATGACATCGATCGCCGTCGTGGTGGGGAGCTTGAAGCGGGTGCAGACGGTCTTTTCCTTGCCGGCGTCGAGCGGGATCGGGCCGATGCCAAGGGTGAGCACCTCGGTGACCGCCATTGCGAGATCGGAACCGGGAGGCACGGCGAGGTCGGAGCCTGGAAGTGGGGCGCCGTCACCGACAGAGACGCCGAGATCGGACGCGCCCGGGGGAACGCTGGCGCCGCCGCAGCTGGCCAGGAGAAGGGCGGCGAGGAGAGCAGGAAAGCGACGCATGGAGCCTCCGAACGGTGGAAAAATACACGGTAGCTGTGGCGTGGCTCAGGCGCCAACGAATTCGGAGAATGCGTACTGTGCCTGATCGACCCGCCGCAGGCGGCACAGCAGCGTCCCCAGGGTCTTCGGGGACTCCGTCCCCTACGGCTCGTAGCGCTTGATCCCGAGGAGGAGGTCCATCGTGGCCTGGTCGGCGTCGGGGAATGGGTACTGCTCGAACTCGTCGGAGGTGACCCAGCGGAAGTCCTTCACGCGGCGGGCGCGCACCGGGCGGGTCGCGTCGAGGGTGGCGGCGTAGAGGCAGAGGGCGACCGCGTAGCCATCGTAGACGTGGTGCTTCTCGGTGAGCTTCTGGCCGATCACGGCCTCGGCGTCGATGCGCTCGCGGAGCTCGCGCTTGAGGGCGTCCTCGTCGCGCTCGCCCTCCTCGGCGCGGCCGCCGGGGAACTCCCAGAGCAGCGGCAGCACCGCCTGATCGCGCCTTTGCGTGATGAGGTACCGGCCGTCCCGCTCGACCACCGCGGCGACCACCCGGATCATCTTTGCTGCCATGGCGCGGAGTCTAGGTTCGGCGGGCGCTCAAGTCAAAAACGAGGGCCTCACGATTTCTGGCTGGCGAAGTAGATCAGCGTGCCGATCACAACGGCGAGGAAGAGGAAGAAGAGGAGGAGCTTGAAGACGCTCCAGGGGGCCTTGCCGACCACCTCGCCGGTCTGGCCGTTGACGAGGAAGCGGTAGACCTTTTCTTGATAGCGGTAGGCGGCGATCCACACGGGGAGGAGGACGTGCTTGTAGGTGAGGGCGCTGTAGTCGTTGTGGACCTGGAGGCTGCGGTGGGTATCGCCGCCGACGTCGCGGCCGCAGCGGCTCTGCTGCTCGCTCTCGATGCGCGCCTGGGCCTTGGCCCAGCCGTCCTGGAGGCCGACGGCGTACTCCTCGGCGCTCCAGCCGGCGAGGTAGGCGGGGACGTAGGGCTTGAGCTGCTTCGTGTCGAAGGTCTTCAGGTGCTCGGCGAGGTTGTCGGGGAGGCCCTTCGAGGCGCACACGAGGAGGTCGTCGTAGACGTCCTTGCGCTGGCCCCAGGCGTTCGACCACTCGGTGCGCTGCACGCGGCGGGTTTTCGCGACGGTCTGGCCGTTCTCCTGGGTGGTGAACTCCTCCTCCTCGTAGTAGTGGCGACCGCGCTCGGCGCGCCACTGGGAGTCGACGCGCGCGTCGTAGGTCCAGAAGGGGACGTAGACGCCGTTGACCTCCTGCACCTTGGCGAGGTGCTTGAGATCGCCCGGGCGGAACCAGAGCTTGCCGAGCCAGCGTGCGAAGGCGGCGTTGGCGGTCTTCTTGTCGACGGCGAAGGGGAGCAGCGACTCGGGGCGGATCGCGTTGGCGTTCTCCGCCTGATCGAGCACCTTCGAGGAGCCGCAGAAGGCGCACTTCGTCGACGTGACACCGCCTTGGAAGGAGACGTTGGCGCCGCACTCCTGACAGCGATGGACGCGCACCGCCGCGCCGAGGCCCTTCGGGGCCGACCCGAAGCCGGCGAAGAGATCGCGCTCGACCACCTGGTGGTGGCCGTCCTGCGGCACCTCGCGGACGAAGCCGCAGTGGCCGCACTTGAGCTTGCCGCTCGTGGCATCGAAGGCCAGCTCGGCGCCGCAGTTTTCGCAGCGGAACCTCTGGGCCTGCACTTCTCCGTTGGCCATGGGCCTCTCCTTCGTGCGCGGGCTTGTGTCCGCTTGTGCCTTGGCGGGCGGGCGATTATTATTCCTGGCCTCACCTTGGCGCAAGGGTAAGCAACGGCGGACTAACGGAGGACACGGGCGATGGGAATCTTCGATTTCGTGAAGCAGGGCGTGCGCGACATGTCGATCGCGCGTCCCGAGAGCGCCAAGGCGCTGCCGATCTACAAGCACCCCGATCAGACCATCCCGATGAAGGCGCAGCTGACGGTGATGGCCGATGAGATCGCGTTCTTCTACAAGGACGGGACGCTGGTCGGGCAGATCGGGCCGGGGCGCCACACCCTGGAGACCTCGAACATCCCGTTCCTCGACATCATCGTCGACAAGTTCACCGGCGGAAACGTCCTCAAGGCGGAGGTGTGGTTCGTCACCATGCGCGAGATCGCCGGGCTGAAGTTCGGCGGGCGGATCGGCGCGCAGGAGGACCCCAAGTCGGGGGTGCCGGTGGAGACGATGGTCCATGGGGACTACTCGATCCAGGTGAACGACGCGACCAAGTTCATCGCCTTCTTCGGCCTCCGGGCGATCGCCAGCGAGGACGAGTTCACGGGGTGGTTTCGCAACCAGGTGCTGAAGGTGATCCGCGACCGGATCGCCGAGCTGCTGGTGAAGAAGAAGTGGCCGCTGCTCGATGTCACCTCGGGGGCCTACACCGAGGAGATCGAGGAGGACGTGATCCTCGGTGTGAAGAAGCACCTCGCGTCGTACGGCGTCGATGTGGTGCGGCTCGGCAACTTCGAGATATCGATCGGCGAGGAGGATGGCAAGAACCTGAAGAAGCTCTACACCGACGCGGCCTACATCCGGATGTCGGGGGGCATGGCGGGCTACCAGCAGTTCGCGGCGGGGAAGGCGATGATGGGCGCGGGCGAGGGGATGGCCAAGGGCGGCGGCGAGGGTGGCGGGGGCGGGATGCTGGCCGGGGCGGGGCTCGGGGTCGGGGTCGGGATGGCCAACATGTTCAACCAGCAGCAGCATCCGCCGCCGCAGGCTCCGCAGGCTCCGCAAGCGCCTGCGGGCGCCGGGCAGGTGACGTGTGGGGCGTGCAACAAGCTGGTCGCCGCCGGGAAGTTCTGCGCCGAGTGCGGGCAGACGCTGGCGCCGGCGAAGGCGTTCTGCGCGAACTGCGGGCAGCAGATGGCCGCGGGCTCGAAGTTCTGCCCCGGCTGCGGGAGCAAGACGGCGTAGCGGCGGTTCTCACCCGATCACAAATCACGACCAGGAGACATTCATGGCGGTCAAGCGCATCTCGCCCGAGGAGGCCCACACGTTGATGGGCGACGGGTACACCTACCTCGATGTGCGATCGGTCCCGGAATACAACCAGGGGCATCCCGAGGGGGCGAACAACGCGCCGCTCCTGCACATGGGCGCCGGCGGGATGGCGCCGAACCCGGAGTTCGTCGCGGTGGTCCAGGCGAACTTCGCCAGCGATGCGAAGCTGGTCATCGGCTGCAAGATGGGCGGTCGGTCGCAGCAGGCGGCGATGCAGCTCGAGGCGGCGGGCTTCACGAACCTTCTCGAAATGCGCGGCGGCTGGAGCGGCCAGGCGGATGCGATGGGGCGGATGGTCGACAAGGGGTGGTCGACCCTCGGCCTGCCGGCAGCGACGGCGGCGACCCCGGACGGGAGCTGGGACGAGCTGAAGGCGAAGAAGTAGCCCGGCGCGATGGAGCCGATCACCCTGCGGTGCCGGTTCTCGCGGGAGCGCGATCACGACGCCGCACGCCGCAGCGCCGAGGCGATCTGCTCCGAGGTGGAGCGCCTGGGCGGGATGGTGAGCGGGGCGGGGCAGGTGGTGTGGGCAACGCTCCACCCGGCGCTGCCGCCGATCGCGGTGCAGGAGTCCGGGCGCGCGGTGGAGGCGCGGGTGCCTGCCTGGCCGGGCGGGCCGGGCTATCACGAGGCGGCGCTGGCGATGCTGCGGGCCGCCGCGGCGGAGGCCGGGGTCGACCTCACCGTCGAGGATTCGACCGGATTCGCCGAGAGCGGTGATCGCGCGGCGCTGGAGACGGCCCACATCGCGGCGCTCCGGGCAGCGGCGGCGGAGGCGCTCGGGTTCCTCGATCGGG
Organism: Myxococcales bacterium; assembly: GCA_009692555.1. Taxonomy (GTDB): domain Bacteria; phylum Myxococcota_A; class Polyangia; order Palsa-1104; family SHYY01; genus SHYY01. The sequence goes on from SHYY01000008.1 coordinate 13,615, forward strand.
TCGGGGAGCGCGCGCACCTCCAGTTCGGGTTGCCGCTCCAGGGAGGCATCGACGCCTTGCGCATCGCCGGCGATCCGCCCGGGGTGTTCACGCCCCTCGGGCGCCGGGATCGGCGCTGGCTGGAAGGGCTCGTCGGCGGTGCGGTGCCGGCCGAGAGCTTCTTCCCCTGGTGGGGCGCCGCCCGCGACGGGGAGGCGGAGCGCCGCCTGGCGCGCGCGCTCATCGAGAGCCAGCTCACCTGGCGGCCGGCGAAGACCGAACGGCAGAAGAAGCTCCGCTCGATCGCCCTGGATGGGCTGCGGCGCGGCGCGGAGGGGGCGCCGCCGGAGTACCTCGGGTTGCTGGCTCATCTCGAGGAGCTGGCGGCGGGCCGGGAGCTGACCGGGATCCCGTCGCTCCGGATCGCCGATCGGCTGGCGCCACTGGCGCTGGGGTGGACCGCGGTGGTGCCGGGTCACTTCGAGGTGGGGCTGTCCGATGCGGCGGTTCCGCCCCAGGTGACGGTCGGTCATGTACATCTCGATGTCCATCTGCGGGTGGAGAGCATGGGTCAGGCGGCGCCCGAGGGCGTTCCCCTCGACGAGCGGATCGAGCATCTGTTCGCGCAGCCCCAGGCGGCGGGCGCCGAGGAGAGGCGGGAGCAGGAATTCGCCGGCTACGCCATCGAGCGCCCGCTCGCCGACGGGGGGACGATCCTGATCGGGTCGCTGGTGGGTGAGCTGAGCCATTTGATCGTACGGATTGTGATCGCTCCGGGCGGCGAGCCGCAGGCTGCGCGGCGGATCGTTGCGTCGATCCAGCCCGAGCGGGCGGCACCGCACTTCCACGCCATCTAGAAAGGAACTCGCTGCGCTCATCCCTTTCTAGCCATCAACCGAGGGCGTGCCGCCCTCCCCCATCGGCAGAGCCGCTGGGGTCCCCCTCCCTGCTACGGCCGGACTCCCGGCCGGGACGCCCGTGGCGCCCTGAAAGCGGGTCGGCCGCAGGCCGGTGAGTCACTGATTTTGAATCTGGCGAGAATGAGGCCCACGATGCGACCTGTGCTCCATCACTTCTGGCTCTCCTCCGCCTCCTGGCGCGTTCGCTGGGCGCTGGCGGAAAAGGGCATCGCTTTCGATTCGGTGATGGTCGATCTCCGGGCGGGCGAGCAGCGATTGCCCGAGCACCTGGCGCGAAATCCGATCGGCCATGTGCCGGTGCTGTACATGGACGGCGTGTGGCTGGCCGAATCGGTGGCGATCCTCGAGTACCTCGAGGAGACGGTCCCCTCGCCGCCGCTCTATCCGCGCGAGCGGGTGGCGCGCGCGCGCGTGCGGCAGATTGTCGAGCTGGTGAATTCGGCCATTCAGCCCTTGCAGAACCCGACCATTCTGGCGCGCCACTCCGACGATGCTGCAGCGCAAAACGAATGGGCGCGCTTTTTCAACGAGCGCGGCCTTCTGGCCTGCGAGCGCCTGCTGGCGCAGATCGCCGCGGAGGGCTGGGGAGGGCGCTTCTCCGTCGGTGACGAGCTGACGGCGGCCGACCTGTTCCTGGTGCCGCAGGTTTCCAGCGCGCGCCGCTTCGGGGTGGATATGGCGGTCTTCCCGCGGGTGGTGGCAGCCACCGACGCCGCCAGCGCGACACCCAACGCCGAGGCCGCCCGGCCCGAGAACCAGCAAGGGGCGCCCGGGCGGTGAGCGTCAACGACGCCCGGACGAAGGGTGCGCGCGTGAATCCTGACATGAAGATCCAGCCGGTTCCGCCCACGGAGAGATGTCGAGAGAGCTTCTTGCGTGGGCTTCGTGACTTCCGAGACGAAGGCCTTCCCTGGTGGATCGGAGGCGACCTCGAGATCGCCGAACAGGACTTCGCCGCGTTCGTGGCCAGGAAAGTGGCAGACTCGAATCGGAGAACCGAAACGCTGGTACCCAAGACGCATCTCTGGGCCGTGACGGATGAACAGTTCGTGGGGCGGATCTCCATTCACCACGAATTGAACGATGCGCGATGCGCTTCGCGTCGAAGGCGGGCACATTGGCTACGATACGGTGCCCTCCTTCCGGGGACGCGGAGTCGCCACGGAGATGCTGCGTCAGGCGTTGCCACTGGCTCGCGCGCTCGGACTGACTGCAGTGCTGATCACCTGTGACGACACGAACGCGGCCTCCATCCGCGTGATCGAAAAAAACGGAGGCTCGTTGAAGGAGAGGAAGGCCCTCGATGCGAGCAGGCCTCTCAAGTGCTACTACTTTATCGCCCTGGGATGAGGGGGGAATGAGGAAACGAGAAAACAGGGCTCTTTCCGAGGCTGCCGGGAAGATCGCGGCTCCATTCAGCCTTCTTTTGGCCTGCCTGGCGTCCCTCCTTCCGGAGCGCTTGCGGCGCCACATTTCGCCGGGCGACGACTCGCTGGTGCTGCCGACGGCTATCTCCGCGTACCTTCAGGCCGCAGGGGGAGTGGTCCTTGGTTTCCTGATGTTCGCTCGCTACCACCGCGCCATCACCTCGGGCGACTTCACGCTGCCCACCGACGGCAGCTACGCGCCCACCTTCGTCTTCGGAATGACCCTCTACGTGGGGTTCGCGTTCAGCGGATGGGGAGTGGTCTCGCTGTGGCTGTTCACCGAAGGCCTGGTTCGCGCCGCCGCGGCGATGATCGGAAGCGAGCTTGGGAGCGCGCCAGTGGTGATCGCGGACGCGGCTGTGGCAGCGCTTCGTCGACGGTGGGCAACCCACCAGCGAGGCCCGCTGCTGCACGATGTGGTCACCTTCGCAGGGGCGGACTTCGATCTTTGCATCGTGAGCCAGATCTCTCGGGATTGGGACCCACTCGCCACGATCCGCCTGGAGGGAAAGCTCTATCGCCTGACCAATCGGGAGGAGCTTGCGGCGGCGACGCGCCCGCACGTCTACAAATTGCACCTCATCCCCCCGGAACATATCGTCCGCCGGATCGAGGACTATCCTCTCGAGGGTGCCTGAAGCGCGTCGGCGCGGGTCATTCCGCGGCTCCGTCGCTTCGCTTCGCGCGGACGTCGGGGAAGGCGAAGGCGATCGCGCTGGCGAGGAGCGCGAGAGCGACGGTGGCGAAGGCGACCCGCACGAGGGCGTGAGCGAGGGCGGCGCGGGCGGAGGCGAGCAGCGGCGGCGGAATGCTGCTCCAGCGCGTGGGATCGACCAGCGCCTCGGGGGGCGGCGCGGAGGGGAGATCGGCGAGGCGGGTGGTGAGGAGCGCCATGAGGAGCACGCCGAGGGCGGCGGTGCCGAGGGTCATCCCGATCTGGCGGGTGAGCTGGAGCGTGGCGGTGACGGCGCCGCGGCGATCCCAGGCGACGCGGTCCTGGACCACGATGATCAGCGCCGTCGACGCGAGTCCCATCCCGGCGCCGAGGAAGACCTGGCCACCCTCGAAGAGAATCCAGCCAGGCACCGGGCCTTGCGTGAGGGCGGCGGCGGTGGTGGCGAGCGCGGCCAGGCCGACGACGAACGCTCCGGCGCGGAGCACCTTGCGGTAGCCGCTGGCGAGGATCCAGCGGCCGGCGACGAAGGACATGGCGGTCCAGGCGAACGAGACCGGAACGCCGAGCATGCCGGCGACGAAGGGCGATAGGCCGAGCACGCCCTGGAGGTAGAGCGGGACGTAGGCGATGAAGGCGAACAGCACCGCGCCGAGGAGGAAATTGGCGGCGCAGGCGATGGCGAAGACGCGATCGCCAAAGAGGTCGACCGGGAGGACGGGGGCGGCGGCGCGCCGCTCGACGAAGTAGAGCAGCGCGGCGAAGACGACTCCCCCGAGGAGGAGCGCGGGATCGGCGCCGCGACGACCGAGGCCGGCGAGGAGGAGCGCGAGCGTGGCGGCGAGGAGGAGGGCACCGGCGACGTCGAAGGTGGGGCGGCCGCGCGGGGCCTTCTCCTGATAGAACGTGGCGATCAGGAGCGCGACGCCGACGCCGAGCGGGAGGTTGATTAGGAAGGCCCAGCGCCAGTGCCAGTAGGTGACGAAGGCGCCGCCGACGCCCGGGCCGATCACCGACGAGACGCCCCACACCAGCGCGAACAGTCCCTGTACCCGCGCGCGCTCCTCGACGGTGAAGAGGTCGCCCATGATGGTCTGGGTGACCGGGAAGAGCGCGCCTCCGCCGGCTCCCTGGACGATCCGCGCGGCGATCAGCATCGGCATCGAGGTGGCGAAGCCGCACAGGCCCGAGCCGACGAGAAACAGGCCGAGGCCGATGAAGTAGCTCGCGCGGCGGCCGATCAGATCGGCCAGCTTGCCGTAGATCGGCACCGTAGCTGTCGAGGCGAGGAGGTAGCCGGAAAAGACCCAGGCGTAGAGCTCCATTCCATGCAGCTCGGAGACGATCCGCGGCATGGCGGTGCCGACGACGGTGATGTCGAGCGACGAGAGGAACGTCCCCACCAGGAGGGCGAACACCGTCGGTGCGCGGCGGACTTTGGGCGGGGACATGGGAGAGAGCGGCGGGCGCGAGCCTGCGCGCTAGGAGCCTGTTGGGGTAAGGCGCCGTAGCGAGGCTGCCGAGACCGAGGTCAGGCGAGAAGCGACGACGACGGACTGCTTTCTGCAATCCGAGGAGGAGCGACGTTGCTCTCCGAGCTTGCTGCACGTCGGCGATAGCCGACGAAGCATGGCCGAAGGGATCGGCGGCCGCAGTAGGCGCATTACTCCGATAGCTCCTTAGTTTAGGGGATCGAGACGCTGCCGGTCTCTTTGTCGACGCCGGCGCCGTGCTCGCTGGTGATCATCTTCTCGGGGGGCTCGCGCACGTTGACCCAGGTGACGTTGTCGCCGCGCTTGATGCTGCTGCCGCCGGCGTCGTAGAGGTCCTTGCCGCCGATGTCGACGAAGATTCCGACGGTGGGGATCTTCTGGCGCGCCAGGTTGTCGTCGACCTCGCCCGAGAGGTTGCCGCAGCCGAGGGTGGGCTCGCCGGGCGCGTGGTACTCGTCGTTGCCGCCGATGTTGATGAGAACGCCCATGCCATTGGCGTTGCCGGAGCCGAGCGAGAGGCCGGGCGCGCGGTAGACGTCGTTGCCGCCGAGGTCGATGTGCCACGAGGTGGAGAAGTCGTGGCCGACGCCGATCGAGGTGGCCGCGGGGACCACGTTCGGGTTGTATTTGTCGTCGCCCGCGTCATCGAGGAAAAGGGCGAGGGCGAAGTGCGCCGCCGAGCCCTGGACGTACCACTTGCCGTCGTAGCTGTCGTTGCCGCCCCCGTCGGCGAGGATGCCGGTGCCGAACCAGTAGCCGGTGCCCTGGCCGAATACGCTGGTGGTGTAGACGTCGTTGCCGGCGCCGTCGCGGAGCACGCCGAGACCGCCCGACATGTAGGTGCTGTCGCCCGGGCCGCCCGCGCGGCGGCCGAAGCCCGCGCCCTGGGTGAAGGACGAGTTGCCCCTCCCGGGGAGCTGCGGGGTGAAGTAGAGCGGGTCGCCGCCCTTCACTGGATCACCGACGTCGGCGAGGTACTTGTCGGCGCCCTCGCGGTCGTAGAGGAAGCCGGCGGCGCGCACGTAGGCGAAGCCCTGGGAGACGGTGTAGGTGCGGTACGTGTCGTTGCCGCCCTGATCGATCAGCAGGCCGACGCCGAAGATGCCGGCGCCCTGCACGCCCGCCTCGCCCTCGTAGATATCGTCGCCGCCCGCGTCGTAGAGCACGCCGACGCCGGCCACCCCGAAGCCCTGCGACATGCGCAGCGAGCGGTACTTGTCACCGTCGCTGCCGAGGTCGAAGAGCATGCCGATGCCCATCCGGCCGGCGCCCTGGCGCGGGGTCTCGGAGAGAGTGATCGGGCCGTTGTCCTTGTCGGGCTGGCCCTTCGGGTGGTAGCGGCCATCGGCGTCGGAGGGGAGGCGCTTGCCGTCGAGCGGATCGGCCACCACGTCGTAAGCGTAGGTGTCCTTGCCCGCGAGATCGATCGCCACACCGACGTGGCGCACCGCCTTGAGATCGAGCGAGCCGTCGACCGCGCCGGCGGGGAAGCGGTAGGTGTCGTCGCCCCCGGTGTCGACCACCAGGAGGATCGGCGGCTTGTTGGCGTCGTCCTCGTAGGTGTCCTTGGCCGCGTCGTGGAGCACGATCCGTCCGATCGGCGTGTCCTGATCGAACTGGAAGCCCGCCGTGCCGGCGAAACCGGCCAGCTTCGCGGTCTCGATCGCCCAGGCCAGGCGGACCGCGGCATCGATCAGCGCCGCCTCGTCGTAGCCCTTGGAAAGGAATTCGCTGACCGCCTTCTGGTGCACCGGCGGAGGGCTGTAGGACGCCGGCAGGACCATCGCGCTCAGGCGCGTCAGGATATCGAGATCCTCCAGGGAGATCGCCTTGGCGAAGGCGAACCAGGCGCGGTTGGCGTCGGAGACGGCGAGGACCACCTGGGCCAGCGCGACCTGCAGATCGGCCGGCACATCGGCGGCGTCAGCCTCGAGCGCGGCGGTATCCGGTTTGCCGCCCGCGTCGGTGATGAGCTTCGCGACCGCGCGCGCCAGCGGCTGCGCCGGATCGATCGCGGGCGGCTCGATGCACGGTGCGATCTTCGCGCCCAGCACGCTCCCGGCGACGGTGAGGGCGTCGGTGACGGGGGTGGGCGACTTCGCCGCGTCGTCGAGCTGCCTGACCACCGCGCGGGCGAACGGCGGCGCGTGGACCGCGGGATCATGCGCCGCGTCGTACCAGGGCAACCGGAAGGCATCGGAGCGAATGGTGGGCGGAAACAGCGACCAGTCCTTCTGGGAGAAGCCGCAGCTGCAGCGATCGAGGCCGGCCAGCTTGAGCGCCTCGTCGAGCGCATCGGGGGCCGCGGGCTTGGTGACCGGACACTTCGGGTCGGGGTAGCTCACCGCGCCGTCGGGCGGGCCGGGCAGGCAGATCGGCGAGAGGTCCCGCGCGGCGCCCCCGTCGACGGTGGCGCTCCCGTCCCCTTCCACGGGGCCGCCTTCGGTGCCGCAGCCGGCGAGCGCAAACGCAAGGAGCGGGAGGAGGTAGTTCCGCATGGTGGGGACGATATCAGACGATCGCCGCGCGCGCGGCTTGCTGATTGCCATCGTCCCGCCTCGCGTGTGGCCTGAGCCTGAGCCGTCCCTCTCGCACGGCGTCGAGGTGGCCAATCAGGTCATCCTGTCGCTCTACGCGATCGCGCTCCCCATCGGCACTGCTCTGCTCCCGCGCCGCTTCGGGCGCAGTCCGTGGCTCGGCCTGTTTTCCGTCCCGCTGATCTGGAACTTCAACTTCACGATCGGCTTCATCGCCTTCGCCCTCGGCGTCGCCGCGCTCCCCTTCGCCCTGGTGCTCTTCGACCGCCTCTGCGAGCGCCCGACGGTGGCGCGCTTCATCGCCGCGGCGCTCGGCGTCCCCGTGCTCTACTTCGTCCACCTTCTGCCGTGGGGATGTACCTAGTCTTAGCTTAGCTAAGCTAGCTTAGCTAGGCCTCCGCCGCCGGCTCCGCGAGGGCGCTCTCGAGCTCGCGCCGGATCCGGTTCTCGATCCGCTCGCGCAGCCCGGAGAGCACGAACGAGAGGTCGAGGTGGATCACCACACGGTCGTCGCGACACGAGATCGTCCCGCTCGCGCCCGTCCGCTTGAAGGTCGCCTCGGTGCTCGACTTCCACACCGCGGCGATCCCGTATTTCTCGGCGAGGCGCGCGTTCAAGGCGTCGAGGCGCTGGCGCACCACATCGGCGGGCAGGGCGTGCTTCTTCTCGATCGTCAGCTTGGGCATGATCGTGATTAACATGTGCTAGCCTGTCGGGTCGAGATGGCGGAAGAACGACCCGATCCCCGGCTGATCACGCGCTTCGCCAGCTCCGGTGGCTGAGCGGCCAAAGTGGGTCCGGGCGACCTGCACGCGATCCTGGCCGGACTGCCGCGGCCCCTCGATGCCGCGGTCCTGGTCGGCACCGAGACCGGCGACGACGCGGGGGTCTACGCCCTCGACGCGGATCGAGCGATCGTCTGCACCGCCGACTTCATCACCCCGGTGGTCGACGATCCTTATCGCTTCGGGCAGGTCGCGGCGGCGAACTCGCTCTCCGATGTGTTCGCGATGGGCGGCCGTCCGCTGGCGGCGCTCGCCCTGTGCGCCTTCCCGAAGGAGCTCGATCCCGACGTGGCCCGGGAGATCCTCCGCGGCGGACAGGACAAGGTGATCGAGGCGGGCGCGGCGATCGTCGGCGGCCACACGGTGCGCAACGCCGAGCTGCTCTACGGCCTCTCGGTGACGGGGATCGTCGATCCGAAAAAAATCCTTCGCAACGTCGGTGCCCGGCCCGGCGACGCACTGGTGCTCACCAAGGCGCTCGGCACCGGCCTGGTGATCAACGGGCGCCGGAAGGGGCTCGGCAGCGACGAGGATCTCGAGGTGGCGCTCTTGTCGATGGAGCTGCTCAATCGCGGCGCGGCCGAGGCGGCGGTGCGCTTCGGAGCCCACGCCTGCACCGACATCACCGGCTTCGGGCTGGCCGGCCACGCCCTCGGGATGGCGATCGGGTCGGGCGTCGGTGTCGTGGTCCACGCCGAGCACCTGCCGCTCCTCCCGGGCGTGCTGGCGCGGATCCGCGAGGGCGTAAGCACCGGATCTACCAGGTCAAATCGCTCGAGCTGCGCGCCCCGCCTGAAGACCGCCACCGCGCTTTCGACAGAGATGGATCAGATCGTGCACGATCCGCAGACCTCCGGCGGCCTGCTGATTGCCGTCGCTGCGGAGCGAGCCGACGAGCTGGTCGCGGCCTGCCTCGCGGCGGGCGCGGCCCGGACCTCCCGCATCGGTGACGTCGTCGCCACGAGCGAGCCGTTCCTGGAAATCCGCGGTGCGCCCAATCTCTGAAGGCTCTGAAGGCTCTGAAGGTTTCGCCTCCCAGGAGTAGCTTGTGAAGCTGTGGGTCCCGCTGGTTGCCATCCTGCTCGCCGCCTGCGGTAGCGCCGGCGGGCCGTCTTCGGATGGCGGCGCGGCCTACGATCTCGCAAGGATGGCCTCCCCCGACCTCGGTTCCGGCGGCGGAGCCGATCAGGCCGCAGCGACGGGCGATCTCGCTTCATGGAGCGAGGACGGCAGCGGCGGCCCTGACGATTCGGGCGCCGCGGTCGACCTCGGATCGGCTCCCTCCGATCTCGGCATGGCGGCAACCGATCAAGGCATGGCGGTCCCCGATCTCGCCCCGCCCAGCGACGGTGGGGCCGGCTGCGCGAAGTGGCTGGGCGACGAGGACGGCGACGGCATCGGCGACCAGTGCGACAACTGCCCGACGCTGATGAACCCGAACCAGGGCGACGGCGACAAGGACGGCGTGGGCGACGCCTGCGATCCCCACCCCAACCTTGCGATCGACAAGCAGCTTTTTTTCGATGGTTTTGGCGATCCCGCCTTCACCACCGGCAAGTACGAGTTCATGCCGCTCAACACCGAGGGGGACTGGGTGATCGCGCTCGGCCGCTGGAAGCAGAAGATCGGGAAGCCCTCGTTCCGCACCGCGGTGGTGAAGGGGCTCGCGCCAGGCGCGCCGATCCGGGTGATGACCGCGGTGGCCGTCGATGGATCGGGGGGCGCCTACGAGCGCTCGGCGGGCCTCGTGTGGGCATCCACCGGCGCCAGCGCGGGCACGGTCTGCGCCGTCGACACCGGCGACCTGTCGAACGCCGCGCTGCATCTCTACCGCCTCGATCGCGATCAGGCGAGCGCCGCGATGGGGAAGGGGATGCTCCTCCCGGTAGCCCTGGCCGGCGCCAGCGACGGCGCGAGCGAGTCCTGCGTGGCGACGATCCAGAACCTGAAGCCCTTCGCGGGCAGCCTGCAAAAGGGCGGTCCGGTGGGGCAGATCGGCCTGCGCGCGGTCCAGACCGCCGCCGCCTTCGACTACCTCTACATCTTGCAGTCGAACTGAGTCTGACTATAGTCCGGGCTCCTTCCTCCGAGGTGCCCATGTCGCTCGTCGTCCGATCGCTCCACCGCCCCGAAAAGCCGGAGCTTCTCAACGAGGAGTGGATCGTCCTCGAGAACACCGGTCCCGGCGTGCTCGCCTCGGGCGGCTGGACGATCGAGGTCGGGAACCGCGGGTTCCGCCCGCACCCGCTCGGGACGCTGCAGCCGGGTTTCGTGATGCAGCCGGGAGAGAAGGTTCGCCTCATCACCGGCACCGCGTCGAAGAAGGCTCAGGGCACGCCCGCCGTCGAGGAGGGGATGAAGAACTATCACCTCTTTCTGCGCGAGCCGGTGCTGAAGAAGGCGGGGCTGGTGGTACAGGTCAAGCTGAAGCAGCTCACGCTGGCGACGGTGACCTTCGATCCCGACGCCGAAAACGGGATCGCTCCGGTCGCGGCCACCAAGGCCTGAACTACTCGAAGTCGCCGTCCGACAGGCCGTCGCCGGCCGGGATGGCGCGGGTGGCGCGCTTGCCCGCGAGCTCGTCGACCCGCATCGGGTTCATCCCCGGGCGGTTCTTGCCCGGGCGCAGGATATCGAAGTTCTCCCCCTCGACGAGCGGCGCGCCGGCGGGGATGTCGCGGAGCGCCTGGAGCGCCCGCACCGCGTAGGCGCGCAGCTCGTTCTCGGCGGCGTGGACCGCCTTCTCGGCGCGCCCCAGGGCCTGCTCCATCGCGCGGATCCCGCGCACCATCTCCGCCAGCTCGTGCGGCTCGAGGGCGAAGCTGTGATCGGGCCCCGGGAGGCGCTTCGAGAGGGTGTAGTGCTTCTCGATACAGCACGCGCCGAGGGCCACCGCACCGACGGGGCCGGTCACCGGATCGGTCGAGTGATCGGAGAGGCCCACCGCCACCCCGAAGCGCGCCGCCAGCGTCGGGAGCACCCGCAAATTCAGCGCCTCCAGGCCGGCCGGATACTGCGCGGTGCACTGCATCACGCACAGCGGGCCGGCGCCCTGTGCACGAAGGAGATCAAGCGCCGCGGCGATCTCGGGCAGCCCGGCAGCCCCGGTGGAGATCACGGTCGGCTTGCCGGTCGCGGCCACGAACTCGAGCAGCCGGCGGTGATTGATCTCGTAGCTGGCGATCTTGTGCACTGCAACAAACGGGTCGACCGCACGGGCGTCAGCGACGGAGAAGGGCGAGGACATGAAGCCGATCCCGCGCGCGCCGGCGTAGGCCGCCAGCTCGGGGACCATCTCGTAGGGCATCGCGAGATCGCGAAAGATGGCGTGGATGTCCTCGGCGTTGCCGGCCGCGGCGAGGTAGTCACTCCGCCCCGCGCCGGGGGCGTAGACGGTCTCCGGGCGAAAGGTCTGGAACTTCACCGCGTCGCACCCCGCCTCGACCGCCACGTCGATCAGCGCAAGCGCCATCTTGCGGTCACGCGGCGGCGCGCCGGCGCGCCAGTTCGAGCCGGCCTCTGCGATGACGAACACCGGCTCCACCGACGAGAAGGACGTCACGCTTCGGGCCATGGCGGCGAATGCTAGCACGGGTCACCCCGGTTGTTCGGAGCCGCGAGCGGGTTGACGCGAGGGCAAGATGTCCATAGACTCCGTCCATGAACAGGAGCATCGCGGCGGGTCGCTTCAAGCAGGAGTGTCTGCGCGTGCTCGACGAGGTGGCACGCGGGCACGAAGAAGTGATCATCACCAAGCGCGGCAAGCCGGTGGCACGCCTCGTCCCCGTCCAAACCGACCGCGAGCGCGAGGTCGCCCTCCTCGCCGAGCTGCGGGGAACGGCGAGGCTGCTGGTCAGCGAGAAGGAGTTCCTTCGGCCCAGCGCGGACGAAGCGGGCTGGATCGTTGACGGCGATGGCGACGGCGAGTAGGCCGCTGGTCGTCCTCGACACGCACGTTGCGCTGTGGTGGAGCGCCGATCCGAAGCGGCTGAGCGCGCGCGCCGCCGCCGCCATCGCCGCTGCCGATCGGCTGGGCGTCCCCACCATCGTCTTCTGGGAGGTCTCGCTGCTCCTGCGCAAGCGAAAGCTGGCCCTGGCGCTGCCGGTGGCGGAGTGGGCGGAGAAGCTGTGCCGCATCCCTCGCGTCGAGCCGCTGCCCCTCACCGTCGAGCTGGCGATCCTCGCCGACTCGCTTCCGATGCATCCCGATCCGGCCGACCGCTTCATTGTCGCTTCGGCGGTGATCCAGAAGGCCCAGCTGATCACCAAGGATCGCCTGATCCGGAAGCTCAAGCTGGTCCGGACGATCTGGTGACACCGCCTTCGGGGTCGGTGTCTTTGCGTGTGGTATGGTGCCGCGTGTGGAAGCGAGCGCGATCCGGCTGAGCGCCGCGCGGCCCGTCGACGAGGACGCGCGCCTCGTGATGGAGTGGCGGAACGATCCGGTCACCCTCGCTGCGTCGTTCCACGGGGCGCCGAAGACGTGGCCGGAGTTTGGCGCCGAGTTCGCCGGCTACTTCCCGGACGCGCCGCTGGTGCCGCAGTTTGGATCGTGCGACGCGGAGCGGATCGCCTTCCTGCGCTACCGTCGCTGCGCCGATCCCACCGCGACCCACGGGGAGGTGATCGACATCAGCATCAACGTCGCCCCGATGGCGCGCGGTCGCGGCCTCGGGCGGGCGGTGATCGCCGCGGCGAGCGCGTTCGCTCTCGCCACCCACGAACTGGTGCTGGCCGAGATCAAGCCGGGCAACGCGGCCTCTTCCCGCGCCTTCCTCGCCGCCGGCTACTCCCGCATCACCGACGGCGTCCACGACGTCGACGGGATCCCCGTACCCGTGGAGCGCTATGTCCTTCGCCGCGTCCGCTAGACCCATCCCTGCCGGCCGCCTGCGCGCGGCGTTGCTCGATCTCGACGGGACGCTGGTCGACAGCCTGCCCGCGCTGAGGAGCGCCTACCACCGTTTCCTGGCGGCCCACGATCGCACCGGCAGCGACGAGGAGTTCGCGCAGTGGAACGGCCCGCCGCTCGGGCAGATCGTCGCCGGGCTGGCCGCCACCCATGCCATCTTCGGCGACGGTGCGGCGCTGCTCGACGAGTACGCGCGGCTGGTCGAGGAGGCCTACGTGGCGGAGGCGCCGCTCGCCCCCGGGGCACTGGCCCTGCTCGATTGGTTCGCACACGAAGGAATTGCCCTGGCGCTGGTCACGTCGGCGCCGGCTCGTCTCGCCAGCGCCCTGCTCGAACAGGGCGGCGTGCGATCGCGCTTCACGGCCCTCGTCGGGGGCGACGAGGTGGCGCATGGGAAGCCCGCGCCCGATGGTTACCGCGAGGCCCTCGCACGCCTGGGCATCGAGCCTGTGCAGGCGGTGGTGATCGAGGATTCGCCCGCCGGCGTGAGCGCCGCGCGGGCCGCCGGGGTGCGCTGCGTGGCGGTCGCGCCTGGGGTCGCGCCTGCGAGCGTGCGCGAGGAGCTGACCCACGCCGGCGCGGTCGCGGTCGCCGCGTCGCTCGACGAGGCGCGGGCGATCTGCGAGGGGCTCCACCGTGGGAGCGGCCGGGTGGTGCGCGCGGCGCGCATCGTGGTCAAGGTCGACCTCGTGGAGAGGCCGCTCCGCTTCGAGGTCGCACGGCAGATCGACGCCACCTGGGCCGCCGCCGTCTCCGAGCGGCCGGGGCTGCGCGACGGCGAGATCGTCGCCCTCACCTCGTGGCGCGCCTCGGGCGACGGAGTTCACGTCGACGCCGAGCTGACCCACTACCGCCGGTTCCTTGCGCAGCGCCGCGGCATCCCCGTCGGTGTCCACCCGCTCGGCGTCACGGCGGTCACCCGCCTCACCGGCCGGGGCGACGATCGCCTCGTCCTCGGGCGGCGTGCCTCCGGGGTCACCCAGTACCCGGGCTGCTGGGAGCTCGTCCCCTCCGGTGGCATCGCGCGCCGCCGGGTCGCCACCGACGGCAGCGTCGACGTCGAGGGCCAGGTGCTCGAGGAGCTGGAGGAGGAGCTGGGCGTGCCTTCGGAGCAGGTGATGGCGATCGTTCCGGTCGGCCTGATCGAGGACCTCGACGACGGGGTGGTCGATCTCTGCTACCGGATCGACGTCGACGCGGACGAGGAGGCGGTCCGCCGCGGCATCCTCCGCCACCTCGAATACATCGCGGTCGAGCTGCTCCCGCCGGCCGAGGTGGTGGCCTTCTGCACCGGTCGCGGCGAGGGCATGGTGCCCACCGTGCCCGCCCTGATCGACCTGCTCGCCTGAGGCGCGCCCTCCCCGTTGAACGCTCGGGGCGCCCGGATCCACCAAGGGATCGCGTTGACGATGGCGACGCAAGCGGCTAGATTTCCGCCCGTTTCGTCGGTAGCCCACGGTCGATCGGAGTCTCCATGTACTCATTGCACGGCAAGTCGCTCCTCATCACCGGGGGCACCGGGTCGTTCGGCAAGCTGTTCGTCAAGACCGCGCTCGAGCGCCTCGATCTGAAGAAGCTGGTGGTCTTCAGCCGCGACGAGCTGAAGCAGTTCGAGATGCAGCAGAAGCAGAACCATCCCAAGCTGCGCTACTTCATCGGCGACGTGCGCGACAAGAGCCGCCTCCATCGCGCCCTCGACGGGATCGACGTGGTGGTCCACGCCGCGGCGCTGAAGCAGGTCCCGACCTGCGAGTACAACCCGTTCGAGGCGATCAAGACCAACGTCCTCGGCGCGGAGAACGTGATCAACGAGTGCATCGACCAGGGAGTCGAGCGGGTGATCGCGCTCTCCACCGACAAGGCCGCCAACCCGATCAACCTCTACGGCGCCACCAAGCTGTGCTCCGACAAGCTGTTCGTCGCCGGCAACGTCTACGTCGGTCAGAAGGCGACCCGCTTCTCCGTGGTCCGCTACGGCAACGTGGTGGGCAGCCGCGGCAGCGTGATCCCGTTCTTCCTCCAGCAGCGCAAGGGCGGCGTCCTCCCGATCACCGACCCGCGCATGACCCGCTTCTGGATCACGCTCCAGCAGGGGGTCGACTTCGTGATCGACAGCCTCCAGCGCATGCACGGCGGGGAGATCTTCGTCCCCAAGATCCCCTCGATGAACATCATGGATCTCGCGCTGGCGCTGGCCCCCGAGTGCAAGACCGAGGTGATCGGGATCCGCCCCGGCGAGAAGCTGCACGAGGTGATGGTCCCCGAGGACGACGCACGAAACTCGGTCGAGCTCGCCGATCGCTACGTGATCCAGCCCGCCTTCTCGTGGTTCGAGTACGAGCAGTACAACGACGCCAAGAAGTGCCCCGACGGCTTCCGCTACGGCTCCGACAACAACTCGCAGTGGCTGACCCGCCAGGATCTCGCGGCGGTGGTGAAGACGCTCGATCCCTCCAGCCTCGAATAGCCGACCCGATGAGCGGCCCGATCATCCCCTACGGACGGCAGTGGATCGACGAGGACGACATCGCCGCCGTCACCCGCGTCCTGCGCTCGGGCTACCTCACCACCGGCCCCGAGGTGGAGGCCTTCGAGGCCGACCTGGCGTCGGTGTGCGGGGCGAAGCACGCGGTGGTGGTGGCGAACGGCACCGCGGCGCTGCACTGCGCCTACGCCGCCGCCGGGCTCGCTGCGGGCGACGAGGTGGTCACCACGCCGATGACCTTCAGCGCCACCTCGAACATGGTGCTCGCCCTCGGCGCCCGGCCGGTGTTCGCGGATGTCCTGGCGTCGACGCTGGGGCTCGATCCGGCGAAGGCGGAGCAGGCGATCACCGCGCGCACAAAGGTGATTTCCGCGGTCGATTTCGCCGGCCACCCGGCTGCGATGGACCAGTTCATGGCGCTCGCAAAACAGCGCGGCCTCCTGGTGGTCGAGGACGCGTCGCACTCCATCGGCGGTCGCTTCCAGGGACGCCCGGTCGGCTCGCTGGCCCACCTCACCACCTTCTCGTTCCATCCCGTCAAGACCATCACCACCGGCGAGGGCGGGGCGGTGCTCACCGACGATGACACGCTGGCGGAGAAGGCCCGCGACTTCCGCAATCACGGCCTGGTTCGCGACGCCGCGCGCATGGAGCGCCGCGACGGGCCCTGGTACTACGAGGTGCAGTCGGTCGGCCTGAACTACCGCCTCTCCGACCTTCAGTGCGCGCTCGGGCGCAGCCAGCTGAAGAAGTTGCCCCAGTTCGCGAAGAGGCGGGGCGAGATCGTCGCCCGCTGGCGCGCCGCGCTCCGGGATGTTCCTTCGCTGACCCTGCTCGTCGACCAGCCGGGCGCGGAGCCGGTGTGGCACCTGATGACGGTCCAGGTGCGCGGCGGCCAGCGGGCGCGCGCCACCTTCTTTGCTGCACTGCAACAGCGCGGCATCGCGCCGCAGGTCCACTACATCGCGGTCAACGATCTGCCGCTCTACCGCGGCCTCGGCTACGATCCTGCCGCGACGCCGATCGCCTTCGCCGCGTCGCACAGCCTGTGCAGCCTGCCGCTCTACCCCGCGCTCAGCGACGAGGAGCTCGACCGGGCGATCCGCGCCGTCCACGAAGCGGCCCACGAGGCAGCCCGCGAGGCCGCGGCGGAAGCTTCCGGGCGCGGATGATCGTCCTCGTCGACTACGGGAGCGGCAATATCCGCTCGGTGGCCAACGCCTTCGAGGCGATCGGGGCCGCGTTCCTGATCTCCGCGCGCCCCGACGATCTGCGGGCGGCCGACCGGATCGTCCTCCCCGGCGTGGGCGCCTTCGGCGAGGCGATGCGGCGGCTGGAGGCGCTCGGCCTACCCGCCGTCCTCACCGAGGAGGTGGTGCAAAAAAAGAAACCCTTCCTCGGCCTGTGCGTCGGCATGCAGCTGCTCGCCGAGCGCGGCCACGAGCACGGCGAGCACCGCGGCCTCGGCTGGATCCGCGGCGAGGTCCACCGGATCGAGCCCGCCACCGACGGCGACGGGAAGGCGTTCCCCGTCCCCCACGTCGGCTGGAATTCGGTGAAGGCGCAAAACGGCTCGGTGCTGCTGCGGTCGATGCCCGCCGAGCCGACCTTCTACTTCGTGCACAGCTACGCCTTCCGCGCCGCCGATCCCGGGGTGGTGGCGGGCACCTTCGACTACGGCGGCGAGTTCTCCGCCGTCGTCGAGCAGGGCCACATCTTCGGCACCCAGTTCCATCCCGAGAAGAGCCAGAAGGCCGGTCTTCAGCTCCTGAAGAATTTCCTGGCCTATGAAGCGCCATGCTGAAGAAGCGCCTCATCCCCTGCGTGCTGCTCCAGAACGGGCTGCTGGTGCGCAGCGAGTCGTTCTCGATCCATCAGGTGCTCGGCAATCCGATCCACGAGGTGGAGCGCTTCAATCACTGGGCGGTCGACGAGCTGATCTACCTCGATATCAGCCGCGACGAGAGCTACGACCTGCGCCGCGACGACCAGAAGGTGAAGCACCTCGGCGATCCCCTGGAGATCCTCGATCGCGTCTCGCGCACCTGCTTCATGCCGCTCACCTTCGGCGGGCGGATCCGCACCGTCGACGATATCCGCGCCCGCCTCGCCCGCGGCGCCGACAAGGTGACGCTCAACACCGCCGCCCTGGAGACTCCGGATTTGATCGGCGAGGGCGCGCACGCCTTCGGGAGCCAGGCGATCGTCGTCTCGATCGACGTCAAGCGAAGCGAGGACGGCCGCTGCGAGGTGTTCGGGCGCGGGGGCGCGAAGGCCACCGGGCTCGATCCGGTGCAATGGGCGCACGAGGCGGAGCGGCTCGGAGCGGGCGAGATTTTTCTCAATTCGATCGACCGCGACGGCACCGCCCGCGGATATGATCTCGATCTGATCCGCGCCGTCGTGGCAGCGACGAGGATCCCGGTGATCGCCTGCGGGGGCGTCGGCACCTACGAAGACTTCGTGGCCGGAATCAAGGCCGGCGCGTCGGCCGTATCGGCCGCCAATATTTTTCATTTCAAGGAACTCTCCGACCGGCAGGCGAAGAAGGTGATGCGCGCCGCCGGGGTCAATGTGCGGGTCTGACTTCCCTCTAAAAAGGTAAAAAAGGCTTTGGTCATGCGCTATTGCACGAAATGCGTCTATCCCTCGATCTCCGCCGCGCCCCTCACCTTCGACGAGCGGGGCGTGTGCAGCGGCTGCCGGGTCGCCGAGCAGCGGAGGAAAATCGACTGGACCGAACGCGGCAAGAAGCTCGGCGAGCTGCTCGATCAATACAAGCGCCAGGCCAAGGGCGCCCAATACGACTGCATCGTCCCGGTCTCGGGCGGCAAGGACAGCTACTACCAGACCCACCTCATCACCAAGGTCTACGGTCTCAAGCCGCTCCTCGTCACCTACCACGGCAACAACTTCCTCCCCTGCGGCCTGCGCAACCTCGACCGCATGCGCGACGTGTTCGACGTCGACCACCTCATCTTCCGCCCGAGCGTGAAGACGCTGGTCGGGCTCAATCGCTACTGCTTCAAGAAGATGGGCGATATGAACTGGCACGCCCACTGCGGCATCTTCACCTACCCCGTCCAGATCGCGGTCAAGCAGCGCGTGCCGCTGCTCATCTGGGGCGAGCACGGCTACACCGATCTCGCCGGGATGTACTCGATGAGCGACTTCATCGAGATGACCGCCAAGTTCCGACTCGAGCACGCGCAGCGCGGCTACGACTGGTTCGACATGATCGAGGAGACCGAGACGCTGCGCGAGCAGGACCTCCTGTGGGCCAAATACCCCACCGACGACGAGCTTGACGACGTCGGCGTGCGCGGGATCTACATCGGCAATTACGTCGACTGGGAGGCCAATACCCACGCCCGCCAGATGAAAGAGATCTACGGCTGGGAGGACGCCCCCGAGCCGTTCGACCGCACCTACCGCCGCTTCTCGAACCTCGACGACATGCACGAGAACGGCATCCACGACTACCTCAAGTACGTGAAATTCGGCTACGGCCGCGCCACCGATCACGCCTGCAAGGATATCCGCGCCGGTCTCATGACCCGCGAGCAGGGCGTGGCGATGATCCGCACATACGATCACATCAAGCCGCGCGATCTCGATCGCTGGCTCGCCTACGTCGGCATGACCGAACCGGAGTTCGATCGCATCGCCGACAGCTTCCGTGACCCGCGAGTCTGGCGCCGGGACGCGAACGACCAGTGGGCCAAGGACAACCTATGGGGAGAGGGCACGCTGCCGTCGGTCCGTGTGCCCGCTCCGGCAAAACCAACTCCGTCCAGAGGGAGCACCATGAAGGAGAGCGAAATCCGTCCCGACGAGCTGATGGCGGGCCAGCAGGCGCGCCACTCGGCCGATGTGCAAAGACTTCTGGCAAGGCGCAGCGAGTTCGTGGAGGTGCCCTGCCCGGCGTGCGGCGGCGAGCGGCGCGTCTACGCCTTCTCGAAGTACGACATCACCTTCTTCACCTGCGGCGACTGCGAGACGGTCTACGAGACGCCGCGGCCGAATCCGACCCTGCTGGCGGCCTTCTACGCCGCCTCCGAGAACTACGCCTACTGGGCGAAATACATCTTCCCGGCGTCGGAGGAGGTACGTCGCGAAAAAATCTTCAAGCCGCGCGCCGAGCGGGTGCGGCAGATCTGCGACGCGCAGGGGGTCGGCCGCGGGACGCTGCTCGAGGTGGGCGCCGGCTTCGGCACCTTCTGCGAGGAGATCACGCGGCTCAGGCGCTTCCAGCGGGTGATCGGGGTCGAGCCGACGCCGGATCTTGCGGAGGGCTGCCGGAGGCGCGGGATCGAGGTGATCGAGAAGCCGATCGAGCAGGTCGATCCGGCCTCGCTCACCGTCGACGTGGTGGCCAGCTTCGAGGTGATCGAGCACCTCTTCGCGCCGCAGGATTTCGTGAAGAACTGCTACCGCGTGCTGAATCCGGGCGGGCTGCTGGTGCTCTCGTGCCCGAACGTGAAGGGCTTCGACGTGGCGCTCCTGCGCGAGAAATCGAGCACGGTCGATTGCGAGCACCTCAACCTCTTCCACCCCGCGTCGCTGTCGCACCTGCTGAAGCGGTCCGGCTTCGATGTCCTCGAGACCTCGACCCCCGGGCAGCTCGACGCCGAGCTGGTCCGCAAGGAGGTGCTCGCCGGCCGCTTCTCGCTCGACGGGCGGCCGTTCCTGCAGCGGATCCTGATCGACGAATGGGAGAGCCACGCCGACTCGTTCCAGCGCTTCCTGATCGATAGCGGTCTCTCGTCGCACATGTGGATCGTGGCCCGCAAGCGGGTCGAGGCGTCCCATGTCTAGCCCCGACAAGCGGAGCGAGGCGGGGCGCCTGGAGGCGCTGTGGGGCGGCGAGTTCGGCGACGCCTACGTCGACCGCAACCGCGAGGCGGTCAACCTTCGCGGCCCGTTCTGGAGCGCGCTGCTCGACGAGTTTCCGGCGAAGCGGGTGCTCGAGGTGGGGTGCAACCTCGGCGGCAATCTCCGCTGGATCGCCGAAAAGATCCCGGCCGAGGAGGTCCACGGGATCGAGATCAACAAGAAGGCGCTCGCCGAGCTGCGAAAGGAGCTGCCGGTGAACGCGCTGTGGGGCCACGCCCGCGAGCTGCCGTTTCGCGACCGCTGGTTCGATCTCACCTTCACGATGGGCGTGCTGATCCACCAGCCGCCCGAGATGCTCCCGCTGGTGATGGCGGAGATCGTCCGCTGCTCGCGGCGCTACGTGCTGTGCGGCGAGTACTTCGCGCCCGCACCGACGGAGGTGGCCTACCGCGGCGAGACCGGCGCGCTCTTCAAGCGCGACTTCGGCGGCGACTACCTGCGCCTCTTCCCCGAGCTGACCCTCCGCAAGCAGGGCTTCCTCGGCAAGGCCGAGGGCTGGGACGACGTCACCTTCTGGCTGTTCGAGAAGACCGCCTGAACGGGGGGGCGTCATGAAGCGCGTGGTCATCATCCAGGCGCGGATGACCTCCACGCGCCTGCCCGGGAAGGTGCTCCGCGATCTCGCGGGGCGCCCGATGCTGGCCCAGCAGATCGCGCGTCTCCGTCGCTGCCAGGCGATCGACGCGCTCTGTCTCGCCACCACCATCAACGCCACCGACGATCCGGTGGCCGCGCTGGGCGCCGAGGAGGGCGTGACCGTCCATCGCGGCGACGAGCACGACGTGCTCGCGCGCTACCTCGGCGCCGCCGCGCAGTGCCAGGCCGACGTGGTTGTGCGGATCACCGCCGACTGCCCGCTGATCGACCCCGCGATCCTCGACGCGGTGGTCGCCACGCTGCTCGCCACCCCGTGCGACTACGCCTCGAACACGCTCACCCGCACCTACCCGCGCGGGCTCGACGTCGAGGCCTTCCACGTCGACGTGCTCCGTCGGATGGCCCGCCTC
Organism: Myxococcales bacterium; assembly: GCA_009692555.1. Taxonomy (GTDB): domain Bacteria; phylum Myxococcota_A; class Polyangia; order Palsa-1104; family SHYY01; genus SHYY01. The sequence goes on from SHYY01000008.1 coordinate 34,729, forward strand.
GCCACCTCGCCGATGGCGCGCGAGCACGTCACCTATTTTCTCCACCGCGAGCGCCCGGAGCTGTTCCTGCACCGCGAGCTCACCGACACCACCGACAACTCCGATCTCCGCTGGACCGTCGACACCGAGGACGATCTCGCGCTCGTCCGCCGCATCTACCAGGAGGCCGGGCTGCCCGATCGCTTCGGCGCCTATCCCGATCTGGTGGCTTTGGTGCGCCGCAGCAAAGAGCTGAGCGCGCTCAACGCGCACGTCCGCCAGGCGACGCCCTGAGCGGGTGTATGATTCCCCTTTCCTAAGGAGATGCCATGAGAGCCCGTTTTCCGATCGTTCTTCTTCCGACCGTCGCCGTCCTGGCCCTCGCCGCGTGCGGCGCCATCGAGGAGACCTCGCACTGCGACTTTCGCCCGAAGGAGTACCGCTGCCAGGAGCGCCGCACCCTGCCCACCTCCACCACCGTGTGGGAGGCCACCTGCAAGGCGATCCCCAACAGCATCTACCGGAGCGGCGGCTGCCCGAAGGACGGCAAGATCGGCGGCTGCGATCAGTCCGCCGCGGCCAACCCGGTCTTCGACTGGTACTACGCCGACGCCACCGGGACGATCAAGACCGCCGCCGACGTGATGAAGGAGTGCGCCGGCAAGCCCTACCTCGCGCCCTGAGGTCGTGGAGAGGGGCGATCGCCGTCACAGCTCCGGGGGTGGCTCGATGAACTTGTCGCACTTCGGGCAGACGTAGCGCTTGCCCCAGGCGCTGCTCTCCTCCTCGAGCTTGTCGCCGCTGCAAAAGGGACAGGTCAGGTCGCTGGTGCGCCCCGCGAGGATGAGATCCATGACTTCCTGCAGCTGGGTATTGTCCGAGTGGTCCATGGCGCGTCTCCTTGGCTGGCCGCCGATTGTGCCACGACCGGAACGTCCATCGTCAAGGTCGATCCCAGGCCGTGACGAAGTGCAGCGCGCCGCTCGGGCGCGAGGTGCCGCTCGCCGACTCACCGATGTGGAGCGCCGGTGGCGGGGTGGCGAGGAAGGCATCCGGGCGGCCGGGGAAGATGTTCCCGTCGACGTGGAGCACTGTGTGGAGGTTCCCGGTCAGCGGCGCGGCAGCGCTCCACACGAGGTCGAAGAGGTGGGTCTTGTCCCACGCCAGCGGGCCGCTCCCGACGGTGCTGCCCGTACCGCCCAGGCCGCCGCTATCGAGCACCACCGCCTCGCCGCTCCCGCCCGCGCCGCGGCGCAGCGCCCGCCGATCGAGGCTTATCATCGGGGACGCCGCGTCGAGCAGGTAGCTGCCATCGACCAGCGCCGGATCGCCGGTGAACGAGAGCGCCACCCGGCCCACCGCGCCGCCGAGCAGCCGTCCACCCGGGTTGGCGAGCACCAGGCTCACCGCCCCCTGCGGCACGAACGAGCGCAGCGGCGACGGGTTCGGCACATACACCGATGGCACCGAGCCGATCTCCACCTGCGCGCCCCACGCATCGAACTGCACCCGCGGCAGCGCCTGCGCGTCCTTCGGGTACTTCAGGGTGTCGATCTGCACCTGGATCGCGGCCGGCTTCTTGGCGTAGGTCTGGGTACACGACCAGCGCTGCCAGCGACGGGAGAGCGTGATCAGGCAGCGGCCGGGCTCGGCGTCGAGGCTGTCGGAGAGGGTGAGGTAGACCCGGTCGCCGTCCTTCTTGCCCTGGAGCCAGGTCGAGAAGGTGACCGTCAGGTTGCCCGCCAGATCGGTCGCCTGGTAGAGGTAGCCGTTCGCGGGGAGGTCGATGCTCTCGGCGGTGAGGTCGCCGCGCGGAGAGACCACCGCGTCGGCGGCGAGCGCCAGCCAGCCGGGTTTCCAGCGATCGAGCTGCTCGGTGGACCAGGCGTGGTTCGCGCCGTCCCCGCCGGTGAGCATGCCGAGGCGGCCGGGGTTCATCGTCGGGTCCGCCCCCGGGAGGTGGGCGAGCGCGAACTGCGCAGGCTGTCCGCCGCCTCCCGCGTAGCAGGCGACGCGCTCGCCCGGGCCGGAGTCGACCGAGATCACCGGGCAGAGGGTGCCGTCGTGCCGGTAGGTGAAGTCGGTGGCGCCGACCGCCGCGGTGAAGGGGGGCTGGAAGGCGAGGTAGTTCGCGCGGTGCTCGGCGAGCGATAGAACGCGCTTGTGGAGCACCAGCTCGGCCAGGGAGCCGCGGAACTCGCCGCCCGCGCCACCGACGGTGAAGAGGTCGGTGTTGCCGAGGCCGCCGGCGATCGAGAGGTCACTTGGCGCGGGCAAGAGATCGCGGCCATCGACGTACAGGGCGCTCTGGTTTTGCGCGCCCGGGCGGAACACGAAGGCGCAAAGGTGCCACGCCCCATCCGCGAGCAGGGCGGCGTCGCCCGCCACCGTCTTCGTGGCCACGCCGTCGCTGACCACCATCCGCGGCTGGCCCCCCACGCCGACGCAGGCGCGGTAGCCGCGGCCGGTCGGCTTGCCCTTGCCGAAGATCGGGTCGCAGCCGCCGCCGACCGGGGCGTACCCGGGTGGGACCTTCAACCACACCTCGACCGAGAGATCATCGCCCGCCACGTCGAGGAAGGCGGGGCCGGGCGCGGTCAGCCCCGGGCCGCGCAGCTCGATGCCGGAGCGGATGAAGGCGCTCGCCCCGGGCGGCGGGAGGTGGGTGAAGACCTGGCGCAGGTGCTTGCCTCCCGGGAGCGGCGAGAGGTCGTTCGCCCCCACCAGGTCCTTGATCGGGTCGTTCGCCTGATCGAAGCGGTAGTGTGCGAGCGTGGCGGGCGGGAGGTCCTTGAGGTAGGGTTGCGCGCGGTTCTGGAAGAGAGCGCTGGAGCGCGCATCCAGCGAAAAGAGGACCTTGGCACCTTGCGGCGCGCCGTCGGGCGAGGGCTGAAGCGCGCCATCGCCGTCCTCCCCGTCGCCTGCTCCACCGTCGGACAGCGCGGCAGCGAAGGGATCGATCCCCGCGATTTGAAAGGTGCAGCCCCCGAGTGCAACCAACGAGAGGAACCAGACGATGCAGCCTGCTATCCTCGCGCCCACGGCCCACTATACAATGGAAATTTCATGGATGATGTGAGGGGACATCGCTCCTCCGGCGCGCTCTCCGTCGCCGAAACGCTGCTCGGCGTGGCGCTGGTCTTCGCGCCGCTCGCCCTCGGTACGGTCCAGTGGTGGTCGCTCGCCACCCTCACGATGATCTCCTGCGCGGCGGCGCTCGCGGCGGCCCTCGCCAGACCGCGTCGCCTGCCCTGGCCGATCCTGCTCGCCTTCGCGGTCACCCTGTTCGTCGGGCTCCAGGCCCTGCCGCTACCGCCTTCGCTTCACCGCCTCCTCACGCCGCGGGCGGCCGAGCTGCTCGGCGAGCGCGCGGGGTGGTGCGCCCTCTCCCTCGATCCCGCCGCCAGCGCCCGGGAGTTTGCGCGCCTGCTCGGCCTCTCGGCCGTCCTCTTCGCCACCTCCCGCGTGGTCACCAACAGCAGCTCCGCGAAGCGCCGCCTCGGCTGGGTCCTGACCGGCATGGTGATCTTCCAGTGCGTGGCGGTGGTCGGCCACAAGGCGGTCGACACCAGCGCCATCTACGGCCTCGTCAAGGTGACCCGCCCGACGCTGGTGCTCGGCACCTTCGGCAACGGCAATCACCTCGCGGCCTACCTCACCCTGGGCATCCCGATGGTCGCCGTGCAGGCGCTCCGTACCAGCAGCGTGGCGATCCGGCGCGCGCTCTGGCTGACGGTGGCGGCGGCCTGCGGGCTGGTGGTGCTCACCCTGTCGCGCTCGGGAGTGGTCGGCCTGATCGCGGCGCTGCTGGCGCTGCGACTGCTCGCCGCGCGCGGTGGGGTGTCCGCCCGTCGCTGGTGGCCGATCGCCGCGGGCGGTGGCGTGGTGCTGGCCGTGCTCGGGCTCCTCGGGTCGCTGCTCGACGGACCGCGCGCGGGGCGCCTCGCCACGCTCCTCCACCCGTGGCGGCTCCTGAGCGAGGAGAAGGTCCAGGCGTGGCGCGATGTGCCCAGATTAATTAGAGATTTTTGGACGACCGGGGTCGGGCGGGGGGCCTTCGAGGAGATCTTCCCGAGCTATCGCGTCCACTCCGACGGGATGACCTTCACCCACGCCGAGAACGCGCCCCTCCAGGTGCTCGCCGACCTCGGGGTGATCGTCGGCGGCCTCCTCCTCGCCGGCTGGGGGATCGCGCTCTATCAGGCCGCGCGGCGGGAGGTCTCGTCGCTGCGCACGAGCGGCGTGGCGCTGCGGACCGGAGCGGTGGCGGCGCTTTGCGGCATCACGATCCACGAGCTCGGCGACTTCAGCCTGGACGCGGTCGGCGGCGTGGGCGTGACCGCCGCGGTGCTGTGGGGCTTCGCGGTGCCGTCGGAGGGGGTGCTGGAGAGGCCCATGCGGCCGTGGGCGCCGGTGGCCTCGCTGGGCGCCCTCGCGGCCTCGGTGTTCGCCCTCTGGTTCGGCTGGACGCACGATCTCGAGCGCGCCATCGCCGCAGTGGAGGCGCGGGCCGCCTTCCCGCAGGGCGACCTCCTGGCGCTCCTCGAACCGGCCATGCTGCGCCACCCGGCGGAGCCCTGGTTTCCCTTCATGGCGGGGGTGGATCGGGTTCGCCACCGACGGCCGCAAGAGGCGCTCCGCCACCTCAATCGCGCCCTCGCCCTCGACCCGACCGCGTGGCGGCCGCACCAGGTGATCGCCGACGCGCTATGGCAGCTCGGCAAGCCCGCGCAGGCGGTCCTCGAGTTCCGCTTCGCCTACCAGGCCTCGGGTTACAACGATCGGGTCATCGGAGCGCTTTTGGCGCGCCCCGGGCTGCGCATCGAGGACCAGCTCGGGCTCTTCGCCGGCGAAGACCAGGCGCTGCTGGCGCGCCTCGCCGATTACCTCGGCCGGGCGGGGCGCGACGACGACGCGGCGGTGGCGGCGCGCCGGCTGCTCGCGCTCCGCCCGAACGATCAACCGTCCCACCGGCTGCTCGCGAAAGCCGCCCTCAAGCACGGCCGCTTCGCCGAGGTGCTCACCGAGACCGCGCTCCTGCCGCCCGACGACGAGGAGGTCCTCACCCAGCGGACCCGGGCGCTCGATCGGCTCGGCCGTGTCGCCGAGGCCGACGAGCTGCTCAAGGAGCGGCTCGGCACCCCCAAGCTGCCGCAGACGGTGCTGCTGGTTGCCGAGCGCTGGCTGGACCGCAAGGAGCCCGAGTCGGCGCTCCAGATCCTCGCCAAGATTCCGCAGAAAGGGATGGCGCCGGCGGATCTGGGCCGCCTCCACCTCCTGCGCGGACGCGCGTTCGAGCTGCAGGGCAAGACCCGCGAAGCGATCCTCGCGCAGGTGGACGCGGCCCGGATCGATCCGACCGAGGTGAACCGCCTTGGCGTGGGCGCCGCCTACGAGCGCGCCGGGCTGCTAAGGCCCGCCTACCTCGCCTACCGCGCCCTCGCGCACTCCACGCGCACTCCGTCGGCGGAGGTGAAGGCGCGCCTCGCCCGCCTCGAGGAGCAGGTGGGCGGCTCCGGACCGTCGCTGAGCGGCGGCTCGAGCACGGGTACGCCGGTACCAGGCATCCTGGCCGAGCCGGCGGGTGGCGACGATGACGAGTAGGGGCGACGCGGCTGCGAGACCGACCGTTCGGAGCACCCGATGCCGGCAAAAGTAGTTGACGTTGATCCCGGGGGCGTGGCCAGCTACGAACCGGTGCACGCGCCCAACCAGCGACGAGAGCTTCGCATTCTTCACCTGACCACCGACTCGACGCGAGTGTCGGGAGCGGAGCAGCTCCTGATCGGCTTCGGCCAGCACGCGAGTCGCTTCGGATGGCGCCCCACCTTCGCCACGCTGCGCTCCGCAGGGCCGGTCAACCGCGCCTTCGCGGCGACCGGATGGCCCTCCCATGGCCTCGGCCTGAACGGGTTGGCGGACGTGGCGCCGGTCCTCTTCCGGCTCTTCCGGCTGGTGCGCGCGCTGCGGCCTGATCTCGTCCACACCCATCTCCACCACGCCTCGGTGATCGGCGCGATGCTGCGCCCGCTGATCTCCGTCCCGCTCTTTCAGACGCGGCACTACAGCGACTACCTGGAGCGCTTCGGCACGCCCGTGCAGCGCACGCTCGACCGCTGGGCCGCCCGTCGCTGCGCTGGGATCGCTGCGGTGAGCGACGCGGCGCGCGGCCAGCTCGTCGAGAAGGAGGGCGTCGACCCGTCGCGGGTGACGGTGGTGGAGAACGGCGTCGACTGGGATCGGCTGGCCCGGCGCCAGGCTGCGCCCGGTCGCGCCACGCTCCGCCGCATCGGTGTGCCCGACGGGCCGCTGATCGCCTGCATGGCCTCGCTCCAGCTGCGAAAAGGGCACGCCACCCTGATCGACGCGCTGGCCCGGATTCGCCAGCGCGTGCCGGAGGTGCAGCTCGTCCTCCTGGGCGCGGGGCCCGAGGAGGCGGCGATCCGGCGCCAGGCCGATCTCCTCGGGCTCGCCGATCGGGTGCACCTGCTCGGCCACCGCGACGACGCGCACGACCTCTGCGCGGCGGCCGACGTCTACGCCCAGCCCTCGCTCGAGGAGGGGTTCGGGCTGGCGGTGATCGAGGCGATGGCGATGCGCTGCCCGGTGGTGGTCTCCGATGTCGGCGGGATGACCTCCACCGTCGAAGATGGAGTGAGCGGCCTCCGGGTCCCGCCCGGCGAGCCCGGGCCGCTCGGCGAGGCGATCACGGCGCTCCTCGTGCAACGCGAGAGAGCTGAGCGGGCCGGCGCGCTGGCCTCGGAGCGCGTTCGCTCCCGTTACTCCCTGACCGCGATGCTCGCGCGCTACGACGCCTGCTACCGCACCCTGCTCGGCGAGGCCATCGCCGCCCCGCCCGTCTCCGAGGAGGAGCCGCCATGCCGGATCGTCCATTGAATCGCCCGCGCCTGAACCCGCGAGGCCGGGTTCGCCGCCACACGCCATGCGCTTCGTGAACGCCCTCAAGCAGCGGGGCAAGGACGTCCTCGAGCCCTGGCCCCTCGCCAAGGCGCTGGGCTACGTCGCCCACGACGCGTGGTGGGGTCTGCGTCTCCGCGCGGGCTGGATCGAGCAGGGGGGCGTGACCGTCCATGGCACGCTCGAGGTCGAGCAGTCGGTGGACGTGGTCGAGCTGATCCTCGACGACTACCGGCGCGCGGCGGGCTGCGAGCGCTTCACCGGACGGGTCGCCGAGATCGGCCCGGGCGACAGCGCCGGCGTCGCGTTGCTGATGCGCCACCTCGGCGCCGCGGCAGTCGATCTGATCGATCGCTTCCACAGCCGGCGCGACCCGGAGCAACAGGCGGCGATCTACCAGGCGCTGTCGCGAAAGTACGGACTCGAGGCGCTGCGCACCAAGGCGACCTGGGACGAGGACGGAATCGATGGCGTCGAGTGGCGCGTGGGGCGCTCCGCGGAGGCGTTCTTCGCCGACTGCGCGACGCGGCGCGGCCGGATCTACGATCTGGTGGTATCGCGCCACGTCATGGAGCACCTCTACGATCCGCTCACCGGTCTGCGCGACATGCTGCGTTGCACCAAACCGGGCGGCCGCGTCGCGCACCAGGTCGGCTTCCACGACCACGGGATGTTCACGCCCCGCCACCACGCCCTGACCTTCCTCGAGATCCCCGAGGTGCTCTATCGCCACATGACCGCCAACTCGGGGCGCCCGAACCGCGTGCTCACCCACTGGTTCCGTCGCTGCCTCGACGACCTGGTCGCCGCCGGGGCGATCGATTACACGCTCGACGTCACCCACCTCGTCGACGTCGGCCGGCTCGGCCGCGCGCAGGCGTGGGAGGAGATCGACCCGGCGCTGCGCGAGCAGGCCCTCGCATTCGTCGACCGCCACCGCGCCGCGTTCGCTCCCGAGTTCGCCGGTGTGCCGAGCCGCGACATCGCGATCACCGGGATCGCCTTCGTGGCGACCGTCCACTGATGGCCCGCGGAGGAACCGAGATGCTGAGCGAGTTGCTCGCCAAACTCCGACAGCGCGTCCGGCGCGCCGCGACGAGCAGCCCGGCGCTGACCCCTCTGTTCGCACGCCTGCGCGGCATCCACCGTCGCACCTTGCAGGTCAAGGGGCGGCCGATCTCCTTCGTGAGCGGGCCGCGCGAGTTCACCCCACCCACCGGCGTCGACCGCGACGGGCGCTACGAGGGCCCGTTCGTCGACCGCCTCGCCGACTCGATCGCGGCAGGCGCCGCGGCGGCGCGTGAGGGGGTGTTCTTCGACGTCGGCGGACAGGTGGGCTTCGACACGCTGCTCGCCCACACCTTCGGCGCGCGGCAGTTGCACATCTTCGAGCCCGACCCGCTCGCCCAGTTCTTCATCGAGCGCAACCTCGCGGACGTCCCGCATGTGCTCGTGCGGCGCCTCGTCGGCGATCACGACGATCAGCACACGCTCTCGCTCGATCGCTATTGCGACGAGCGCCGCCTCGCGCCCACCCACATCAAGATGGACATCGAGGGGCACGAGGTGTTCTGCCTCCCCGGAATGCTGGGGGTGCTGGAGCGCCACCGCCCGGAGCTGTACGTCGAGTTTCACGAACGCATCATCCGCGACGAGCTCGGCCTCCCCGACGCCGATGCGCGTGTGGCCGGCTTCTTCACCACCCTCTGCGACCTCGGCTATCGCCTCGAATACAACGGGCACCACCACGCGATGGTCACCGGCGGCACCGGTCGCTACGACGACACCTGGCTCCCCGAGCCCCCCGGCCACGTCAACTTCGCGGTGGTCGCCACACCCCGGCGCTGAGCAGGGGCGGTTCAGCTCGCCGAGGTCGCCTGCCCGCCGATGGGGACGCGGAGGCGCGCCGCCTTGGCGATCAGCGCCCGGCTGACGTTCTCGAGATTCTGGTCGGTCTTGTTGCTGAAGATCCCGGGCGAGGTGGCGAGGTAGCAGGCGTGCAGGAAGCGCAGGATCGCCTCGCGGTCGGGCGGGTTGTCGAGCGCCTGGGCGACGGCGCGGCGGAGGTCGGCGAGGTTCTCGAGGTCGGTGGTCACCCCGAAGCCGCGGTAGAATACCCGGCCGAGCACCACCACCGGCTTGCCGTAGAACAGCGACTCGAACCCGACGGTGGAGTTGATCACCACCATCGCCTCGGCGCCGCGGATCAGCGCGTGCGAATTCACCGTCGGCTCGATCAGCCGCACGTTCGGGATCCGCGCGAGCTTGATCATCATCGGGATCGAATAGGCGTCGCGGGCGCCCACGTGCGGCTTGACGTACAGCTTCGTCCCCGACGGCAGCGCGCGCTCGGCGATGTACTCGACCAGGTTCTCCTGGCGCTGGAACTGCGGCGCGCGGAGCGTGATCGCCGAGTCGATCGCGAGGTGGAGCGGGAAGAACAGGTAGCGCTCGCCTGGCACCGGCTGCTCGTAGAAGCGCGGGTTGATGCCCCGGCGCACCACCCGCTCGACGCGCTCGTAGTACATGTGGGACAGCGAGAAGTCGATCTGCTCGTCGAGAAACAGCACCCGGGCCCACTGGAGGGCGCGCAGGAAGTTCTGCGGCCGGAGACCGAGCTTCGAGGGCGCGCAGAACATCTTCTGGTCGTTGGTCACCCGCCCGCAGAGCTCCTCGGTGAACTGCCGCTCCGCCGGTGAGAGCGCGGGCGGCCGGGCGGGCAAATCGTCCCACCCGGTCTCGAGCGTGGTCAGCGCGATCCGTCCGTGCAGCGGCGCGAAGTCCACGATCAGATTCTTCGGTCCGCCGGCCTCGGCGATCCGCGCCATGCAGCGGCGGATGATCTCGCCGCCGATGTTGTTCACGAACAGCGACACCGTGTGCTCGGCGAGGAACGTCTCGAGGTAGCGGAAGACGTGCACCGCCCGCGTCGAGAGCTCGGCGATCGGACGCGCCCAGTACTTGTGCTCCGGGTAGACGTGATCCCCGAGCGAGCCGAGGCGGTAGCGCTTCTCGACGGCGGTCATCTCCGCCGGGCTGGCCGGCCGGCTACCCTCGAAGCCCTCGTAGAGGTAGAAGACGTGCGGGTGGGTCTTGCGGAGCGCCCGCTCCCCATCCCGGGTGAGCGCGAGCAGGCCGACCGCACAGCCGTGCTGTTCGAGCCGCGCCGCGAGGGCGTCGTAGAAGCTGATGTCCTCGGGCGAATAGAGGACGGGGATGACGAAGTCGAAGTGCATCACATTCCGTTTCTTGCTGCTGTGTGACCGTTCGGTGGCGGAGTGTTCACGGGCGTCCGCTCTCCGTCAAGCCTCGGTTCGGGCTCCGGCGCCCGATCTACCTCCCGGCGAGCTTGCGCAGGCTGAGGTAGAGCCACGGACCCATCGCGACGAGCAGGACCCCCTCGCCGATCAGCCCACGCCGGATCGACTCGGGCGGCAGAAACCGCCCCGCGACCGCGTCGAAGGCGAGCACGCAGGCGAGCGAGTACCCCAGCGGGAGGAGGGTTCTCCCGAGGGCGCGCAGCCCCTCGCGGAGCGTTCGGCCCATGATCAGGAACGCCCCGATCACCACCGCCACCATGTACAGGAGCAGGCCCAGGCTGCACCCCGCCGCCACCGCCGGCAGCCCCGGCCACAGCCCGACGAACAGCCGCGCGAGCAGGTAGCTCACCCCCGCCGCTCCGAGGAGGATCGCGAGGTAGGCCTTCTGCCAGTTCAGGGTGTAGAAGCAGGCCTGGAGCACCCCCACCACGGCGTACGAGTAGGTCCCGAACAGCGCGATCTGCGCGGCCTCGATGCCCGGCGTGAACTGGGGCAGAAACAGCCGCACCAGCGGCGGCAGGGCGATCGCGCCCGCGGCCACCAGGGCGGCGAACCCGACGCTCATCACGCTCAGCGGCTCGAGGACCAGCGGCGCCAGCTCCTCGCGCCGCCCGGTGCGCCCGTAGCGCTCGGTGAGGCGCGGGTAGATCACCGCGTGCGGGATCCCGGCGAGGCTGATCATGAAGTTCGTCGCGACGATGAAGGCGATCCCGTAGTGGCCGAGGCGCACCGGATCGAGGCGCTCGAGGATCACCGTGCGGTCGATCGACGTGAGCAGCGTCGAGGCGACCACGATGGCCATCGCCGGCAGGCCGACCGCGAGGAGGTGCCGGAGCGCGGCGCGATCGATCCCCAGCCGCGGCAGCCCGGAGCGCAGCGCGAGGAAGGCATCCTCGGCGAGTCCCTGGAGGAACAGGCCCCACACGAAGCCCGGGAGCCCGGCGTAGTAGGTGAGGGGCAGCGTCGCCACTGTCACGCCGGCCCCGATGAACGAGGTGGTCGAGAGCTCGCGGAAGCGGTTCTCGGTCTTGAAGGCGGTCTGGAGGTGGCCCCTCATCAAGTTGACGAAGAGCACCGCGGCGATGGCGAACAGGATCCCCCGCTCCGACGGCCGCGGCCAGATCGCTCCGGCGAAGGCGGTGCAGGCGGAGGCCAACAGCGCCATCCCGAGCACGAACGAGAAGGACGTCCGCGCCGCCCGATCCGCCCCGGCGAGGTCCCCCTGCCCGCGCAGGAGCGGCACATTGCGGTGCATCCCGAACACCACGCCGAGGTGGAGATGTGCGCCGTAGTCGATGATCAGGCGCAGGCCGAGCCAGACCCCGAACACCGCCGGACCGAGCACCTTGGCCGCGACGTAGACCCGGAGGAAGCCCGACCCCTGGCTCACGAACATCGCCACCGCGTAGTGGGCGGTGCTCTTGAGAAGCGTCCTGCGAAGGCCGCCCGAGGCCGGCACGGCCTTGGAGGGCTCGGCAGGAGCCGCGTTCTGCGGGTTCACCGACACCGGAGCGCGCCGAGGATACGCCTCGGCCCCCGGCGGCGCAGGCCAACGTGCCACGCGGCGCTATCCCTCGGAACGGCGCGCACGCACTTCGATCCCGTTGCCGCCCCGCTTCACTTCCACGTCGACCAGCCCCGCCTCCCGGCACCACCGCTGCATCGTGCGCACGTACTGCGGCTGGTCGAACGCCGGCGAGAGCGCGTCGAAGGTGTCGAGCACGCTCAGCTCCACCTCCTGCGCCGCTGTCAGCCCCGCGTACACCCCGCGGTAGTCCTTGAGCGGGAAGAGCAGCTGGTGCCACGGGTGGAGCGGCGGAAAGAGCCTCATGTAGGCTGGCACCACCGCCCGGCACCACCGCAGGAGGCGCGCCCTGTCCATTCGCCTGGTCAGCCAGCGTACCCGGTAGCGAGCCGTGAACGCGAGTCGCCTCCGGTCGTACACATCGACCGCCAGGTGCCCTCCGGGGCGCACCATCTCCACCAGCGATCGGAACGCCAGCGCCACGTCGGGGCAGTGCTGGATCACCCCGTAGCAGAATACGCGGTCGAAGGAGCCGCGGGCGTAGGGCATCTCGTAGATCGACGCCTGGCAGACCTCGGCGCCCGCATCGCAAAACGAGCGCCAGGTGACATCGGCCGCGCGGCTGTAGTCGAACGAGACAACGCGCGCGCCGGTCGCCAGCAGGACCTCCGTGAAGCGCCCGCTGCCGCACCCCGCCTCGAGGATCGTCTCCCCCTCCATTCTCGTCGGCCAGCCGGTGCCCCGGAACAGGCGGTCGGAGGTGATCGAGGAGCCCGTGGCGCTGTCGACCTGGGTCCGGCTGTACTCGTTCCACTGCAGCCCGAAGGAGCCCGCGTAGCCCTCGTCGGCGACGAAGCGCGGGAGCCCCTCGGCGACGGGAAAGGCGTGGCCCGCTGCGCAGGCGAGCAGGCCGCCGCCCTCATCCCCCGATCCCGAAAAGGCGAGCGCCTGCGCGCAGGTGGGGCAGCGGTACAGCGCAAAGCGCCCCGCCCCCGCCCGCCGCTCTCGGGGCGCGTTCATCGCGGCGTGGCGACGATGGCGAAGTTCACATGATGCGGCGGCTGATCGTGCCACGTGTAGTTGTAGAGCTGCGTCCCACCCGTGACCATCTCGTACTGGTGCCCGTTGTACTTCATGGTGTAGCCGAGGCCGTCGAGCGTCTTGAAGAAGTTGTCGACCGCCGCATCGCCGAGCTTGAGCTCGTCGCGGATGATCCGCTCGTGGAACTCGATGAACAGCATCGGGCGGTGCCTCTTCAGCACCTCGGTCATCCCCGCCAGGCAGAAGATCTCATGCCCTTCGATGTCCAGCTTGATGTGGGTGGGGGCGACGTCGCGACGGCGGCAGTAGGTGTCGAGGGTGATCGTCCGCTCGTCGTCGTGGTCACCGACGAACAGCGGGTTCAGGGTGTGACGCACCCCGCGCAGGTTCTGCTTGAGGAAGAAGATCGCCAGCGGGCTCGGCTCGAAGACGTGGATGTCCTTCGCCCCGAAGGCGTCGGCCACCAGCGCGTCGAAGCCCACCGCGCCGCCGACGTCGAAGAACACCGCCTGGCCGTGCTTCTCCACCTCCTCGACCATCCGTTCGACGAACGGCCCCTCGTAGCAACCCTCGCGATCCACGCCCCAGGGCGCCCTGAACTCCCGCGGGCCGCACACAATGGAGAAGCGCTTCCCCTTGACCATCAGCGTCGGCTGCTTGATTCCACGCGCCCTCGCGACCCACGGCGTCAGCCACGGCCTGCTGCTCGCGGAGTTGCGAATCTGGTCCTTCAAGCGGTTGAACTGCTGCTTCAGCATCGGGGAAGCTCCTCCGGAATCGATGGAATGGGCCGGCCGGGCTCGCGCGAACCCTATACTCCGTTGGCCTGGAGGGGGCAAGCTGGTTCCCGGCCTGTCCCCGACTGGGCTTTCCGCCTTGCGTCCGCTCCCGGGCGGGGGTAGAGATCGCCCCGGATACTCCGGGCCAGGGCCCTTGGCTGCATCCTGGCTCACGAACCGTAGGTGCACTTCCGCAATCGAATGATTCACGTTCTTCACGCCATCCGCAGCAGCGCGCACTGCGCCGAGCACGCCGGACTCCATCTTGCCGCCGCCGAGCCGCTTCATCGCGCCTGCCGCATCCGCCCTGCCCCGACTCCGACGTCCCCCGGTGTGAACGACGCGCCGCGACCCGGCAACTCGTACGTCAGGCTCTTCCGCCAATGAACGATCGCACCCTCATCGCCTCCTGGGTCGCCACCGCCGTCGCCCTCGCGACCGTGGGCCTCTTTGTCGGAGAAGGGCTGACCGTCGGAGTGTTCGCCGCCGGCACCCTCGTCGTCGGCTCGATTTTCCTCTGCCGTCGCCTCGATCCCGACCGCGCGATGAACCTCGCCGGGATCTTCGCGCTCGCGGTGGCGGTGCGCTGGGGGGTCGCCGCCGGGGTCCACCTCCTGGTCTACAAGGACCAGCCCGGCCTGTTCGCCCCCGACGAGGTGGGCTACGAATACGAGTGCCGCTCCCTGGTCGCCTGGCTGAGCGGACGGATCCCGGCGATCCCGCCCGACGCCTACAGCCCGGGGATCGTCTGGGTCATGGCGGTCTGCTACTGGCTGCTCGGCCCGGGCCCGCTCTCGGCGAAGCTCTTCACCGCCACCGCCGGCTCCTGGTGCGCGGTGATGGCGGCCCTCATCGCCCTCCGCGCCTACCCGCCCAAGGTGGCCCGCCGGGTCGGCCTCTTCGCCGCCATCTTCCCGTCGCTGGTGCTGTGGTCATCGCTGCAGCTCAAGGATGCCTGGACCCTGTTCGGCGTGGAGCTGGCGCTGCTCACCTTCATGCACCTCCGGGAGCGCTTCCGCCTCTCGCTGCTGCTCCTGTTCGGGCTCAGCCTGATCCCGGTCGGCGCCAACCGACCCTACGAGGTCGTCTTCATCGCCCTCGGTGTCGGCGCCAGCTTCCTGTTCTCTTCGGGGCGTCACTTCCTCCGCAACTTCGGCCTGTTCATCATCATCACCGTCCTCCTCACCGTCGTGATCCGCCAGATCGGCGCGCTCTCTCTCGGCTACGAGGGCCTCGATCTTTCGACGATGGAGCGCTTCAACGGCATCCGCAGCGGCTACGCCGACGCCACCTCCGCGATCAACACCGACCTGGTCGACCCCACCACCAGCACCGGGCTCCTCCTGTCGCTCCCGATCGGCCTGGTGTACTTCTTCCTCGCCCCCTTCCCCTTCACCGGCACCTCCACCATTTCCCTCGCCACCAGCCCCGAGATGCTGCTCTGGTACGCGCTCCTCCCGAGCCTCTACCGCGGCTTCCAGCGGATGCGCAAGGAGAAGCGCTCGGTGATCCTCCTGCCGGTGCTCTTCTACACGCTCGCCTCGTCGCTGGGCTGGTCGATGGTGGTCACCAACGTCGGCAGCCTCTACCGCTACCGCGCGCAGATCCTGTTCCTCCCGTTGATCCTCATCTCCGCCGATCAGCTGCATCGCATCGAGGCCGCCCTCCGCCAGCGGATCGCCGCTGCCCGCAACCTCCGCGCCGGCCTCCCGGTACCCTCCACCCTGGTGAGACAATGACCGAAAACAACGACTTCGTCTCGCCGGTGAACCCCGCCCCCGCCGATCCGACCGGGATCGATTTCCTGCACCTCTACGCCGCGCTGATGAAGCGGCTGTGGCTGGTCGGCGTGGTGTTCGTCCTGGTGGTCACCGGCGTCGCGTTCTGGACCTTTCGCCAGGTGCGGATCTACAAGGCCGAGGCGAGCCTGGTGATCGATCTCAACCCGCCCCAGGTGCTCAAGGGGGTGCCGGAGGTGGTCGATCTCGGCAACGGCGGCTACTGGTCGACCAAGGAGTACTTCGAGACCCAGTACAACGTCATGAAGAGCCGGATGGTCTCGGAGCGCGTGGTGGCCCGCCTGGGCCTCGATCGCGACCTCGAGTTCCTCGGCATCCGGGCCGACCTCGACCCCGCGGCCAAGGCGGCGGCCCTGAAGAACGCCGACCCGGTGCGGATGGTGGTCGACCGGGTGACCGTCCTGCCGGTCAAGGACTCCCGCGTGGTCAAGGTGGCGATCGAGGATCGCGATCCCCAGCGCGCCGCCGACCTCGCCAACGCCGTGGTCGAGGAGTACATCGAGCAGAACGTCGACCGCAAGCTCACCGCCACCCACGGCGCCTCCGCCTGGCTCGCCGTCCAGCTCGAGAAGGCCAAGAAGAAGCTCGAGGACTCCGAGAAGGCCCTCTTCCAGTTCAAGGTCGATCACGGCGTGGTCTCGATGTCGCTCGAGGACCAGAAGAACACCTCGTCCTTCAACTTCGTGAAGATCAACGACTCGCTCACCACCGCGGTGCTCCGCCGGGTCGGCATCGAGTCGCGGCGCCAGAACCTCCAGGAGCTGCTCTCCGAGACCAAGGGCGCCGAGTTCCGCGCCGAGAGCTTCCGCCCCGTCGCTGACAACACGATGATCAACGAGTTCAAGCGCGAGTACTTCCGGCTCCAGAGCGAGCGCGCCGAGATGGCCGAGAAGTACCTCGCCGAGCACCCCAAGCGGGCCGCCCTCGACGAGCGGATCGGCAAGGTCAAGTCGAACATCGCCCACGCGATCCAGAACGTGCTCGACGCCTCGGAGGCCGAATACCGGCAGGTGGCCGACGAGGAGAAGCGCCTCCGCGGCCTGCTCGACAACGCCCGCTCGAGCGCCTTCGCGGTCAACAAGCTCGAGGTGCAATACCTCCAGATGAAGCGCGAGCGCGACCAGAACCAGACGCAGTACGAGGTGATGGTCAAGCGCGGAAAAGAGGTCGACATCTCCGGCTCGCTGCGCACCAACAACATCCGCCTCCTCGACGCAGCGCTGGTTCCGAGGGTGCCGTCGCGGCCGAACCGCGGGCAGAACATCCTGCTCGCGATAGTGCTCGGGCTGGTCCTCGGGATGGGCCTGGTGATCGCCCTCGAGCTGCTCGACAACACCGTCAAGTCGCAGGACGACATCGAGAACGGCCTCGGCCTGCCGCTCCTCGGCATCCTCCCCTCGATCCCCTCCCCGGTCACCGAAGGGATCGACCCCCAGGCGGTCGCGCAGCGCGATCTCTACGTCGCCCAGAGCCCCGGGTCGGCGGTCTCCGAGTGCGCCCGCTCGATCCGCACCAGCCTGCTCTTCGCGTCGCCCGACCGGCCGTTCAAGGTGCTGCTGATCGCCTCCACCGGCCCGCGCGAAGGCAAGACCACCACCGCGGTCGGGATCGGCATCACCATGGCCCAGAGCGGCAATCGCGTGCTGATCATCGACGGTGACCTCCGCCGCCCGCGCATCCACCGCACCTTCGGCGTGCCCTCCTCGGCCGGCCTCTCGACGCTGATCCTCGGCGAGTCGACGATCGAGGAGGCGGTGAAGAACACCGGCATCGAGCGCCTCTTCATCATGCCCGCCGGCCCGGTGCCGCCGAACCCCGCCGAGCTCCTCCAGTCGGAGCGCTACGGCGACGTGATCAAGGCCCTCAGCGAGCGCTTCGACCGGATCATCATCGACTCCCCGCCGGTCGGCGTGGTCACCGACGCCCTGGTGATGAGCGCCCGCGCCGACGGGATCGTCCTCGTCCTGCGCTCGGGGATCACCCAGAAAAAGCTCGTCTACCGCACCCGCCGCACCCTGCTCGACATCAAGGCCCACATCTACGGCGCGGTGCTGAACGACGTCGACCTCACCACCCGCGCCGGCCAGTACTACTACTACTATCGCTACGGTTACTACCCGGCGAACTACACCACCAAGGGCGACCCGGGCGGCGACAAGCCCACCGACGTGAAGCAGGAAGCCTCCACGTGAGCTGGACGATCTGATCATGTGCGGGATCTTCGGCGCGATCGGCGACGCCACCGACGAGGCGCTCGCCGCCGGCTGTGCTGCATTGCAGCATCGCGGCCCGGACGCGCACGGCGTGTGGCGCTCCGGCCAGGACGGGCTCGCCCACACCCGCCTGAAGATCATCGACCTCTCCGAAGCGGCGGCCCAGCCGATGGCGGGCTGCGATCCCCAGGTGCGGGTCACCTTCAACGGCGAGATCTACAACCACCGCGATCTCCGCGCCTTGCTCGAGGCCAAGGGCCATCACTTCCGCTCGCGCTCCGACAGCGAGGCGATCATCCACGGCTACGAGGAGTGGGGCCCGGCGGTGATCGAGCGCCTCGATGGCATGTTTGCCCTCGGGATCTGGGACGCCGCCCGCCGCCGCCTGGTGCTGGCGCGCGACCGCACCGGCAAGAAGCCGCTCTTCTACACCCTCTCCCCCGATGGTCGCACCCTCCGCTTCGCCTCCGAGGTGAAGGCGCTCGTCGCCGCCGGCCACCCCGACGCGCTCGATCCCGCCGCCCTCCCGATGTTCCTCTCGTGGGGCTACGTCCCCGCGCCGGCGACCATCCACAAGGGCGTCCACCAGCTTCCCCCCGCCTCGCGTCTGGTCCACGAGCCGGGCCGCCACGCCCCGCGCGTCGACACGTGGTGGCGCCCGACCTTCCTCGAACCCCCGCTCGCCATCCCCTACGATCAGGCGCGCGCCCGGGTGCGCGAGCTGGTGATTGCTGCAGTGCAGCGAAGGCTCGAATCCGATGTCCCGCTCGGCGCCTTCCTCTCGGGCGGGATCGACTCCACCATAGTGGTCGGCGTGATGGCGAAGCTGCTCGGACAGAAGGTGCGCACCTTCTCGATCGGCTTCCCGGGCGATCCCGCGTTCGACGAATCGCCCGCCGCCCGCGCCACCGCGCGCCTCTTTGGCACCGAGCACACCGAGTTCCACCTCGCCCCCTCCTCGGCTTCGCTGATCGAGAAGCTGGTCTGGTTGCACGACGGCCCGTTCGGCGACTCCTCCGCGATCCCCACCCACACCGTCTCAAAGCTCACCCGCCAGCACGTCACCGTGGCGCTCTCCGGCGACGGCGGCGACGAGCTGTTCGCCGGCTACCTCCGCTTCCTCGCCGCCGAGGTCGCCGAGCGCGTGCCCGCCCCGCTCCGCTCCGGCCTGGGCGCCGCGGCGCGTCTCTTCCCGGGCGGCCTGCCCTTCCACTCGCTCGGCGCGCGCGCCGGCCGCTTCCTCCAGGGCGTCGCCCTGCCGCTCGGCGACCGCATCTCGCGCTGGAACTCCTCCTTCGCCTTCGACCTCGAGCAGACGATCCGCCCCGAGCTCCAGCCGTCGCTCGATCTTGGCGGCCCGCTCGAGTGGCAGCGCAGCTTCTTCGACGGGCGCGGCACCACGCTGGCGCGGATCCTCGATCACAACTTCCGCACCTACCTGGCGTTCGATCTCCAGACCAAGCTCGATCGCTGCTCCGCCGGCAACGCGCTCGAGGTGCGCGCCCCGCTGCTCGACACCGCGCTGGTGGAGTACGCCGGCCGCCTCCCCGACGGCTTCAAGCGCCGCGGCACCCGCACCAAGCACATCCTCCGCGACGCCTTCTCCGATCTCATCCCCGAGGCGATCGCCCGCCGCCCGAAGCGCGGCTTCGGCGTCCCGCTCGGCGCCTGGTTCAAGGGCGAGCTGGCCCCCTACCTCCAGGACACCCTCGGCCGCGGCGCCCACGCCACGATCGACAGCTTGCTGCAACGCAGCACGGTGGACGGGTTGATCGCCGATCACCTCGCCGGCCGCGCCGATCACAGCGCCAAGCTCTTCACCCTGCTCACGCTGGAGGTCTGGCTGCGCTCGCTGCGGCCGGCGGCGACCCGCCCGGATCGCCTCTTCGCCGTCGGTGCCGCGTCATGAAGCACGCCTTCACCGTCGATCTCGAGGACTGGTACCAGGGTGTCCCGATCGCGCAGGCGAAGAGGGCCACCGCCGAGCGCCGCCTGCACATCGGCACCGAGCGCCTGCTCACATTGCTGCAAAGCAACAACGCGAAGGCCACCTTCTTCGCCCTGGGATCAATTGCCCGCGAGCACCCTCGGCTGCTCCGCGCGATCAGCGACGCCGGCCACGACATCGGCTCGCACGGCCTGTCGCACGATCTCCTCTACGAGATGACCCCGGAGCGCTTCCGCGAGGAGACCCGCTCGTCGGTGAAGGACCTCGCCCACTGCATCGGCCGCGACGTCCGCTCCTACCGCGCCGCCTACTTCTCGATCACCCGCCGCTCGCTGTGGGCCCTCGATATCCTGGCGGCCGAAGGGATCAAGTTCGACTCGTCGATCTTTCCGGTCAAGAACTGGCGCTACGGCATCCCCGACTACTCGCGCCGCCCGATCGTCGTCACCACCGCCTCGGGGCCGATCCTGGAGTTCCCGCTCTCCACCCGCCGCGTCCTCGGCAGGAACATTCCGGTCACCGGCGGCGCCTACTTTCGCATCTACCCGTGGCTGCTCACGCGCGCCAACATCCACGCCGCCGAGCGCGAGGGGCTCCCGGTGGTGTTCTATCTCCACCCCTGGGAGCTCGATCCCGATCACCCCGTCGTCCTGTTCAAGGCGAAGGCGATGGCCACCCACTACGTCAACCTGCGCTCCACGGAGCGGAAGCTCGCGCGACTGCTCGCCGAGTTCCGCTTCACCACCCTCGGAGAGGTCCTCACCGATGCGTTCCCTGGACTCGGTTCATAGCTATTTCGACCGCGAAGCCGAGCGCTTCGACGCCATCTACGACAAGGAGAAGCCGCTCCACCAGCAGATCGGCGACGCCCTCTTCCGGCGGGTGATCCACGAGCGCTTCTCGCTGGTGCTGAACGCGATCGGCGCCCCCGGGCGGACCCTCCTCGACGTGGGCTGCGGCCCCGGGCGCTACGGCGTGGAGCTCGCCCGCCGCGGCGCCGCGCGCTGCCTCGGCGTCGATGTCGCCCAGCCGATGATCGACATCGCGACCGCCGAGGCCGAGAAGGCCGGCGTGGCCGATCGCTGCGCGTGGCAGGTGAGCGACTTCCTGTCCTGGCAGAGCGACGAGCCCTTCGACGCGGTGGTGGCGATGGGCTACTACGACTACCTCGAAGACCCGCTCCCCCACGTCGAGAAGATGATCGGCCACACCCGCGACCGCCTGTTCGCGAGCTTCCCGAAGCGCTGGGAGGTCCGCACGCCGCTCCGCGTCCTGCGCTTCCAGCTGGCCCGCGGCTTCGTGCGCTTCTACTCCCGCCCCGAGGTGATCGACCTCTTCCGCCGCGCCGGTCAGCTCCCCTTCCTCGCCCTCGTCGACCTCGGCCGCGACTACCTCGCGATCTACGACGCCGGCGCCGCCCGCGCGAGGCGCTGAGATGCCCGGGCCAGACGACCTCCGCGTCCTCCACATCATCACCCGCCTGATCGTCGGTGGCGCGCAGGAGAACACCCTCTTCACCGCGATCGGCCAGCACAACACGAAGGGCATGCGGGTCACCCTGCTCGCCGGGATCGACGACGGCCCCGAGGGCAACCTCCACGACCGCGCCCACCAGGCCGGCCTCGATCTCCAGCTGATGCGCGAGCTGGTCCGCCCGATCGCCCCCACCACCGACGCGGTGGCGTTCGCAAGGCTGTGCGCCTTCATCCGCCGCGGCCGGTATGACGTCGTTCATACCCACTCCTCGAAGGCCGGCATCCTCGGCCGGATCGCCGCGCGCGCGGTGGGCACTCCGATCATCGTGCACACCCTGCACAGCCTGGTGTTCGGCGAGCACGCCGCGCCGTGGAAGAACGCCCTCTACGTGCGCCTGAAGAAGCTCTGCGCGCCGATGACCCACAAGATCATCTCGGTGTGCGATGCAACAAAGGACGGCGCGATCGCCGCCGGGATCGGCACCCTCGAGCAGCACCTCACCATCTACAGCGGCTTCCACATCGAGCCCTTCCTCCGCGTCCGCGATGCGCTGCCGGTCGCCGAGGCCAAGCGCCGCCTCGGCCTCGCCCCCGAGCACCTCGTGGTCGGCAAGGTGGCCCGCCTGTTCCCGCAAAAAGGGCACGATCACTTCCTCGCCGCCGCCCGCCTGATCGCCGCCCGGGAGCCGCGCGCCCGCTTCCTGCTCGTCGGTGACGGCATCCTCCGCGCCGACCTCGAGGCCCAGACCCGGCAGTGGGGCATCCGCGACCGCTTCGTCTTCGCCGGCCTGGTCGCGCCCCCCGACGTGCCCGCCCACATCCAGGCGATGGATGTTGCAGTGCACACCTCGATCCGCGAGGGGCTGGCGCGCGTCATCCCCCAGGCCTCCGCCGTCGGCAAGCCGGTGGTCGCCTTCGCCCTCGACGGCACCCCCGAGGCGATCTCCCATGGCGTCTCCGGCTTCCTCACCACGCCCTACGACGCGCCCGAGGTGGCCGACCGCGTCCTCGAGATCCTCGACGACGCCCCGCGCAAGCGCGCGATGGGTGAAGCGGGCCGCGCCTTCGCCGGCGCCAACTTCCCGGTCGAGGTCATGGTGCGCCGCGTCAACGAGGTCTACCACCAGCTCGCCGCCCAGCACCTCGACCACCGCCACGCCGCCTGATCGATGGAGGTGTTCGTCCTGACCCGCGCGGTTGGCGCGCGGTGGGGGGAGGCTCGCGCGGCTGTGCCGCGGGAGGGGGGACGGGAACGTCCCCCACTTGAACTTGAACTTTGGTACTATCCGCGACCACTCAACCAGGGAAGGGTCGAAATCCATGAGGTATCTCATCACCGGAGGCGCCGGTTTCATCGGCTCGCATCTCGCCGAAGAGCTCCTCCGGCGCGGCCACGAGGTCTACATCCTCGACGACCTTTCCACCGGAAGCATCAATAATATCAGGCACCTGAAGACACACGACAAGTTCCATTACGTGATCGACACGGTGATGAACAAGCAGCTCACCGCCGAGCTGATCGACGGCGCCGACATCGTCTACCACCTCGCCGCCGCGGTCGGCGTCAAGCTGATCGTCGAGAGCCCGGTCCGCACCATCGAGACCAACATCCAGGCCACCGAGATCGTCCTCGCCCTGGCCAACAAGAAGAAGCGGCCGGTGTTCGTCGCCTCGACCAGCGAGGTCTACGGCAAGAGCGAGAACCTGCCCTTCCGCGAGGACGGCGACCTGGTGATGGGCGCGACCACCAAGGGTCGCTGGTCGTATGCCTGCTCGAAGGCGATCGACGAGTTCCTCACCCTCGCCTACTGGAAGGAGCGCAAGCTCCCGACGGTGGTGGCGCGGCTCTTCAACACCGTCGGCCCGCGCCAGACCGGGCAGTACGGGATGGTGGTGCCGAACTTCGCCCGCCAGGCGCTCGCCGGCCAGCCGATCACCGTGTTCGGCGACGGCAAGCAGACCCGCTGCTTCTGCCACGTCAGCGACGTGGTGCGCGCGCTGATCGGCCTGATGGAGAAGCCGGAAGGCTACGGCAACGTCTACAACATCGGCAATCACCAGGAAGTGTCGATCCTCGATCTCGCCAAGCAGATCCGCGAGATCGCGCAGTCGAAGTCGGAGATCGTCTTCGTGCCCTACGAGAAGGCCTACGAGGAGGGCTTCGAGGACATGCCGCGGCGCGTGCCGGACACCGGCAAGATCAAGAACTTCATCGGCTGGACACCGACGGTGGCGCTGCCGCAGATCCTGGCCGACGTGGTGGAGTTCTACCGAAGAAACTAGCAGGTGGAAGTGAGGTTGATGGAACCGCTGCGCGACTACGGCTGGCACTTCGGGATCGCACTCGCCGCGTCCCTCGGCCTCACGGTCGCCGTCCGCACGCTGGCGCGGCGCTTCGGCTGGGTGGCGAAGCCGCGCCCCGACCGCTGGCACCAGAAGCCCACCGCACTCTTCGGCGGCGTCGGCATCTTCGGCGGCTTCCTCCTCGCGTACCTCGTGCGCCGTCCGGCCGGGCTGACCGGCGGCGGCCTGCTCACCGCGTGCGCGTCGGGGATGTTCCTCCTCGGTTTCATCGACGATAAATTCCAGCTCAAGCCCTACGCCAAGCTGGTCGGCCAGATCGCCTTCGCCACGCTGTTCACCACCTTCGGCCTCCGTCTCCACTGGCTGCTCAACCCGATCCTCGACCAGGGCCTCACCATCTTCTGGCTGGTCGGGATGACCAACGCGCTGAACCTCCTCGACAACATCGACGGCGCGGCGGGCGGCGTGGCGGCGATCGCCGGCGGCTTCCTGATCTACTTCTGCCACATGGCCGGGCAGGGCGACTCGGCGATGATCGCCGCCGCCTTCACCGGCGCGGTGCTCGGCTTCCTGGTGTTCAACTTCAACCCCGCGTCGATCTTCATGGGCGACTGCGGGTCGCTCTTCATCGGCTTCTTCCTCGGTGGCCTGTCGCTGGTGAACTTCGAGATCGGCGCACGGCGGAACGTGATCGCGGTGCTGGCGATCCCGGTGCTGCTGCTCCTCCTCCCGATCCTCGACACGACGCTGGTGACGATCACCAGGCGCTACCACGGGCGCCGCGTCTCCCAGGGCGGGCGCGATCACACCTCGCACCGCCTGGTGGCGCTCGGGATGTCGGAGCGCCGGGCGACCCTCACCTTGTGGGCGATCTCGGCGATCTCCGGCGGCCTCGCGGTGGCGGTGAAGAACGTCTCGGCGATGATGGCGATCGGCCTCATGTCGGCGTTCGTCTTCGGGCTCCTGTTCCTGATGATCTTCCTCGGGCGGGTGAAGGTCTACCAGCAGGTCGCGAGCGAGGTGGAGGCGAACGGACGAACGCTCCTGCCGACGCTGGCGGACTTCAGCTACAAGCGGCGCGTGTTCGAGACGCTGAACGATCTCGTCCTGATCATGCTGTGCTACTACGGCGCGTTCCTGCTCCGCTTCGACGAGAGCACGATCATGGAGCACTGGCCGCAGTTCGTGCGCTCGCTGCCGCTGGTGATCGTCTCGCAGCTCTCGGTGTTCCTGGTCCTCGGGCTCTACCGCGGGGTGTGGCGCTACACCGGGATGGACGACCTGGCGGTGATCGTCCGCGCGGTGGCCGGCGCGGTGCTGCTCTCGACCGGCGTGCTCCTGGTGGTGTTCGGCGCGGAGCGCGTCCACCCGCGGGTGGTGGTGATCAACGCGCTCCTGCTGCTGCTCGGCGTCGGCGGCTCGCGCGTCTCGTTCCGCTTCCTCCGCTCGTGGCTGGGGCAAAAGCGCGCCGAGGGACGGCGGGTGATCATCTACGGTGCCGGCGACGGTGGCGAGCTGCTGGTGCGCGAGCTGCAAAACAACCTCGACCTCGGCCTCGTCCCGGTCGGCTTCGTCGACGACGATCCGCAGAAGGCCGGGCGGATGATCCACGGCGTGCGGGTGATGGGCTCCTCCGACGGGATCGACCGGATCCTCGCGTCGGTGCGCGCCCACGAGGTGGTGCTCTCGAGCAGCAAGATCGGCCCGGAGCGCTGGGAGCGGGTGGAGCGCGCCTGCACCGAGCTCGGGCTCGGGGCGCGCAGGATGCGGATCGCGCTGGAGTAGCGATTATGACTTTGCTCCGCAGCTGGGCTACAATCTTGCCGCTGATGGTGAAGATGCACCTCGTGCCGGGTCCCTCAAGAGGCTTCGAATGAAAAAATTAGCTTGTGCTGTTCTTGTGGCGGTGGTGGCGAGCGGCTGCGGTCCCGACGTTGAGCCCGAGGACATGGCGCCGCCGTCGCCCGATCTGCGGCGCGATGGCGCCGCCCCGAAGCCCGACCTCACCGACCCGACGCCCGCGGATCTCTCCATGAACGATCTGACCGAGAGCCCCGACCTCTCGGAGCTCCCCGACCTCCTCGGGATGGACCTCGCGATGTCGGACATTGCGGCCCCCGCCGACCTGTCGATGGCCGATCTCGCGACTCCCGACCTGTCGATGGCCGATCTCGCGACTCCCGACCTGTCGATAGCCGACCTCGCGAAGCCCGACCTGTCGATGGCCGACCTCGCCAAGCCCGACCTCGCGATGCCCGATCTCGCGATGCCCGATCTGGCCGCGGCGATGGACCTGAAGGGCGCCGACCTCGCGATGCCCGATCTCGCGAAGCCCCCGGATCTCGCGCCTCCGCCCGATCTCAAGATGCCTGCCTTCTCCGCCGCCGCGCAGTACAGCGTGGGCGGCAACTTCGTCCCCTACGACGTCGTGGCGAAGGACGTCAACAACGATGACAAGATCGACCTCGTCACGTCGAACACCAAGGGCAACAACGTCAGCGTCCTTCGCGGCAACGGCGACGGCACCTTCAAGACCGCCCTCAACTTCGCAGCCGGCACCGCCCCGGCCAACCTCCTCGTCGCCGACCTGAACGGCGACAACAAGCCGGACCTCGCGGTGGCCAACAGCGGCGTGGGTGGCGTCGGCACCGGGGTCAGCGTCCTGTTCGGCAACAACGACGGCACGTTCCAGGCGCCGAAGCTCTACCCGGCCGGCGCCACTCCGCGCGGCGTGGCGCTCGGCGACACCAACAACGACGGCAAGCTCGACCTGGCCGTCGGGAACCTCACCAGCAACAACGTCAGCATTCTGCTCGGCAACGGCGACGGAACCTACCAGGCGCCCGTGAACTACGTCACCGGGACGCTGCCGCGCCACGTCGCGCTCGCCGATCTCAGCAAGAACGGGCGGCCCGACATCATCACGCCGGACTTCACCGCCAACACCGTATCGGTGCTGGTCGACAACGGCCTGGGCGGCTTCAAGGCCGCGGTCGCCTATCCGGTCGATAACTTCCCCCTCTTCGTGGCGGTGGCGGACCTGAACGGCGACGGAAACCTCGACGTGGTCGCCACCAGCACCGGCGCCGGCATGGCCAACGGGAACATCAACGTGCTGCTCGGCAACGGCGATGGCACGCTCAAGGCCGCGGTGATGTACCCCGGCAGCGTCAAGCCGAACGCCGTCGCGATCGCCGACTTCAACGCTGACGGCAAGCTCGATCTCACGGTCTCGAACGGCGGCGACAAGACGATATCGATCCTGCTCGGCGACGGCAAGGGAGTGTTCGCGGCGCCGCAAAACTTCGCCGTCGCCGGCGCGGCCGGGGCGGTGACGGTCGGGCTGTTCAACGCCGACAACAGGCCCGACGTCGCGACCGCCAACGGCAGTGGCGACTCGGTCAGCGTGCTGCTCAATCAGTTTTGATCATGGGCGACCTCCTCCCACGGCTGCGCCAGACCTCCTCCTGACTGGAGAAAATCGACCGCCTCGGGTGGGCGGCTGGCTTTTGCATTCGCTCGTTCGGTCTCAGAATCGGCGTGCGGGTGAACCGCCCGGAGCTGATCGATTCGATCCGGGCGGTGCTGCCGCCCGGGGCGCGGGAGATCGAGTCGCCGATCGTCGACCGGCTGTACTCGGTCGTCGGCGGTGGTGCCCCCCGGCCGGGCGTCCGCGCCTACCACCTCGTCTACGCCGACGCCCTCCGGTTGACGCGGACGCTCGACTTCGCGAACGTGCTGAACGTGCTCGACGGGGACGCCCGCCTGTTCGTGGCCTCGCTGGCGCGCCGCCGGATCTTCGTCCACGCCGGAGTGGTGGCCTGGAACGGCCAGGCGATCGTCATTCCCGGCAGCTCGCGCAGCGGCAAGTCCAGCCTGGTGGCGGCGCTGGTCCGCGCCGGTGCGACCTACTACTCCGACGAGTACGCGGTGTTCGATGAGCGTGGGCGGGTGCATCCCTACGCCCGGCCGCTCGGCCTCCGCACCGAGGGGAGCGATGTGGCCCACCGCCACCCGGTCGAGGAGCTGGGCGGCGTGGCGGGAAGCGCGGCGCTGCCGGTCGGTCTGGTGATCGCCACCGGCTACCGCGCCGGGACGAGCTGGCGCCCGCGCCGCCTCACGGCCGGGCAGGCAACGCTCGCGCTGTTGGCCCACACCGTGCCGGCGCGCCGGGCGGCGGCGCGCGCTCTGGCGACGCTCGGGGAGGTCGCGATCGCGGCCACCGGGCTGCGCGGAGCGCGCGGTGAGGCTGGCGAAGCCGCTCAGGCGATCCTCCGGCGGCTCGAAGCCAGAAATGACAGCGACATGAATGCCGACCGGTTGCTCGGCGACAGACACGATGATAGGGTCCGTGCCCCGGAGGTTCGTTGACATGTCCCGAAGCCGACTTCCCAAGAGCCGCAGCAGCGCCGAACTGGTGATCCGGGAGCTGCCCGACGAGCTGCTGGTCTACGATTCGACCCGGCACGAGGCCCACTGCTTGAACCGGGCGGCGATGCTGGTGTGGCGCCGCTGCGACGGCGCGACCACCGTCGACGAGATGGCGGCGGAGCTCGAGCGCGCCGGGCTGCCCCGGGAAGCGGCGGTGGTGGAGCTGGCGCTGGATGAGCTCGAGCGGGCGCACCTCGTGGAATTACGCAAGGCTGCCCCGACCGACCGGGCCGACCGGGTGCGACGATCCCGCCGCAACGTCCTCCGGCAGATCGGCCTGATCGCGGGCGCCGCGGTCGCGCTGCCGATCGTGCAGTCGATCGTTGCACCGTCGGTGGCGCAGGCTGCGAGCTGTCTTGGCCCGGGCCAGGTTTGCGGCGTGGACGGGGACTGCTGCTCCAACCTCTGCCTGGGCGTCTGCGTCTGATTTCAGCCCGGATCGCGGCCGAGCTTTCGCAGGACCCCTCGTCGTACCAACCGCCATAGCCCACGCCGCCGGAGCGCGCGGTCGTCGGGCGCGAGGGTTGCCAGCACCAGCCCGAGGAGGCCGCTCGGCTGCGACAGACGATCCGACCCACGGCGGGCGAGCCCTCGGTGCAGTCGAACGGCCATCGCGAAGGTGGGCCGAAGGAGGGGTGGCAGGCGCTTCTTCAGGTGGGCGAACGCCTCCGAGGCGTGCTCCTCGATCATCCAGGCGGTCGTGGTGTGCAACGCCGTCACGGCGGCGCAATCGCGTGCCCGGTCGAGCAGGGCGTCCAGCCGTGGCTGGAGACGGCAGAGGAGGCGTTCGAGGTCCGCCGGCTGGTGGGGATTCGCGTAGGTGAAGCCGTCTTTCACGACGTTGGCGACCAGCAGCAGGAAGTGATCGAGGTCGTCGATGCGGGAGATCGCAAAGGGAAACGTCGTGCGATCGACCTCCGCGCGCGCGAGCACCTCCGCGACGCTCAGGCGCAGCAGGTCGGGCCTCCCCATCTCGGCGTGAAGCTCGCAAAGGACGCGGCCAACGCCGAATTGAAGCTCGCCCATCTCGTCCGAGCCGGAGAGTACCCGCCAGCCGCGGGCGCGCACGAGGTCCCGAGCGCGGCCGAATTGGGCCCGAGATACGAGTAGATCGACGTCGACGTAGGGCCGGTCGCAGACGTCATCGTAGAGCCAGCGCGACAGGACCACGCCTTTGACCGGGGCGAACGCGACGCCGGCACCGGTCAGCTCTGCGCTCACGGTCGCGAGGCTGCGCGCGGCCTCCAGGCTGAACACCCAGCGCCATTTTCGTGCGTCCGCGAGGCTGGGATCAACGGGCTTCATGGCCTGTCCGACCCGGCGGGCGCAGCGCGCAGAAGATCGTCCCAGGCGGCGAAAGCGCGCTCCGCCGCAAACCGCTGGTCGTGGAGAGCCCGCGCCGCGGCGCCCATCTTGTGGCGCGCGGCGGGATCGGCCAGGAGCGAGCGCAGAGCGCCCTCGAGCCCGTCAGCGGTGGCAGGCACGGCGATGCCCGAGCCCGACCTGCGCACGAGCTGGGCGGCTTCTCCGTCCTCCGGGCCCAGCACCACGGTCGGGCGTCCCGCGGCGAGCGACGCCAGCATCTTCGAGGGAAACGAAACGGCATCGAAGCTCGCTCGCAGGGGCAGGAGGTGCACGTCCCCGAGGGCCAGCGAGGGACCGAGCTCGGCCCCTCGCACCGGCGCGCGCAGGGCGACGTTGTGGAGACCGGCGGAGGCGATTTCTCGTGTGATGTAAGCATGTTGTGGGCCGTCTCCCACGAAAACGAAGGACACGTCGTCCCGGTGGAAACGCTTCGCCGCGGCGAGGATCGGGCCGAAGTCGTAGGCCAGCCCGAGATTGCCATGGTAGAGCGCTACCAGCTTCGAGCCCGCCTCCGGCGCGTGCTCCGGCGGCGCCGCCGACAAGGCAGAAAGCGCGTCCGCGGGCGCCCACAGCGGAATCGTGTGGACCCGCGGTGAGGTCACGCTGGCGCGCACGCGATCGCTCATGCGCGGCGAGATCGCCACCACGTCGTCGGAACGCTCGAGGAGAGCGGAGATCGGAGCACGCAAAAGCGCGACGGAAGCGGAGACGACGCGGCTCTCGGGACGGTGGGCCAAAAGCACGTCGGGCCAGAGGTCGAGGAGCCAGGTGATCAGGCGAGGTCCCCGCGCCCGGCCGAAGGTGCGGCCCACACCCAGCCACGGCGACACGCCGATCGAGACCACGACGTCCGGCCTCCCGTGCGCGCGCGCATGGCGCAGCGACGCCACCGCCGCGGCGCTGCTGAACGCCATCCGCGAGGCGAGCCGGCGCGCGAGCGAGGACGTCACGTACTCGAAGGGAAGCCCGTCTTCGACCTCGAAGCCGGCGTCTAGTGGCACCCCTCTCTGCGCGGTGATCACGACGACCTCGAGACCGGAGCGCGCCCAGTGCCGGGCCAGCTCGGCCGCGAAGACACCCGGCGGGCGGGGCGCAAAAAAATGGGTGGCGAGGTGAACCCGCACGTCAGGATACCCCCTTGGCCCCGAGCGCGGGAGCGACCGCGCGCGTGGCGGCAAGCGCCAGCAGGAGCGTGGCCGCCACCGCCGCGACCAGCCCGAGGTGCTGCTGCCGTGCGATGCCCGCCGCATGGCCCGCGCTGTCGACGAGGCAGGCCAGAAGGAGCAGCGCGACGAGGAGCCGCATCCGGCGGAGAGCGGGCCGCCGCAGCCTTCCTGCGGCGAGCGCGATGCCGTAGCCGGCGAAGCCGAGGAAGAGCGGCGAGAGCACCAGGAGATTGGCGTTCGCCCGCGCCGAGGGGTGCGGGGTCAGCGACGCGACCAGGAGCACACAGCCGAGCGCCCCCGCAAAGAGGCCCCACGCGGTGAGACCGATTCCGGCGGCGATCCGGGTGCCGCGCCGGCGCCCGCCGTCGACGGAGGCCGCCACCAGGCCCCAAAGCAGCAGCGCCAGCAGCGCCGCGAGGGCGAGCTCGCCGGTTCGCGAGGGAGGCTCCGGGGGGTGGTGGCGGGGCCCCGGGATCTGCCACTCCTCGGAGACCAGCGCCGCGCCGCCTTGGCGCCGCGCGTCGCGTACCAGCGCCTCCAGCTCCCCGGGCAAGAAGGCGTCCTCGAAGCGCGTGATCGGCGCGTCGACGAAGGCGTTGAGGAGCAGCGAGATGCCGCGCGCCACCAGCGGGGAGCCGGCGAGGACCCGCAAGACGTGGCCGCGGAAGGTGGTCCGGCTCGGCGCGCTCCGGCCGGCCTTCGCCAGTGCTCCCGAGGCAGCGCGGTCGACCGCGTCGCGCACCCGCGTCGCGCAGTTGTCGAGGAAGAAGCCATAGCGGTACGCACGGTTCTCCGGGCGCGCGTTCTCCTCGAGCCGGACCGCGAGCGCCTCCGCCTCACCGTCGGTGAGGGCGAGCTCCTGCACCGTGATCAGCCGGTTGTCGTAGCGCCGCAGGTGGTCCGCGAAGCTGCCGACGCTGAGCCAGTAGGGGAGCTTGCGCGCGAGAAACTTCCGCGCCAGGTGCGGATCGTCACCGTCGAAGGTGCCGAAGTTGTACACCCGGTCGTCGACGCGCAGCGCGGTGTGGCCGAAGCGCTCGAAGAGGTGCGGCCCGGGAGTCATCGTCAGCATCGCCACGCGCGGCACCGCGCCCGCTCCCCGCGCAGCGACGGCGGCGAGCAGCGTGACGAGGACGACCCACCGGGCGATCAAGAGATATCGCCAGGAGATACCGCTCGTCCCGAGCCGGGCTCGTCCGCGAGCCCGAGTCGAAGGCTCAGAAGATCCGCTCGGGCACCGAGATGATGTCGCCCGGGCGCACCTGGACGTTGCGCTCCTTGCCCTTGCTGATCTCGGCGACGTGCACCTCGAAGAAGCTCTCCCGTCCGCCCTCGATGCGCTTGATCGTGACGCTGTCCTTGGCGCTGATCGGGGTGAACCCGCCGGCGATGGTGATCGCCTCGATGACGTTCATGTTGTTCGAGAACGGGTAGGTGCCCGGCTTGGTCACCTGGCCGATGATCGACACCTTCTTCGACGGCTGGTCCTTCACGAGCACCGACACCTGCGGGTTCTTCAGGTACTTCGCGGCTAGCTTGTTGGCGATCAGGTTCGCCGCGTGATGCGGCTCGAGCCCCTCGACGCGCAGCTGGCCGATCAGCGGGTAGTCGATCGTTCCGTCGGCGCCCACCCGGTAGGTGTTGGTGAGCTCGGGCTCGCCGAACACCCGGACATCGAAGGTGTCACCGGGGCCGAGCGCCAGCTCGCCGGGCGGCGGCGCCTCGACCACGCCGGCCACCGTCACCGGCAGCGGGGTGCCTTCGTGTGCACAGGCAGCCACCCCGACGGCCAGCGCGAGTGCGAGTGAAACCCGGTCGGTCATGGGGACCCCGCTAGTAGGCCACGGCGAGGCGCAGCCAGACGTCGTTGCGGAAGTAGTTGCACGGCTCGATGTTGGAGCCCATGTCGCAGTTCGATTTGTTGTAGTTGATGTCGTCGCCCAGGCTGATGGCGAACCAGTCGCGGATCGCCAGATCGAGCTGAACGTGTGCCCCGATGAGGTGGTCGACGCGCCCATTCGGCTGCCGGTCGTTCGCGGCGTTGCCCTGGAAGGCACGATGGTCGTAGGAGAACCGCACCAGCGCGGTGACCCGCCAGATGAGCTGCGACAGCGAGAGGTAGGCGGAGTCGACGTCCAGGTAGGTGCCGATCAGCGCCTGCAGGAAGTCCCGCTTGTATCCGAGAGTCAACCCCGTCACCAGCGTCGGCTTCCATGTTCCCTCCACCAGCGCCACGGCCTTGCTCGTGTAGTCCTGAGCATAGCCCGTTTTGGCCTGTGAGAATGGGTTGCCGTAGCCCGCGTTGACGTTCACCGAGAGCGTCGGCGTGATGAGGCCGATCACGCCGAGCACCACGCGGAAGGGGTACATCGTCGGGGGTGTGTTGACGTTCTGGTTGACGTAGGAGGTGACGGTATCCCCCGCGTTCAAGTAGAGCGCGGTCTTCGGGAAGAACTTCCACGACACCCGCAGCTGAAAATCGTTGCTGAACGAATTTTTCGCCGTGAAATCGTTCTGCGACATCGGTGGCGGCGCCTCGAAAAAGTACAGCCCGAAGGTGTACTGGAGGCCGATCTCGAGGCGCTGGCCTCCCGGCTTCAACCGCAGCTTGAGGCCCAGCTGGTTGCGATCGCTGTTGATGTTCTCGGGCTCGCCGTTGTAGGGGGTCTGGGAGACGCGGGTGAAGTTGTCGAACAGGTCGAAGGTGTAGTTGCCGAAGGGGAAGATCGTGAGCGCCAGACCGCCCTCGGCGTCGATGCTGTAGTTGGTGAGTGCGCCCGGCAGGAGGAACCGCACCGGGAGGGCGGCATGCAGTCGGAAGTCGATCGTGTGCGGCGTCAGGCCTCCGCGCTGGGGGGATAGCGTCGCGAGGTCGAGCAACGGGCGGAAGTAGAAGTACGGCTGGGCGACGCGGGCGTCCTTCTGCCCGGCCCGCGGAGCATCCCCGTAGTAGACGTTCGAGTCGTAGCCGGCACCCACCGCAATCCCGGGGTGGAAGACCAGCCGTTCCCCGAGGAGGATGCCGGGCCCCTCGGCGCGCGCAGGAAGGGCGCACAGCGCGGAAAGACCGAGGAGGAGGCCAAGGCGGCGCATTTCAGCCGGCTCGCTTGGCTGCCAGGCGCTCGCGCGCTACAGCGTTGAGAAGGTTGGCCACGGTCGGGGTCGGTCAGATTCTCGAGCTGGCCTGAGGCGGTCGCGTCACGTCGAGCACCGGGAAGCCGGGATCGGTCACGTCCGCCGCGGGAATGCTCGGATCGACTTCGACATCGACGCGTGCGTTGCCGACGTAGATCTCCGAGTCGCCGATGCAGTTCTGCGCCTCGGTGCCGAGTACCGAGACCTTCTGGTGGAGGATGGTGATACGGGTGAACTCGTGCATGCGCGTAGCGACGTCGTTCTTGCTGATCGCGTCGTTCATGTTCGTCATCGATGCGTCGCTGACGGCAAGGTGCCCCTTGAGCTGGAGCAGCTTGTCGTTGACGCAGTTGAGCTTGATGATGTCCTTCTGCTTGGTGGCGAGCGTCTGGAGGTCGTTCACCTGACGCAGGGTGTCCTGCATCTTGCCCATGTACTCCTTCGACTGGACGAGGGTCTCCTGCGGGGTGAGATTGGCCTGCTTGGCGAACGGGAGGTCGGCGTCGGCGCCCTTGGTATCGTTCGCGGCGAACGCACCGGTGCCGAGCAGCAGGGCGAACGGCGCAGCCATCGAGAACCAACGTCGCGGGGAGGAGCTAGGCATCATCAACGACCCCCTTTCCTGGCCAGGTCCGGCTTTAGAAGGTGGCCAGTATCCACAATGGACCCGGCGCTGTCAACTGTAGTGGCGACTACTGTGCACGATCTTCCACGAGTAGGTAACCGGGGCCCGCGCGAGCGTTCAAAAAAAGAGCGAAACGGTGTGCTCAGCGACGGGAGAGAGGCGAGAGGGGGGAGGTCGGGAGAGGGCGGGAAGCGAGCCAGCTAACCTGGCTAGTTCGACTTCTGGAAGATGAACGGGTAGGAGAACTGGACCTCGCCGCCGGAGGGGGCGGGGAAGCGCCAGCTCTTGACGATGGTGACCATGCAGGAGCCGACCTCGTCGTCGCCGAGGGAGTTGCTCTCGATGTCGGCACCCGTGACCTTGC
>SHYY01000116.1 GCA_009692555.1 Myxococcales bacterium
GGGGTCGGTTGGCAGGAGGAATTTGTTGCGGGAGGAAGTTCGATTGCCGTCGCTGCGGACGGGACGACTACGACTACGACTACGACTACGACTACGACTACGTGACGAGCAAGAGCCAGCAAGAGGGCCCCCTCCGCTGTTAAGCACCCACCCGGACCGTTGCTCTCCAAGCTAGCTGCACGCCGGCTATTGCCGGCGACCCGCCGAGGCCCATTTCGCGTCCGGTGAGGCGCGAGGAGGAAGCAGGCTGGCGGCCTGTGACCAACGAGCCTCCCATCAAGTCTACAGAAGGGGGGCAAGCCCCCCGAAGCCGGGCGCGAAATGGGACCGGCCGGCGACGGGAGCGGTACACTGATCGATGCTCTAGGATGCGAGCGTAAGGTCCCGACCGCCACCGTCACCAGATCCGCGGTGCTCCGCGAACAGCCACGGTTCTGCTCCCTGCGCTTTCCTCGCTGTCGCCCGCGGTGCATGATGATGCGGCCCGAACAAGGAGCCCGCATGATCACGCCGGGAGCGCCGCTGCGCCCAACCCCGAAACGACGCTGGATCGCCCTTCCCTTCACCGCGCTTTCCCTGCTCGTCGCGCCGCAGATCGCGCGCGGCGCCGACGACCTGTCGATGCCCGCCGACCTGGCGCTGGGGGGCGATCTGGCGACGGCGCCGGATCTGGCGAAAGCGCCCGACCTCGCGACACCCCCGGACCTGGTCAAGCCGACCGATCTGGCGAAGGCGCCCGCCGATCTGACGACACCAGCCGATCTGGCGATGGCGATCGATCTCGCCAAGCCGTCGCCCGACCTGGGCCCGCCGCCCGACCTCACCCTGGCGACAGCGGATCTCGCCGCCCCGGTCGATCTCGAGGCGGAGGCGGGCGACCTGTCGCCGCCGCACGACGTGGCGATCACCTACAGCAGCGACCTCGCCAACTCCGGGCCGATCGGCGCCAAGGGCTGCTCCTGCACCGTCGGTGACACGCCGCGCGATGGGAGCGGAGCGCTGCTCGCCGCGGGGCTGAT
The DNA here is from genome assembly GCA_009692555.1 of Myxococcales bacterium. GTDB lineage: Bacteria > Myxococcota_A > Polyangia > Palsa-1104 > SHYY01 > SHYY01. The sequence goes on from SHYY01000116.1 coordinate 1,020, forward strand.
CGGCCTCGCGCTGCTGCGCCGCCGGGCGTCCCGCTGAGGGCGAGAGATGGCGGCTTCCAGTGACATATTCCGTCACTCCCGGCGCGACGCCGCGCTGGTCGCCCTCGCCCTCCTTCACGGAGCGGCGGCCCTGGCCCTGGTCGCACGGGCGCGATCTCTCGACGGTGCGGGGCTGCTCGCTGCCGCCACGCTGATCGCCGTCGGAGTGTGGTGGAGCTCCAACACCATCTCCCACAATCACCTCCACAACCCGCTCTTCCGCGCACGCGGGTTGAACGGCGCCTTTTCGCTTTATCTCTCGCTGCTCCTGGGTGTGCCGCAGACGCTGTGGCGCGATCGCCATCTCTGGCACCACGCGGGGGAGCCTGCCCACCGCCTCCCGAGGGTGGCGCCGGCCGCGCGCCGCGAGATCGCCCTCATCGCCCTGGCCTGGGCCACCCTCGCCGCCTTGGCCCCGACCTTCTTCCTCGCCGCGTTCCTCCCGGGCTACCTGATCGCGATGGCGCTCTGCCACCTCCAGGGCCGCTACGAGCACCTCGGAGCCGCGGCCGGGATCAGCCACTACGCCCCGCTGCACAACCGCCTCTGGTTCAACGACGGCTATCACGCCGAGCACCACCTCCACCCGCGCGAGCACTGGTCGCGTCTGCCCGCGCGCCGCCAAAGCGATGCGCGGGTGAGCCCGCAGCCGCCGCTCCTGCGCTGGCTGGACGGGCGCCCGATGAATCGGGCGCAGGGCTTTGTGCTCGATCGCCTGGAGGGGATCGCCCTCCGCTCGCCGGCGATCCAGCGCTTCATGCTCGCCTCCCATCAGCGAGCCTTCCTGGCGCTCCTGCCGGCCCTCGGGGCCTGCCCGGCGCGGATCGGGATCGTCGGCGGCGGCCTCTTCCCGCGCACCGTGCTGGTGCTGCGCCGGCTCTTCCCTGACGCAGCGCTGACGGTGATCGACACCAGCGAGCGTCACATCGCGCGGGCGCGGGCGTTCCTTGCCGAGCGCGGCAGCGACGAGGGCATCGAGTTCTTCGCGGAGCGCTTCACGGCGGGCCGCCGCTCGTTCGATCTCCTCGTCCTCCCGCTCGGCTACCGCGGCGATCGCGAGGCCCTCTACGCCGCGCCCCCCGCCGCGGCGGTGGTGATCCACGACTGGCTGTGGCGCCCGCGCGGCGACGCCGGGGCGATGGTGTCGCTGCTGCTCCTGAAGCGGCTCAACCTGGTGCGGGCGCAGGCGGCCCGCTCCTCGGCGGCGACGGCAGCCATCGCCCTGACCCACTGAGCCTCCATCGAGTTTCTCGTGAGCCTGATCCGCCACCCTCTCTTCCTCCGCGCCTACCGCCTCCTCCCGCACCGCCTGCTGAACGGTGCGATGCGCCGGATCGGGCAGATCGAGCGGCCTCGCGGCGCGGTGGCGACGGTCATCCGCCTCTGGGCGCGACACGAGAAGATCGATCTCGACGAGTTCGAGCAGCGCCAGTTCGTTTCGCTCGAGGACTTCTTCCTCCGCCGCCTGCGCGAAGGCGCGCGCCCGATCGGCGAGGGATTCGTCTCGCCGGTCGACGGGCGGGTGGTCGGCGCCGGCCGGATCGCGGCGAACACGGTGATCGATCTGAAGGGCCATCCACTCTCGCTGGGCCGGGTGGTGAACGGCCTGCGCCACGACCTGTCGCTCGCTCCCTTCGAAGGTGGCGTCTTCATCGCCATCTTCCTCAGCCCGCGCGGCTACCACTACATCCACATGCCAGAATCCGGTGAGATCCGCGACTGCCGCTGGCTCCCGGGGCGCTTTTTTCCGCAGAACGAGCAGGCGCTGGCGCAGATCCCGGGTATCTACGAGCGGAACGAGCGCGCGGTGCTCCGCTGCCACGGCGACGGGATCGGCGAGTTCCTCCTGATCCTCGTCGGTGCGAGCCTGGTCGGCGGCATCCACCTCGCGGGCTACGCGCGGAGCGACTGGGCGCGCGCGCACAAGGTGCCCCTCGACCGGCGGCTCGCACGGGGCGACGAGATCGGCCACTTCACCTTCGGCTCGACGGTGGTCCTGCTGCTCCCACCCGGGGCGGCTCCCTCCTTCCCCACCGTCGGTGATGACCTTCTGATGGGCCAGTCGCTATTCGGCTGACCGGCGGCGCCGCGCGATCAGGACCAGGAGCGCGACGACGAGGATCGCCGCGCCGAGCGCGATCAGCTTGCCATGGGCGATCCGGTCACCGACGGCAGCGAGGCGGTCGCCCGCCTGGGCGCCCAGCCAGACCAGGAGCGGCACGCTGAGCAGCGCACCGGCGAGGTTGATCGCGAAGAAGCGCGGGAAGCTCATCCGCAGCGTGCCCGCGGTCAGAAAGACCGCCGCGCGCAGCCCCATCACGAAGCGCCCGACGAACACCGCGCCGCCGCCCCAGCGCTCGAAGAAGCGACGCGCGCGCTCCATGCGCTCCGGCGAAAGCCAGCGGGCGAACCGTCGCTGGCGGATCACCGCGGGCCCGAAGCGGCGACCGGCCAGGTAGAGCAGCACGTCGCCGGCCAGCACCCCCAGGAGCGCCACCGCGATCGTCGGGTAGAGGCGGGTCTGGCCGGTGTGGACGAGGTAGCCGCCACCGAGCACCACCGCGTCCTCCGGGAGCGGCAGGCCAAGACCGGTGAGGATCACCAGGACGAACAGCCCGAGGTAGGAGGCCGGCGCGAACACCGCTACCTGCTCCCGGAGGCGGTATCGCGAGGGCCGATCACGCGCGACCGCTGGCGTGCCGACCAGGTTCTGAGGTGATCGCGATAGCGCGCCACGCGGTCAGGGAAGCGTCCGGCGAGATCCTCTTTTTCGGCGGGATCATCGGGCAGCCGGAACAGCTTGGAGCGTCCCGATCCGGGCTCGTGGATGACCTTCCATGGGCCGTCGCGCAGGCCGAGCATCTCGACGGTGTGATCGGTGTAGAAGCGCGCCACCCGCGGCGCGGAGGCGAGCAGCGATCGCCCCTGCCAGCGCGGCGGCGGCGTGAGGCCGAGGAGGTCGAGGATCGTCGGTGCGATGTCGATCGTCCCGCCGATCTGCGGGGCGCGCCCGTCGAGGCCGGTGAGGCCCGGGGCGGCGAAGAGGAGCGGCACGTGGACGTTCTCCTCGTAGAGGAACAGCGTGTGGGCGAAGTTGCCCTCGTGCTGGTAGAAGGCCTCGCCATGGTCGCCGTGGACCACGTAGAGGGTCTGCCCGTCGAGGCCGCGCGCGCGCAGGCCGGCGAGGAGATCGCCGATCGCCGCGTCGCCGCTGAAGAGGTCGCTCGCGTAGTGATCGATCTCGCGATCGGTACCGAAAGGGCGCGGGCCGCGGCCGGGGGAGAGGTAGGGGTGGTGACCAGCGATCGGGAGGTACATGAGGAAGAAGCGCTCGCCCGGGCGGAGCGTGTCGATCCACTCCAGGATCTTCCTCACCGTCGAGGGCTCGTCGACGCCGAAGCTGGAGACGAACTCGCCACCCACGTCGCCCGCGTCGACGAGACGCTCGAAGCCGCGGTGATCGACCACTCCTTGCATCCCGAGGTAGACGAAGCGGCCGGAGTGGAAGAGGGCGGTGCGATAGCCCGCGGCGGCCAGGCGGGAGGCGATCGGCGCGCAGGGGATCTTCGCCTCGGTGTACAGGTCGGCGTCGGTGCGCGGCGCCGGGTAGCTCGCGCACAGCGTCGAGAAGAGCCCCTTGATGCTCTCGGGGTAGGCGCAGTAGACGCTGTCGAAGACCACGCCGCGCCCGGCGAGCGCGCTGACGTTGGGGGTGGGATCGCGCTCCGCGCCCCAGGGGCGGAGGTACTGCGCGGCGGTGGACTCCAGGACGATCCACACCACGTTGCGACCGCTCGCCTTCCCCGCCAGCGACGAGAGATCACGCACCGTCCCCTCCGCCGCGATCGGCGTTGGATCGCGATCCTCGCCATGCGAGGAGGCGGCGAGTCGCTGCGTCAGGGTGGTGGTGCAGAGCGCGGCGAGGGCGTTCCGGTGCAGGCCGAGCGTCTCCACGCGCCGGGACGCGGTGGGCCCGAGAGCCAGGATGATCCCCAGGACGACCGCGATCAGGACCGCGCCGCGCCAGGGCGGAAGGCGTCGGATCGCGCGCGGGAGGAGCGCCGCCGCCGTCGCCACCGCCCCCACCGCAAGCAGGTTCCGCGGCGTGAAGTAGAAGGCGATCGAGTCCCACAGCGCGCCCCCCGCGGCGCCGAGGAGCGAGTGGGTGAGCGGGCTCCCGAGGACGCGCGCCACCGCCACGTTGAAGCCCGCGTAGACGGCCGCCGCCGCGTAGAGCAGCCAGAACAGGCGCCCAGCGAGGCGCTGGAGCGCGACCGATCCGCGGGTCGCGAAGGCCACCGCGCCGTCAACAACGCCGAACGCGAGGGCCGTCCACACGTCCTGCCACGCCAGCGCCAGCGGCGCCCACGGTGACGCCAGGAGCCCCCCGTTCCCGTCGAGGGAGCGCAGGACCACCACCAGCGTCTTGGCGAAGAGGAACACCGCGAGCAGGCTCGCAGCGCGGCGAAAGGGCGGGATCAGCGACGGCACCCGCCCGATACTACCCCCCCCGCGCCGGCCGCGCCGCTACTTGATGATCACCCGGTCGGTCACCCGTCGGAACTGCATCTTCCGCCAGTGTGTCCGTGGTTGAAGCCGCTACTTGATGATCACCCGGTCGGTGGTGAACTTGAAGAAGCTCGAGTAGGCGGCGTCGTTCAGGCACATCGTCAGATCGACCACCGCGCCGTTCTTGTCCTTGCAGGCGTTGACCACCCGCTGCGGGCTGGACGTGAGCGCGTAGGGTGGGCCCGCACCGACGGGAGCGATGGTGGGGTCCTCCTTATCAGGCTGGGTGGACTTGACCATCTGGACGATGAAGGTGCAGCCGTTGACCAGCAGGTCGAGGATCGAGTTGTTGACCGTGTAGGCCGTGCAGAGCTGCACCACGGACGCGGGGAGTGGCACCTTGGAGAGCGAGAAGGCGGTGATGTTGCCGCACAGCTTGGCCGCGCCGTTGGCGTTCGGCTGCCCGGTGGTGGCGTAGCTCTGGAGGAGCGGATCGAGGTGCTCGGCGGCGAGGTGGCCCGGCGGCAGCCCCGCCGACACCTTGGGCGTCGAGACCGCGCCGATCGACGCGGTGACGCGGGTGTTGGTCACCTTCAGCGGGGCGGGTCCAGCGCCGAGCGCGAGGGTGAGCGTGATGTTGCCCGGGCCCGCGGTGAGGGTCTTGGCGGCGATCACGCCATTCAGCTTTGCCGTCGGTGAGCGGTTGGCGTCGATCGACATCGCGTCCGCCATGTACCACCAGTCGAGGTCGGCTGTGCCGTCGTAGGCCGGTGAGCCCATCGGACGGATCGGGCCGCCGTTGACCGCGCCGATGCTCACCACCGGATCGTTGGTGCCGGAGAGATCGTCGAGCCCGAGCATTGCGAACAGGATCGACACCGAGCCGTCCTGGATGTTGGTGTCGAGCGAGCCCTGGAGCTGGCTCTGGGCGATCCCGCTGACCATCGCCTGCCCGAGCGCGTTGGCGGTGCAGTAGGCGTCGACGCCGAACTGCATCTTCAGCCAGTTGACCCGGTGGTCCTGCTCGAACTTGCAGGTCGGATCGCAGCCGTCGAGCGCGACCTTGTTGGAGTCGTCGCACTGCTCGCTGCCCTCACGGATCCCGTTGCCGCAGACGACCACGATCTTCTGGCAGGTGGCGTTGCAGGTCATGGTGCTCGGCGGCTCGCACTGCTCCTTGGCGAGATCGATGTAGCCGTCGCCGCACACCGAGAGCTTGCAGGTGGCGCCGAGGCAGATGTTGCCCGCGCCGCAGGCCGCACCGTCGGGGACCGCGACGCCGGCGGAGCACTTCTGGCCGCTCTTTCCGCCCACCACCACCGCGCCGCAGGTCTCGGTGCCGTTGCAGGCGTTCATGTCGGGGCAGGAGTTCGGCAGGATCGTGCAGGAGAACTTGCAGGTCTTCTCGCAGCCGGTGGCGACGCCGTTGCCGGCGCCGAAGTCGCACTGCTCGGCTGCGCCCTTGTCGAGGAAGCCGTCGCCGCAGGCCGAGGCCTTGCACACCGCGACGAGGCAGATCTGGCCCACGCCGCACACCGTGCCGTCGACCAGCGCGACGCCGGGGGAGCACTTCGCGCCGCTCTGGCCACCCACCACCACGGCCCCGCAGCTCTCGGTCCCGTTGCACGGGTTCCCGTCGCTGCAGGAGTTCGGCATCGCGGTGCAGGAGAGCTTGCAGTTCTTCTCGCAGCCCGCGTTCGGGCCGTTGGCGACGCCGAAGTCGCACACCTCGCCGGTGAGCTTGTCGATGAAGCCGTCGCCGCACGCCGAGGCCTTGCAGGCGCCGGCGAGGCAGATCGCGCCGTTGCCGCACGCCGTGCCATTGGCGAGCGCGACGCCCGCCGAGCACTTCTGGCCGACCTGATTGCCGACGGTGACGTTGCCGCAGGTCTCGGTGCCGTTGCAGGGGTTGCCGTCGGAGCAGCTGTCGGGCGCCTTGGTGCACGAGAAGATACAGGTCTTCTCGCAGCCGGCGCCGACGCCATTGGCGTTGCCGAAGTCGCACGCCTCGCCCGGATCCTTCACGCCGTTGCCGCACACCGCGCCCGGCGCAACGCACGCCCCCGCCTTGCAGACCAGATTCACGCCGCACGTCTGGCCGTTCTTGGCCGCGTCGGCGATCCCCGCGCAGATGTGATTGGCGTCGCAGCTCCACAGCTGGCAGGCCGGCGCCGCCTTCAGGCAGTCGGTGACCGGGTTTTGGCAGCTGAACTTGCAGGTCTGCTCGCAGCCGGTGCCGGGGCCGTTGCCGGCGCCCAGATCGCACTGCTCCGCCGCCGCGAGATCGAGGAAGCCGTCGCCGCACGCCGAGGGCTTGCACAGCCCGCCGAGGCAGATCGCCTTCGCGCCGCAGGCGGTGCCATTGGCCGCCGGAACGCCCGGGGAGCACTTCGCACCCACCTGGCCATTGATCGTCACGTCGCCGCAGGTCTCGAGGCCGTTGCAGGGATTGCCGTCGGTGCAGGAGTCCGGCTGCTTGGCGCACGAGAGCTTGCAGAGCTTCTCACAGCCGGTGTTCGCGCCGTTGCCCGCGCCGAAGTCGCACGCCTCGCCCGGCTCCTTGACCCCGTTGCCGCAGACCGCGCCGAGGGCGATGCACGCGCCGCCCTTGCAGATCAGGTTGTTGCCGCACACCTTGCCATCCTGGAGCGCGTCAGCGACGGGAGAGCAGGTGTGGGCCATGCTGCACGCCCAGGCCTGGCAGGCCGGCGGCGACTGCTTGCAATCGTTCACCGCATTGGCGCAGCTCCAGCGGCAGGCGTCCTCGCAGCCATCGCCCGGAACCTTGTTGCCGTCGTCGCAATCCTCGCCCGGCTCGGTCATCCCGTTGCCGCACAGCGCCGAGACACACACGCCACCGACGCAGAACTTATCGGGATTCTTGCCGCAGGGCGTCTTGTCCGCCAGCGGCGTACCGGGCGTGCAGGTGTGGGTTTGCGCGTCGCACGTGCCGGCGCCGGCGCAGGGATCGACCGGCACGCAGGCGCGCATCGGGTCGGCGGCCAGACAGGTGAAGCGGCAGTCGGGCTCGCAGCCGTCGCCGGGGGTGGCGTTGCCGTCGTCGCACTCCTCGGGGTCGGAGACGAAGGTGTCGCCGCAGGTGACGTCGCCGCACACGCCGGCCTTGCACACCTTCTTGTCGCCGCACATCGCCCCGTCGGCGATCGGCTCGCCCTTCTTGCAGACGTGATCGGAGCAGGTCTCGACGCCGCTGCACGGATCGCCGTCGTCGCACTTGGCGTCGACCATGCAACTCCAGGTGCAGTCGGGCTCGCAGCCGTCCCCCTTGGTCGCATTGCCGTCGTCACACTGCTCGCCGTTGTCGGCGATCTTGTTGCCGCAGTGGTTGTCGCCGCCGAGGTCGTCATCGCCTCCGGCATCGCCGTCCCCGTCGGGCAGGTCGACGGGCTCATCGCTGCGGCCGCAGCCGAGGGTGGCGAGACCGGAAACGAGCGTGAACGAGCAGAGCAAGGCGAAAACTAGGGACGTGCGCATGGGGGCCTCCAGACCGGCAAGGCCATCTTACCTCATTCGCCCATCGTCCTGCCGATTAGATATGCGCGCGCAGCGGAATCACCGTCATCGGCAATCCCTTCCACTGCAGGCGGCGCTGCACCTGGAACGCGGTCTCGTTGTGCAGGATGCGCTGCCACCAGCTTTCGCGCTTCCAGATCAGCTTCCCGGCGAAGAACATCACCTGCGGATAGGTCCGCGAGAGGCCGAGGCAGACCCGCGTGATCTCGTCGACCGGGTCGGTGCCGGCGCTGGTGGCCGAGTCGGCGTTCCAACCGAGTCGCCGCGCGAGATCGACGTACTTCGCGAGCGCATCGTCCACGCCCCGCTTGAGCGCCTCGACGTCCTCCGCCCCCTTGAAGGTGCCCGAATCGATCACCGCCACCGATACGAAGATCACGTTCTTGAAATAGTTCGGGATCATCTTGTGGATCGACAGCAGCGAGTGGATCCCGACCCCGCCGAACTGGCCCACCAGCAGCACCGCCGTCGGCTTCTTCGGGTCCGGAACGCCGCCGTGATGATCGCTGGTCGGAAGCTGCAGGAAGTCCTGGTCGAGCCGCCGCAGGTGCAGCGCCACCCCGCGGTAGTGCGCGCGGACCCACACGCAGGCGGCGATGGTGATGGTGGTGATCACGATCGTCAGCCAGGCCCCGTGGCTGAACTTCTCGACGACGGTGATCACCAGGATCGACGCGCACAGGACAAGTCCCACGATGTGCACCGCGAGCGCCCGCAGCCAGCCCTTCAGCCGATCGCGCCCGCCGATGAAGAAGCGGATCATCCCGGCGTTGGTGAGGGTGAAGGTGGCGAAGACGTTGATCGAGTACATCACCACCAGCGCGTCGACGCTGCCGCCGGTGAAGATCAGGATCGCGATCGCCGCCGCCCCCATCAGGAGCACGCCGTCCTTGCTGGTGAGACGGTCCGACAGCGACGCGAAGCGGTGCGGCAACCAGGAATCGACCGCCATGTTGGCCATCATCCGCGGCCCGCCGATGAAGCCGGTCTGCGCGGCCACGAACAGGAGCGCGGCCTCGGAGAGCAGCGTCAGGATCACGAAGGCGTGTCCGACGGGGATGCCAGCGATCACCCAGTGGCCGGCGAAGGCCTCGGCGAGCACGCCGTTCAAGGTCTGGCCGCGCACCGGATGGACGTCGTAGAGCAGGTAGCAGAGGAGGATCCCGCCGGCGGTGAAGGCGAGCGAGAAGGCCATGTAGGTCATGGTGCGCTTGCCGGTCTGGATGCGCGGCTCGCGCATGATCTGGAGCCCGTTCGAGACCGCCTCGATCCCGGTGTAGGTGCCGCCGCCGAGGGAGTAGGCGCGCACGAAGACGAGGAACAGGCCCCACTTCCCGTAGGTGGCCACGCCCTGATCGAGCCCCGTCGACACCGAGCGGGCGACGGCAGGGATGCGATCGGCGTGCGCGGCGATCCCGCCGAGGATCAGCACCAGGTGGGTGACCACGAAGACCAGGAAGATCGGCATCAGCGCCTGCACCGACTCCTTCACGCCGCGCAGGTTGAGGAGGATCAGCACCCCCATCATCATCACTTCGAGGCCGATCTTGAGGTCGTGGTTGTGGCGGATCGAGAGCGGCATGAAGTTGAAGATCGCGTCGCCGCCCGAGGCCACCGAGACGGTGATGGTGAGGACGTAGTCGACGAGGAGCGAGGCGCCCGCCACCACCCCCGCCTGCTGCCCGAGCAGCTTGGTGGCGACCAGGTAGCCGCCGCCGCCGTAGGGGAAGTGCTCGATCACCCGGTTGTAGTTCGAGGAGATGATGAAGACGGTGATCGCGGTGACGAGGGCGAGGAAGACGGCGAGGTAGTTCTGCCCCTCGAGGTGGCGGTAGGCCTCGTCCGGGCCGTAGGCGGAGGAGGAGAGCCCGTCGGCGCCGAGCCCCACCCAGGCGAGGAAGGCCACCAGCGAAATGGTGTGGAACACCCCGGGGTCGGAGAGGTCGCGCGGGGCGCCGAAGAGGGCGCGCCGGAGGGTGCGGCGAGGCTCGTCTTCGCGCCTCGGAGGGAGGCCTTGGGAGGGGCTGGCCATCGGGCGGTTTGAGTGCCGTTCGCCGTCGCTGCGGACCGGGCTATTCCTGGGCGCGCGCGGCGAGATCGTCGAGGAAGCGATTGGCCGCCCACTCCAGCTCCGGGGCGCCGAGGACGTCGGCCTCGTCGATCATGAACAGCGCGATGCGCCGCTCGGCGTTCCACTCCGAGAGCGTCGCCATCTCCTCCGGCGTCAGCTCGTCGTGGTCGCCCGCCGCCTTGGTGATGTACTCGTAGCCGACCCCGCGATCGGTGTCCCAGCCGTCGACGTTGAACGACACATCCCCGTAGCGCAGCGGGGTGTTCTCCTGGATGCGGTAGCCACGCGCCTCGAACACGCGCTTGAGCACGGCGCACCCCTCCTGCTCGGTCAGCGTAGACATGGCGATCTCCTCGTGGCGGCCATGGTAGCGAAGGTCGGCGCCCGGCGCCAAAAAATGGAGCGGGCTCCTACTGGCACTGCTGGATGCCCACCACGGTCCCGTTCCTATCGAGGAGGAACGGGTTCGCCGGGTCCTTCGTCACCGTCACCTTGACCGGGTTTTGGGCCACCTTCCCGGCCGAGTCGACCTGTACGTTCCACATTCCCGGGACGCCCTGGAAATTCTTCTTGCAGTAGAACGAGTGCCCGTCGCCGTGAAGGTAGAGGATCGGGTAGCCGAAGGTGGTCGCCGGCTGCTTCAGGTTCTTGAAGTAGGCGTCGTGGATCGTCTCGGGATCGGCCTGACCGAGGATCACCGCCGCCTTCACCTGCGCCTTGTACTTGGTCAGGTTGGCGATCGTCCAGGCGAGATCGTTGGCGTGCACCTTGTCGAAGTCCCACAGGAGCGGAGCCTTGATCGCCACGATGCTGATGCCGATGAACAGGACGCCGGAGTGGACGAAGGCGAAGTTCTCCTGCTGCTCCGGCATCTGGTGGTCGACGGGGAACGGCGGGTTCCACTTTTGCTCGAAGCGGAGGAAGTACTTGTTCCACAGAGCCCAGCCGGCGGCCGCATCGGCGCAGTCGTTCCATTCGTTGTCGCCGATCACGATGAACACCGGGCGCGGCGACTTGGCGAGGATCCCGGCGACGTTCTGATAGACCTTCTCGTCGCACGCGGTGGCGCTCGACTTGATGTCGCCGAGGTGGACCAGGAAGGGCGAGAGCGGATCGAGGGTGGTGACGTACTTCTCGAGGATGGGCTCCTCACCAACCACGTAGGGGATGTCGCCGATCGCGGTGAACTGCATCGGGGTCGGCTTTGCCAGATCGGGCGGCGGCGCGAGATCGGCGGGCTTCTGGAGATCGGGCGACTTCGCGAGATCGGGCGGCGGCATTTCAAGATCGGGCGGCGGCATTTCAAGATCGGGCGGCGGCATCGCGAGGTCGGGCGGCGACATTCCGAGATCGGGCACCGCCATCGCCAGATCGAGGGGGACCATTCCGAGATCGGGCGCGGTCCTCAGATCGGCGGGGATCATCGCCAGATCGACCCGGAGGGCCTGATCGGGTGGCACGGTCAGATCGGCAGCAGGCATCAGATCGAGCTTCACCGCCAGATCGGGCACCGCCAGATCGGGCGGCAGCTTCGCGTCGGCGGGCGCCGGCGCCGCATCGCGCAAGAGCGCGTCGACCACCGGGCCGGAGGCGCGATCCGGAGTTGCCGCGAGATCGTCCGGCCACGGCGCATCCGCGATCTCGGCCGCGTCCGCGGTGACCCCTCCATCCCCGGCATCGTGAACGCATCCCGACAGCGTTCCAGCGCACAGCAGGCCGGCGAGCAGGCACCTCCGGAGCATCCGATCCTCCGCCAAAAGGCCCCCATCATACCGCGGTGGGATGGATCGCGCGCGCCCCATGCGGCACATCTTGACATCGCATCCCCCTCACGTATAACGATGCCGTTTTCGCGGGGAATAAGGCGTCCACCACCCCGGTTCAGCGTCGCAAGACTCCCCTTCCACCTCCACCACTCCCACCCACTGGGCGAGGGGCCATGCCCGAACAAGCCGAACAGCGTGTGATGATCCACGTCGATAACCTCACCAAGGTCTACCAGGGCAACCCGAAGCCCGCCGTCGCTGGCATCTCCTTCGATGTCCACGCCGGCGAGGTGCTCGGGTTCGTCGGGCCCAACGGCGCCGGCAAGACCACCACCATGAAGATCCTGGTCTCCTTCCTCGCCCCCACGGGCGGGCAGGCGACGGTGGCGGGCTACGACGTCTACGAGCAAGCGCTGGAGGCGCGCAAGCACATCGGCTACCTGCCCGAGGACACGCCCCTCTACAAGGACATGACGGTGCTCGAGTACCTCGAGTTCGTCGGGCGCGTCCGCGGCCTCTCGAAGGAGGCCTTCAGGAAGAGCCTTCGCCGGGTCGCCGAGCAGTGCGCGATCGGGCCCCGCCTGGGCCACCTGATCGGCGAGCTGTCGCGCGGCTTCCGGCAGCGGGTCGGGCTCGCGCAGGCGCTGCTCCACGACCCCGATGTGCTGATCCTGGACGAGCCCACGAGCGGCCTCGACCCCAATCAGATCGTCGAGATCCGCAACATCATCAAGGAGTTCGGGCGCGAGAAGACGGTCATCTTCTCCACCCATATTCTCCCCGAGGTGCAGATCACCTGCAGCCGGGTGATCGTCATCTCCGACGGAAAGATCGTCGCCGACGACTCGCCGACCGAGCTCGGCCATATCCTCGAGAAGCAACGCGGGATGGAGCTGGTGGTGGAGTTCGCGGGTGGGAGCAGCGAGGTCGATGCCGCCCGCGCTGCGCTCGAAAAAGTGTCCGGCGTGGTCTCGATCAAGCCGTTCATCGACGCCGGGGAGGAGCAGCGCCCGGGCCGCTTCCTCGTCGGTACCGCGGTGGGGAGCGATCTCCGCGGCGAGATCTTCCGCGCCGCCTCCGGCGCCAACGCCCAGCTCCTCGAGATCAGTCGCCACGCGCCGCTCGAGGATGTCTTCCGCCACATGACGCGCTCGCAGACGGCAGCCGGAGCCCAAGGAGCCTGATGATGCGCAACACCATGACCATCGCGCGGCGCGAGTTCGCCGCCTACTTCAACTCGCCGATCGCCTACATCTTCATCGTCGTGTTCCTGCTCATCAGCGGGTACATGTTTTTCACCGAGATCACCATCGGGTCGCCGCAGGCGGATATGCGGCCGCTGTTCGGCCTCGCGCCGCTCATCTTCTGCATCTTCGGGCCGCTGGTGACGATGGGGCTGTTCGCCGAGGAGAAGGCGACCGGCACCCTCGAGATGCTGCTCGCGCTGCCGCTCACCGACTGGCAGGTGGTGTTCGGGAAGTTCCTCGCCGCGGTCGGGCTGATCGCGGTCACCCTCGCCTTCACCCTGCCCTACGTGTTCTTCGTCTCGGCCTACGGCAACCTCGACAAGGGGCCGGTGATCGGCGGCTACCTCGGCCTGCTCCTGATGGCCGCCGGCTATCTCTCGGTCGGCCTGATGACCTCGGTGTGGACCAAGAACCAGGTGGTCTCGGCGGTGATCGGCTTCCTGTTCTGCTTCGCGCTGTTCCTGTTCGGGAAGCTGCTCCAGGTGGTTCCGCCGTCGCTGGCGCCGATCATCCAGGCGCTCTCGTTCGATTACCACTTCCAGTCGATCGCCAAGGGAGTGATCGACACCCGCGACCTGCTCTACTACTTCTCGCTGATCGGGATCTGCCTCCTGATCGCGCAGACCTCCCTCGAGAGCCGGAGGTGGAGGTAGCCATGGCCACGCAAGGAAAAGGGCCCGGAAAAGCCAGGAACGCCGCCAACGCGCTGATCGTCTCGTTCGCGATCTTCGCCGGGGTCATCCTGATCAACATCATCGGCACGCGCCTCCATGGCCGCTTCGACCTCACCGACGACAAGATCCACACGCTGTCGGCGGTGTCGCGCCAGACGGTGAAGGATCTGCCCGACCGGATGACAATCAAGGCCTTCATCTCGAGCGGCCTGCAGCCTCCGTTGAACGAGTACGGCCGCCACATGCGCGATGTACTCGACGAGTACGCCGCCGCTTCGGGGGGCAAGGTCACCTGGGAGGCGATCGATCCGCTCGCCCCGGGGAAGGACGCCGAAGAGACGCGGACCAAGCGCGACGAGTACAAGTCGAAGTACAAGATCCGCCCGATCACCCTCCAGAGCGTCTCGGAGAGCAAGCTCGAGATCGGCAGCGACAACTACCTCGGCATCGCGCTGGTGTACGGCGATCAGATCGAGTCGATCCCGCAGGTCGCGTCGACGGAGGGGCTGGAGTACAAGCTCACCGGCCTGATCCGCAAGCTGATCTCGGCGAAGCGCAAGAAGGTCGCGTTCGCCACCAGCGAGGGGGAGATCTCGCCCGCGCAGGGGATGCAGTGGGTCAACCAGGTGGTCCAGGACTACGAGAACACGTCGATCCAGCTCGACAAGCCGATCCCCGACGACATCGATGTGCTGATCTCGGTGGGCGCGAAGCAGCCGTTCAGCGACAAGGCGAAGTACTACATCGATCAGTTCCTCATGAAGGGGAAGCCGGTCGGATTGTTCGTCGACGGGATGGTGATCGAGACGCCGCAGGGGATGCAGATGCCGGGGATGGACACCCCGCGCATCGGGCGGCAGAACGACACCAACCTCGACACCCTCCTCGACACGTACGGACTGAAGGTCCGCGACGACCTGATCCTCGACGGGCAGAACGTCGCCGGGCCGGTGCCGGTGGATGGGCAGCTCTTCCTCGCCAACTACCCGACCTTCATCGGCGTCAACGACAAGGGCTTCACTCCCGGCTTCGCGCTGACGGCGAAGATGAACGCGCTGATCGTGCCCTTCGCCTCGTCGGTGGAGCTGACCGGCGATCTGAAGGACGGCAAGGCCGCCGGGCTCACCGCCACGGCGATCGCCAAGACCACCGCCGATCATTCCTGGCGCCAGAGCGGCTTCTTCGTCTTCAACCCGCAGATCAAGCTCGAGAAGACGGGCGAGAAGGGGCCGTTCGCGCTCGGCTACGCGCTCGAAGGCAAGCTCAAGACCGCGTTCCCGAACGGCCTCTCCGGCGACGGCGCCACCTCGAACTCCGACGCGGCGTCCACGCTCAAGGAGTCGCCGGCGACGACGCGCCTGATCGTCATGGGTTCGTCGGGCCTCCTGAACCAGCAGAACCTGCTCATCCAGCAGGTGCCGCTCTACATCAACAACCTGCTCTTCTTCACCAACGCGCTCGACTGGCTGGCCCACGACGACTCGCTGATCGCGCTGCGCTCGAAGGGGATGGTGCAGCGTCCGCTGGTGATCCCGCAGGAGAGCGGCCCGAAGTTCTGGCGCTACTTCTGCGAGATCGGCGTCCCGCTGATCGTGATCCTCCTCGGTGTCGCGCTGTGGGTGCTGCGCACCGCCCGCCGTCGCCGGTTCAAGTTCTAGTCAGCACCACCCTCACCCCTCACCCCGACCCTCTCCCGCGAGCGGGACAGGGAGACAGAGGCTTCCAGGAGACAGAGGCTGCCCATGCAACAGAAGACGTTGATCGCACTCGGCGCCCTCGCCGCCATCGCCATCGCCGCATGGCTCACTCTGCGCGCGCCCGAGAAGGGCCAGCGGATCGGCCCGCCGCCGCGCCCGCAGGCGGCACTGAAAGCGAGCGACGTGAAGGAGCTCGAGCTCACCACCAACGGCAAGGACAAGGTGATCCTGAAGCTCGACGGCACCACCTGGAAGCTCACCGCGCCGGGCGCCTTCGTGGCCGACCAGCCGTCGGTGAAGACCGCGGTCGAGCAGCTCGAGAAGACCACCTACGGCGACATCGTCACCGAGCTCCCGGCCAAGCACGCCGAGTTCGAGGTCTCCGACGACAAGGGCGCGCATGTCGTCGCCAAGGACGCCGCCGGCAAGGTGCTCTTCGACGCGCTGCTCGGCAAGGCCACCTCCGGCTTCACCATGCTGCGCCCGGCCGGCAAGAACGAGGTGTGGCAGGCCTCCGGGCTGTTCAAGTACACCTACGCCAAGGACGCCAAGGGCTGGCGCGATCACACCATCTTCGAGTTCACCAAGGACGATGTGAGCAAGCTGGTGGTCGAGGCGGGCACGCAGAAGCTGGTGCTCGAGAAGATCGCCGCCACCGACAAGGCCGCCGACGCGAAATGGAAGGTGCTCGAATCGTCGGTGAAGGTCGACCCGCTCGACGACAGCGTGGCCAACAACATGATCCAGTCGCTCGGCTCGCTGAAGGCAGCCGACTTCGACGACGGCGCCAAGCCCGAAACGGTCGGCCTCGCGCCCCCGCAGGTCAAGCTCACAGCGACGGTGAAGGGGCAGCCGCTCGGCCTCCTCGTCGGCAACGCCAAGGGCGACGATAGCTGGGTGGGCGTCGTCGGCCGGCCGCAGATCTACCTCCTCCAGAAGTACCTGCTCGAGCGCCTCGCCGTGAAGCCGCAGAACTTCCGCGACAAGACGCTGGTCAATGCCAAGGAGTCGGACCTCGTCGAGGTCGGGATCTCGATCGGCACCGAGAACCTCGTCCTCAAGCACGAGGGCGAGAAGTGGAGCGCGGGCAAGGCGGTAGTCGACGACGGCAAGGTCAAGTCGGTGGTGACCGCCTTCGACGGCCTCGCCGGATCGGCGTTCTCCGACAGCCTCGACCCGAAGGTGACCGGCCTCGCCAAGCCGGCCGGCGCGGTGTCCCTCAAGCTCCGCGACAAGTCGCAGGTGATCATCAAGTTCGGCGCGGTCAAGGACGGCACCGACTACTACGCGCAGAAGATCGGCTCCCCTGACGTGATGATGATCAAGAAGTACAGCGTCGACCGCTTCCTGAAGAAGGCCTCCGACCTCGCCAAGTCCGCCGAGCCCCCGCCGGGAGGCCGTCCCCCCGGAATGCCGATGGGCATGCCCGGCATGCAGATGCAGTAGGTCTCCCTCTCAATCTGCCTCCCTCTCCCCCTGGGAGAGGGTCGGGGTGGGGGTAATGCGTGATCCTCCCGTCAGGCACGGGCTGGTGCCCTTCGGATCGGGGCGTTATTCTGTGCGCGATGACTCGACGCGGTGAAGATTTGCTTCGCGACGCCCTGGACCTGGCGGTGGAAGAACGAGCCCACCTGGCCGCGGAGCTGATGGCGAGCGTCGACGGCGCCCCCGATGCGGATGCGGAGGAGGCCTGGGCCGTGGAGATCGAGCGCCGTGCGAAGCGCGCGCTGAGCGAGCAGGCGCCCGGCGAGGACTGGAGTACCGTGGAGGCCCGGCTGGCGGCCAGGCTCCGCCGCCCGCGATGAAGTAGCTGCGGGTCGACGACGAGGCCGAGGAGGAGATCGGCGCGGCGATCGACTGGTACGAAGGGCAACGCGACGGGCTCGGTGCCGAATTCTTCGATGAGCTACGCGCTGCGCTACGCCAGATCGCCGACAACCCCTCCGCGTGGTCGCACCTCCAAGGGTTCCGCAGGAGCTGGGGGTTCGCCGCGCCCTTCTGCCTCGTTTTCCGTACGCGGTCGTGTTCATCGAGTTGCCTGGCGAGATACGCATCCTCGCGGTGGCCCATGGGCGACAGCGCCCGGGCTACTGGCGTGCCCGCCTTCGCGCGGTCTGATCAGCGCGCCGCTACTTGGCGCGGAAGACGAACAGCCCGCGCGTCGGATCGTAGGGCGAGACCGCGACGGTGACATCGTCCCCCAGCACCACGCGGATGCGATTGCGGCGCATGTTGCCGGCGAGCTGGGCGAGCACGCTGTGCCCTCCGTCGACCTCGACCCGGAAGTTGCCGCCCACCAGGACCTCTCGCACCACGCCTTCCATCTGCACCAGGTCGCTGCGAGCCACGTCCTCTCCTCCGCGCTGAGTCCCGGAAAGCTAAGGGCCCGCGAATGAGCAACTCGGTCGTTCTCGCCGCCGATCCATCCCGGCTGGCTTCGTTGCCGACTCCGGTCCTCGGGTCACATCCGTCGAGTGGGGGCTTGCCCCCAGGATCGATTTGGGGGGAGGCTCCCCTCCGGTCCTCGCCGTCGCCTCGCCATCCGGGCGCCTCGACCGCGATCATCGATCGACTTGC
>SHYY01000117.1 GCA_009692555.1 Myxococcales bacterium
CTCGCCTTGGAAGACACCCGGCGACAGGCCATGGAGTTGCTGACCCGCATCGTGGAGATGCTCACGCGCATGTGCCGGAGAGGTGATCCCCCGCGCGCGAGTGCCCCTGAATCGACTACGACTACGACTACGACTACGTGAGCGGAGGGACCCCCTTCTCCGTTGAGCACCCCACGTCATCGCCGTTCTTGAACCCTGCCGGGGGATGGACTAGTCTCCGCGGCCAGGAGGCCGTCCGTGAGCGAGAAAAAGGGATGGGGCACAACCGTGCTCGGCTGGTTCGTGGTTCGCGACGGCGAGGAGGCCGCGGGCGGTGATCACAGCGCGGCCTCCACCGACGCTGGCACCGATGCGCTGATCGCGAAGTACGCCCAGGCGCCCGAGGCCGCACCGTCGCCGGTGACGTTCGCCGATGGCGTGCCGCTGCCCGCCACCGCGGGCGAGGCGATCGATTTCCCGGGAGTCTACCGCGCCGCGGGCCTCGACGACGAGGAGCAGGGCCGGATCGACAAGGCCACCGCGCTCCTCAGGACGCTGCCGCTCGAGACCCCGAAGGAGGTCAAGCGCCAGATCGTCGAGGCGTCGCTGAAGGCGTTCGGCTACCCCCTCGACCAGATCATCGAGGCCGGCGCGGGCGAGATCCAGGCGCTCCAGGGCTACATCGAGCTCGGCCAGCGGAAAACCCAGTCGCTGCTCGGCGAAGGCACCACGCGCCTCGCCAAGATCGAGAAGGAGGCCGCCGAGGTCAAGCTGCTGATGGAAGAGACGGTCAAGCGGCAGTACGAGCTGACCAACGCCTGCAACGAGCAGAAGCTGAAGGTGCAGGAGGTGCTCGAGTTCTTCGGGCAGGACGCGGTGGCCCGGGTGGTCCGCGACTCGCCGAAGCTCCACGAGCCCGCGACGACGGGACGAAAGTAGCCCCAATTTTTGATGCGCTCGCACCACGTGATGGTGCCAGCGCAAAAGAATCAAAAAAGGAGAACTCAGATGGCCGAAGGTGGCTTCTTTTCCCGGCTCGGCAACTTGTGGAAGGGCTTCGTCAGCCTCTGGATCTCGGACATCGAGAAGGAGCACCCCGAGATCGCCTACGAGAACGCGATCAATTCGATGATCGAGAAGTACTCGATGCTGAAGAAGGCCACCGCGGCGATCATCCGCCGTCGCGAGGAGCTCTCGGACCGCCTCTCCACCCAGACCAAGGAGCTGGCGCAGGTCTCCGCCGATCTCAGCGTCGCCGTCGAGACCGGTCAGGACGACCTCGCGGTGGTGCTGATCCAGAAGAAGAACATCGTCGAGAAGGACATCGCCGACCTGAAGGCCGATCTCGACGCCGCGAGCAAGGACGCCGACAGCGCCAAGTCGTCGCTGATGTCGGTGCAGACCGAGATCAAGAAGCTGAAGGCCGAGCGCGACACGATGCTGGCGAAGATGGCCAGCGCGCAGGCGCGCCTGAAGATCCAGGAGCAGCTCGATGGGCTGTCGGTCGACGCCGAGGTGAAGGCGCTCGACAACGTCCGCGAGCACATCAAGAACACCATCGCCCACGCCAACCTCGGCGCGGAGCTGAAGTCGACCGACCTCGACGAGCGCCTGAAGTCGCTGCGCGTGCAGTCGGGCGACGTCACCGCGAAGTCGCAGCTCGCCGAGCTGAAGGCGGCCTCGGCGGCGAAAAAGGCCGGCCTCAAGACGATGTAGCGACGATGTAGCGGACGATTGGCCCCGCCGCAAACCCCGTTCCCCGCCGAGGAGTACCCCGTGAAGCTCACTGGCACCGCGAAGGCATTCATCGCGCTGATGGTCATCGGCGTGGTCGGTTTCCTCGGCTGGAAGTTCTACCTTGTGCCACAGCAGGAGAAGGAGAAGCAGGCGGTGGCCGAGGACGGCGGAACGCGAGCCGGGGTGGGCGCCAAGATCACCAAGGACGACTTCTCGCAGCTCAAGAACACCCCCGACCCCGATCGCAAGAGCGGCGTGTCCGGCGTGCAGCCGGCGAATCTCACGCCCGGCAAGCTCAACCGCAAGCTGGTGGTCGGGATCAACACCTGGGCCGGCCACGCGCCGGGGATCGTCGCCAACCTCGGGATGGACAGCGGCAACCCCGGGTCGATCTACAAGCAGCGCTACGGCCTCGACGTCGACTTCAAGATCTTCGACGACCCGGCGATCAAGCTGACCGCCTTCCTGAAGGGCGACATCGACATCATGTGGGACACCGTCGACTCGTGGGCCAACGAGGCCTCGCGGCTCGCCGAGCAGAACGTGCAGGCCAAGGCGATCCTCCAGCAGGACTGGTCGCGCGGCGGCGACGGCATCGTATCGAATTCCTCGATTCACTCCATCGAGGATTTGAAAGGCAAGGTGATCGCCACCACCCAGTTCACCCCGTCGCACTGGCTGCTCCTCTACATGCTCTCCCAGTCCGGCCTCACCGCCGAGGACAAGGCGCAGATCGAGAAGAGCCTCGTCTACACCAAGGAGGCGCCGCTCGCCGCCGCCGCCTTCAAGGCCAAGAAGGTCGACGCCGCGGTCACCTGGGAGCCTGATCTCTCGCTGGCGGTCAAGGCGCGCGGCGACGAGGCGCACGTCCTGGTCTCCACCAGCGCGGCGACCAACGTGATCGCCGACTGCCTGGTAGCGCGGCAGGACATCATCGACAAGAGCCCCGAGACCCTGCGCGACTTCGTGCACGGCTGGTTCGACGGCATCGAGTTCATCGAGAAGGACCCCGCGCAGTCCTACGAGCTGGTCGGCAAGGCGCTCAAGCTCGGCCCCGACGACGTCTCGGGGATGCTCTCGGGCTTGAAGCTCACCCCGTTCGCCGACAACGCGCTCTTCTTCGGCCTCACCGGCAACAAGCCACAGTTCCAGACCCTCTTCGACACCGCGTTCATCGTCTGGCGCAAGCAGGGCGTGATCACCAAGGCGGTCGACGCCAAGGACTACATGGACGCGCGCTTCGTCGCCTCGCTGGCCGACAAGTACCAGGGGCAGAAGGTGGTCGAGAGCTTCAAGTTCGACCCGAAGAAGCCGGCGATGGCGGCGGCCGAGGCCAAGAAGCACGCCATCGTCAACAAGCAGCTCACGATCTACTTCACCCCCGGCAGCGACGAGATCATGCCCGGCTCCTACTTCACCCTCGACTCGCTCGGCGACATGATGACCGGCTTCGGCAACACCTTCCTGCGCGTCGAGGGCAACACCGACTCCAAGGGCTCCGAGAAGGTCAACAAGTCGCTCTCGCAGAAGCGCGCCGACTCGGTGCGCAAGTACCTCGTCGAGCACCACGCCATCCCCGAGGTGCGCTTCCAGACCATCGGCAAGGGCGCCGCCGACCCGGTGGCCCCGAACGACACCGAGGCCGGCCGCCAGCAGAACCGCCGCACCGACATCAAGGTCGTTCTGAACGTCGACTGATGGCGCCCCCCAGCGATCCCAAGCTCGATCTCCCGACGCCCGCCGCCAAGGCTCCCGCCCTGAAGCCGGGCCCCGAGGTGGCCGGCGCCGCGCGCAGCCGCGAGTCGCTGTGGGCGCTCCGCAAGCCGATCCCCGGCCGGCTGCGTCTGCCGTTCGCGCTCGCGCTCCCGTCGCTGCTGCTCTGCGCCTGGATCCTCCTCACCCGCGGCGAGAACCCGATCATCGGGCAGCTCTTCCTGCCGTCGCCGGGCTCGGTCCTGCGCGGCCTCTCCGACCTCTTCATCCGCGATCAATGCCAGCCGGGCGGCGCCTGCAGCGTGCTCGACAGCTACCTCCTGCGCTGCATCTGGGTCTCGGGGGTGCGCATCGTGATCTCGTTCTTCTTCGCCGCCGCCGTGGCGATCCCGCTCGGCATCGTGATGGGCGCCTTCGAGCCGGTGAACCGCTTCATGGACCCGATCATGGCGCCGCTGCGCTACCTGCCGATCTCGGCCTTCATCCCGCTGCTCATCCTCTGGCTCGGGATCTACGAGGCGCAGAAGATCGCGTTCCTCTTCCTCGGCGTGTTCGTGTTCCTCCTGCCGGTGGTGATAAGCGCCATCCGCCAGGTGCCCGAGGAGCTGGTGCAGACCGCGCTCACCCTCGGCGCAACGCGCTTCCAGGTGATCCGCACGGTGCTCCTCCCGGCCGCGCTCCCCGATATCTTCGACTCCTTCCGGGTGATGAACGCGATCTCCTGGACCTACGTGATCCTCGCCGAATTCGTCAATGCGCGCGAGGGCCTGGGCTATCTGATCGACCTCGCCGGCAAGCACCTGAAGACCGCCGAGATGTTCTCCGGAATCCTGGTGATCGGCGTGATCGGACTCGGCACCGACTACCTGATCCGGATCGCCAATCGCGCGCTGTTCGCCTGGCGGGAGCAGGACCAGTGAGCGAGCCGACCGCCGGCGGAATCCCGAAGCTGCGCGTGAGCGGCCTGCACGTCACCTACCGCTCGCGCGAGGGGCAGGACGTGGAGGCGGTGCGAGGGGTCGACTTCACGATCGCCAACAAGCCCGACGTCGGCGAGATCGTCGTCTTCCTCGGCCCCTCGGGGTGCGGCAAGTCGACCATCCTGAAGGCGGTGGCCGGCCTCCTCCCGCCCACGCGCGGCGAGGTGCTGGTCGACGGCGAACCCGTCACCGGCGTCGGACGCGACCGCGGGATGGTCTTCCAGGCCTACACCAGCTTCGCCTGGCTGACCGTCCGCAAGAACGTCGAGTACGGCCTCCGCCTCCAGGGCATCCCGAAGCCGCAAAGGCGGGAGGAGGCCGAGAAATACCTCGAGGCGGTGGGCCTGAAGGACTTCGCCGACAAGTACCCGAAGGCGCTCTCCGGCGGCATGAAGCAGCGCGTCGCGATCGCCCGCACGCTGATCAACAAGCCCAAGCTGCTGCTGATGGACGAGCCCTTCGGCGCGCTCGATCCGCAGACGCGCTGGGGGATGCAGGGGCTCCTGATCGACATCACACGCCGGGAGGACAACACCATCCTCTTCGTCACCCACGACGTCTCCGAGGCGGTCTACCTCGCCGACACCGTGTTCGTGCTGGCGCCGCGCCCGACCCGCGTCCTCCACCGCGTCGAGGTGCCGCACTTCGAGCGGCGCGACCTCGCCTTGAAGTCGACCGATCCCTTCCGCGACTGCGAGAAGCAGCTCCTCGACCTCCTCTACGCCAAGCTTCCCCCCCAGGGATAGGAGGCTCCCAGTCCGCGATGTCCGACGAGAGCGACCGAAAGACGCACCGCACGCCCTACGCGAAGTACGCCTTCGCCAACGCCTACAATCTCTCGCTCCTGGCCGGCACCGCGACGGTGGCGATGGCCACGCAGAACTGGTTCCTCGGAGTGGCGGCGGTGGGCGCGGAGGCGCTGTGGATGCTGTTCGCGCCCGGCTCGAAGATCCTGCGCAGGATCTGGTTCGACAAGCGCCACGCCGAGAAGCTGTTCGAGGAGGAGCGGCAGCGGATCGCCACCATCGTCGCCACGCTCCCCGCCGACGAGGCGGTGCGCTGCGTCGGGCTGCGCACCAAGAAGGAGCAGATCGACCGGATGTGCGCCGAGAACCCGGCCTTCACCGCCGATCTCCTGCGCAACGAGCTGGCCAAGCTCGACCAGCTGGTGCGCTCGTTCGTCGACATGGCGTCGGCCTGCGTGCGCTACCTCGACTACCTCCGTACCATCGATCTCGACGGGATCGAGAAGGACATCCGCCGCTACTCGCACATCGTCGACAACGTCGCTGGCGACGATAAGGAGCGGCGTCAGATCGCGCTGAAGAACCTCGGCGTGCTCCAGGCGCGCAAGGCCAAGGTCGCCGAGATCCGCGGGTACCTGGTGCAGATGCGCGGCCAGCAGGACCTGATCGACAACACTTTCAAGCTGCTGGCCGATCAGATCCTCACCATGCGCTCGCCGCAGGAGCTCACCGGCCAGCTCGACGAGCTGATGGACGGCGTGGAGGCGGTCCGCCAGACCGCGCGCGACACCGACCGCCTGATGCAGGCGATCGAGCGCTAGCGAGCCCGAAATCGAGCGCTAGCGAGCCCGAAATCGAGCGCTAGCGAGCCCGAAATCGCGCGCTAGCGAGCCCGAAATCGAGCGCTAGCGACGGAAGATCGCCGCCACCCGCGACAGCACGTCGCCCCCGTGGCCGGCCAGCGTCTCCAGCTCCCCCGCGTCCAGCCACATGCCGTTGCAGTGGTAGCACTTGTCGAGCGTCACCCCGCGGAACACCACCGCCTCCAGGGCCATCCCGCACTTCGGGCACCGCATGTGGTGCAGCTTCCGCTGCGCCTCGTGCTCGGCGACGGCCATCTCCTTGGCCTTTTCGAGCGCTGCCTTGTGCCGCACCAGCGCGTCCTGCTTGATGATGTACTCCTCCTCGCTCTGGGAGGGCTTCTGCGTGGACATGGTCAAGATCCTCCGTTACGGGGGCGGTTCGCTCTGCGGCTTGTTGTCGTTCTTGTCCAGCGGCGGCGCGTCGCGCACCTCGGTCGCAGTCGGTGTGCCGGTGCGGCGGATCGCCGTCTCGAGCTCCGAGACATTGGCCTGCGCCATCCCGGCCTTCGATCCCGACGGCAGCTCCGCGAGGTACTTCTTGTAGTACTCGAGCGCGCGGTTCTTGTCGCCGCGCATCTTGTAGGCCCCGGCGACGCCGAGGATCGCGTCGCCGTTGCCGGGCATCGTCGCCAGCGCCTGCTTGAACTTGTCGATCGCCGCGCCGAAGTGCTCGGTGTCGAGGTGGCAGTAGCCCATCCCGTTCAGCGCCTCGACGTTGCTCGGCTGCAGCGCGAGCGCCTTCTCGAACAGCTTCTGCGCGTCCTTGGCCTTGCCGCGCTCGAGGAGGCGGTTGCCCTGCGCGAGCAGCCCGTCTAACCCCTTGGGCTCGGCGTTGCTCTCCAAGCTTGCTGCACGTCGGCTATTGCCGACGACCGGCGGCTCGCCCTTCTTCGGGTCGAGCGGCGTTTCTCTCCGAGCTTGCTCCACGTCGGCTAGTGCCGACGCCGCCGGCTTGACGGCAACGGGCGGCGCGCCGGGGATCGGCTGCACCACGTTGCTCTCCGAGCTTGCTGCACGTCGGCTATTGCCGACGGGCGCGCTGGGCGCCGCAGCAGCTGGCGGCACGGGGACGGCCTTCGGCGGCACCGGGGCGGCGACCGGAGCCACCGGACCCGCTGCGCCACCATCAGGGGCCTGCGCTTCGAGCCGCGCCTGGAGCCCGCGCGCGCGCTGATGCGCCGCGTTGGCATCGAGGATCTTGCGCACCTGGACCACCGCGTCGTCCCGCCGCCCCTCGACCACCGCGATCCGCGCCAGCAGGTACTGCGCGCGCATCAGGTCGTGCTGGGTTTTGGCGAGGTTCAAACGGCTCGCCTGCTCGAGGTGGGTCCTCGCCTCGCCGAGCTGCCCGTCGCGAAACCCGAGCGCGCCACGCACGAAGGCCACCTCCGGATCGTCGGGGCGGCCCGCGTCGGACCGTCGAAGATGCCCCTCCACCTGCGCCGCCGGTGCCCCGTCGACGAGCAGGAAGGTGGCCACCGCGCGGTTGACCTCGGGATCATCGGGCGCCAGCGAGAGCGCCTCGTTGGCGTAGCGCTTCGCGTCGTCGAGATGGGACTGCGCCTGCCGCCTGAGCTCGTCGCCGCGCGCGCTCTGCTGGGCCTGGTCGGCCAGCTTTCCGTCGTCGCGGAGATAGCCGGCCCACAGCGCGTTCACCTCCGCCAGCGCAGCCACCGGCAGCGCGTTCGACTCGTCCGCGCCGTGCGCCCGCTGGAGCTGCTGATCCGCCAGCCGGAGCGAGTCGTCCGCGTCGAGGAGGAGGTACTCCCGCCCCTTGCGCCACGCCTCGTGCCCCGGCCCCTCGTCGCCGGTGAAGAGCCGCTTCACGGCGGCCCCCCGGAACAGCGCGAGGTAGCCCGCCCCGCCCACCAGCAGGAGCAGGGCAAAGATCGCCAGCAGCGTCGCGCCCCGGATCCCGGCGCGCGGCACCTCGTCGAGCCCCAGCTCCTCGTCGGAGGCGAGCACCGGCCGCCCGATCTCGAGCTGCGACGAAGCCCCGAAGTCCGCGCCCCACGCGGGCAGGTCCGGCTGCGAGGAGCGGGTCATCGGCTCGCCGGTGGGCGTGTAGCCGAGCGTCGGCACCGTCGGTGACACCTTTGGGATCGACGGGTCGGCGCCGTGGTAGCGCGGGCCCGCATCGGTCATGCCATAGGTGGGCGTCCCCATCGGCGCGGTGGTGGCGAGCGCCGGATCGACCGGGTCGGTGAGGATCGGGTACGCCGCGGTCGGTCGCGTCTCGGCCTGCTCGACGACGTGGAAGAACGAGGCCAGCTCGGCGATCCCCCCGAGGCGCTTCCAGGTCTCGCCCGAGCGGGAGATCTCATCGTCGCGCGACACCTTCTTCTCGACGATCCACTGCTGCAGCGTGGTCAGCTCGCGGAAGCGCTTGACATCGCCCGTCGCTGCGCTCCGCACCAGCCAGGTCCGGTCCTCCCCCGAGGAGGAGCGGAGCGGGGGCGTCCCGCGCGAGGGGGTGTGGCGCGGTGTCCCGGGCGCGGGGACAGTGCGCGAGAACTGCGGCGCGGGCGTCACATCGGGCGGCTCCCCGGGGAGCGTGCGCGCGGTGGGAATCACGGGGTTGGTGGCGGTGGTGCGGCGGCGCACCTTGAACAGGTTGCCGCACTGCGTGCACTTGACGGTCACCCCGGCGCCGGTGACCTTGGCGTCCTCGAACTCATAGACCGTCTGGCACTTCTCGCACCGTACGTCCATTCGACCTCAGCCAGAGCGCCTCGTGCAGCGGTTCAGAGCCCGCACGAGGCTACCACACGGGCAGGGAGCCTACCACCCGCGCCCGGTGTTCCGCAGCACCGCGATCTGCCCCTGCATATCGCCGCGAAAGCGATGATAGAACACCACGTCCGCGCGCCGGTCACCGTCGAGATCGGTCACCATCCAGTAGCGCGACAGCGGCAGGTGGACGATCGCCTTCGGGTACTCGTCGAGCAGCGTCTTGCCGCCGCCGAGCCAGATCCCGAGCGCGCCGTCGCCCTTCGGCCCGGCGAGATCGCGCTTGCCGTCGCCGTTGAAGTCCCCCTCCAGCGACGGGAACGACCCCTCGAGCTCGGCGCCGGCGGAGTAGTCCACGGTGAAGTCGATCGGTCGATCGCCCTCCGGCACCGTCGAGAATCCCTTGGCCCCGAGGTTCCTGCGGATCGCGAAGTTGAGCGCGATCCGCTTCGAGAGGACGATCCGCACGATCTCCCCGAAGCTCGCGCCGTTGTGGCACTCCACCATCTCCGGACGCCCATCGCCGTCGAGGTCACCGAACAGGAGCGCGCCGGCGAATCCCTCGCGCGTCAACAGCTGCGCCGGGCGCCCGTACCCGCCCCCCTTCTTGCCGAGGTAGATCGCGGTCTGGCCGCGCATGGTGCCCATCCCGCCCGAGACCTTGTTCACCGCGAGGTCGGCTACCCCGTCGCCGTCGAGGTCGCGCACGGTGATCTGGACCGTCGCGTTGCCGCGCGCCGCCTCGGCCTCCGTGCGCGCCGCGAGCTTGACCTGCGCCGTCGGTGTCGCAGCGAAGATCGTCGCCGGATCACTCTTGAACACCGTCACCGTGTCGTCGATCACCGCGATCAGGTCGGAGCGTCCATCGCCGTCGAAGTCGCCCCGGTACAATTCAGGAACGGTGATCACCGCGCGCAGCCAGTAGTTGCGGGCCCGCGGCTCGTGGACATCGCCGCGCACCGCATAGGTCACCCGCGGCGGCAGCATGAGATCGACCCGCTTCTGCCAGGTCGGAGGCTCGCTGCCGTCGCGGGCGATCAGCGCGACGCGATCGGGCAGCGGCAGGAGGATCTCCTCCTTTCCGTCGCCGTCCCAGTCGCGCGCCACGTCGAGGAACGGCAGATCCTCCTCGTCTGGCACCAGCACCAGCCCGGTGATCGCGAACAGCGGGTTCGCCGCGCCATAGCCTTTGGGCCCCGGGGAGAGGTAGCTGAGCCCCTGGGCGTCGCCAAACAGGATCTCCCGCCGCGCATCGCCCGCGACATCGGCCACGTCGACGAACGAGGCTCCGGCGGGCGGCTCCAGCACCTGGTCGAGCTCGGGACGGAACGCGCCGCGGTGGTAGAAGAGCCCGATCTTGCGGCGGATCTGGCCCGGCGCGCCCTGGGTGAAGATGGCCACGAGATCGCGCTTGCCGTCGCCGTCGAGGTCCTCGGCGTGGACCGAGATCAGCTTGCCGGGCACGCGCAGGCGGTCGATCTCGAACTGCGGCGCCGGGGGAAAAACGGGCGGCGGCGTCTGCGCAGCGGCAGGCACAGCGACGAGGAGCAGCACCCGCAGGAGCCGGCGCGTCACGGCGCATCCCGCAGCCGGAAGTCGAGGTCGATCTCCATCCGGCCGGCCAAAAGCGGCAAGGGCGCCGCGGCGAGCACCGCTTCCCGCGCCGCCTCGTCCAGCGCCGGGTGGGCGCTCTTGACCACGTCGAGTCGCTCCACCGCGCCGCCCTTGCCCACCGAGAAGGAGAGCCCGACCGTCCCTTCGATCCCGCGCCGCCGCGCCAGCTCCGGATAGCGACGGTGGGCGCGGATGCGCGCGAGCAGGGCGAGGCGCGCGGAGTCGCCCGATGGGGCCGGGACACCAACGCCGCCCCCTCCTGGACGCCCTCCCACCGTCGCGCCTCCGCTGCCGGCCACGCCCCCTCCGCCGACGGGAACCGCCAGGGCTCCGCCTGCCCCGTTGGGGATTGCCCCGGCAGGGGGCTGCCCGCTCTGGGCGCTCGCCGGGGACGACACTGACGGCGCGGGACGATCAAGCGCTGCCTTCGCGGGCGCGCCCGGGTGGCCGATCCTTCGCGGGCGAAGAGCCGGTCCCGGCACGACCGCCGCGATATGGAGCGGTGGGCCTTGCGGACGCGGAGCAACCCGCGGGCTCCACCGGAGATCGACGGTCGCCAGCCACTCCCGCGCCGGTGCCGCGGGCCCGACCGATGGCGTCCGGATCATTGGCGCCAGCCCCGCAACATGCAGGGCCGCCGCGATCCCGAGTGAAGCCGCCATTCGCATGGTGCCACTCTAGCGACTACCCGCTCGCGCCGCCACCACCACCAGTCGCGGCCGTCGCCGCCGACGGTCCCGACCGGCGTGGGTGCTTAACAGCGGAGGGGGCCCTCGTGCTGGCTCTTGCTCGTCACGTGGTCGTAGTCGTAGTCGTGGTCGTAGTCGTCCCGTCCGCTGCGATGGCAATCGAACTTCCTCCCGCAACAAATTCCTCCTGCCAACCGACCACCCTGGCCACCCAGGAGAATGCCCCCTACATCGCCGAGAGAGCGGGCCGGTTCGGAGCGCCGGATGGCGCCCGCTTCTAAAGCATCGCCCGGGGCTCCGCGATGGAGTGCAAGGCGATCGTGGATGCCTTTGCGGTCCTGCAACTCGCCGAGGAAGACACTCGGCGATAGGCCATGGAGCTGCTGACCCGCATCGTGGAGATGCTCACGCGCATGTGCCGGAGAGGTGATCCCCCGCGCGCGAGTGCCCCGGAATCGACTACGACTACGACTACGACTACGACTACGTGAGCGGAGGGACCCCCTTCTCCGTTAAGCACCCGAGAGCGTCGCGCGATTGACAGGTCATTCCAGGTGGCGGTATTGTCGCAATGGTCGATTGGCCCCCCGGTGGGCCGAACGCGCAACACGCTGTATCTGAAAAGGGGATTGCGATGGGGACCAGGCTGTACGTGGGCAACCTTCCGTACGAGGCCGACGACGCGATGATCCGGGGCTTCTTCGGGGACGGTGACGGCCGCCAGGTGACGCAGGTCAAGATCGTCATGGACCGCGACACGGGACGGCCAAGGGGCTTCACCTTCGTCGAGGTGGCCACCGACGATCACGCCCGATCGGCCATTCAAGAGCTGAATGGACGCGAGCTCGGCGGCCGCACCATCGTCGTCAACGAGGCGCGCGAGCCGCAGCGCGGCGGCGGTCGCGGTGGTGGAGGTGGCGGTGGCGGTGGCGGTGGCGGCTATGGAGTCGGCCGCGGCGGCGGCGGTGGTCGTGGCAGCGGCGGGGACGACCGCGGCGGCGGCGACTAGAGCCTACGCGGTTTCGAGGAGCGCTCGCTCGTCGGCGACCCGGGCCTTCATCCACGAGAACGAGGCCGGGATGAAGAACAGGCCGGTGACCGCGACCAGCGCGACCGGAACGAACAGGAGGACCACGCCCGGGATCGCGCTCGACGCGATGGTCAACCCCCAGGCCGCCCATCCGCTCGCCGCGTGCGGAAGGCGCTGGATCGGCGTGCTGCGCATCCGGCGCGCCAGGCGCCAACCGAGGAAGGCCAGGAGAAGGTGGGAATGCCCGACGATCACCATGCTGATCCGGATCCAGTCGTCGTATTCGCCCAGCGACGAGCCGTGGCGCATGAAGGCGGCCCAGAACAGCCCGTGGAGCGCGAGCGGAACGATCAGCGCGAGGCCGATCAGCGGCAGGGCGACGCTGATCCGCTCCATCCGATCGCCGAGCTCGGCCGCGCGGGCGGCGACGGAGATGCGCTCCAACCGCTCGACGTCCGCGTAAACGTCGGCGGTGGCAAGGAGGCCGGACTCTGCCAGCAGCCGCCCGCGAAAGAGGAAGCGCGCGAACAGCGAGGCCGCGGCATACGCCACGGGCGCAACCGCCACCGTCGCTGCGAGGAGCGCGGTGAGGAGGCCGCGCTGCGTGTACCTGCCCGTGCTCGCGGTCACCACCGCGGCGACCACCAGCGCGCCGGCGCCGAGGATCAGGCTCGCACCAGCGGCCGCACGGGCCACCCGCTTCGCATAGACCCGCGAGATCGTACGCGGCAGCAACCCCACCGCGGCGCGCTGCTGCAGGACCAGCTCACCGCGCCGCGCCCGCAACGCAGCCTCGGGATCACGGTAGGACCAGGGCTGAAGTTCGTTGTTCACGTCCCGTTCTACGCGGCTTCCGGTCGCGAGCTTGCCGTCCATGAGCTGCCTCCGCCGTTTCTGTCTTGAACGCGTTCAAAACGTAACGTGGAGTTGCCGGCCGTCAAGGCCCGCTCACGACCGGATGTAGGCTCCGGCCCAGTCACGCACCCGCCGCCCGTCGAGGACATGAAAGACGCGGACCCTTTTCAGGAGAATCGGCGAGAGCTGTCCGATCGGCACATAGACGACCTTCTTGCCCCGCCTTGCGGCGTGCGCCGCGATCGCCGAGCGCGGCGGGTGCGGGGCGACGTAGACGATCAGCCGCTCCTCGGAGTAGTCGATCCCGGCCAGCAGCAGCCGCTCGGGCTTCGAGCGCGCGCTCTCGAAGTAGGGATCCTCCCACACGTGGAACATCCGCCCCGGCGGCAGCGTCAGGAGGAGCCCGCCGTACTCGCAGCGCGCGATCCCCGGGCCGACCATCCGCGCGCCCGGCGCCGTAGCGTAGAGCGCCATGTCGCTCTCCTGATCGTGCTCCCCTTGCCAGGTCATCTGCCACGGATAACGCTCTCCCTCGGCGTCCTCGTCGAAGATCAGCACCACCGAGCCCACCGTGCCCCGCACCGGGCGGTTCTCGCGCACGAAGATCCGCCCGTCGTGGGCCAGGTTGCGGATCGTCTCGCGGAGATCGATCCCATCCCGCAGCGAGGTCGTGAACGGCTCCACGCGGCTCTGGTCCGACGAGAGGATGCCGACCGCGCGCTTGCGGAGGAAGGCGCCATAGCCCTCGATCACCAGGTCCTCCGGGGGATGGGAGACGATGCTGTCGCCGCGCCATTGGTCCTTCCACTCCCCCGGCTTCTTCTCGCGCGGGCGCGGCGGGACGAGGCGCAGCATGTGGCGGCGCGTCCTTGTGGTGAGCCGGAAGCGCAGGCGCGCGGAGTGCTCGTAGAGGTCCTCCACCGACGGGCAGAGCACCGGGAGGCCGGGGCTCGCGCTCTGCCAGGGCCAGGCGGTGGCGAGATCCCAGAAGCGGTACGCGTAGTCGTCGCCGCCGACGCCGCGGGCGCAGGTGACGAGCTGCACGAGATCGGGGGCGAGGCGGCCGGTGAGGTGCGACCAGTTGCGCGCCATCCGGAGGAGCACCTCGTGTGCTGCGGGGGCGATCCGCTCGCCCTCCTCGGACAGCAGGCGAGCGCGGGCGGCGCGGGCCAGCCTTGCAGTGAGCTGGTAGCGCTCGGGTTCGGGTTCGAGCACAGCCCTCCCCTTCGGACCCGCCAGCGACGGGACCAGCCGCCGCAGCGCCAGCGCGATCACCGCGGCCTGGCGTCCTCGATCGGGCGCCCTGGGCGGCGCGGGCTCGGCGCGGGGCTGCCCGCCACGCCAGCGCTCGTAGGCCGCCTGGAGGAACGCCGGCTCCGACAGCACCTCGCGGCTCGCCTCCTCGGCGAGGTGGAACAGCTCGACCTCGCGGCGCGTCTTTCCGATCGGTCGCACCGTCGCTGTGGGCACGAGCGCCCGCACACGCTCGGCGTGGTTCGCGCCGCACACCAGGGCCACGCGGCGGCCTTCGTCGAGCAGGCGGCGCACATGGAAGGCCATCGTCGCCTCGCGCCGCGCGTCCTCGTCGTCCGGACCGCGCGGAGCGGGATCGGCACCGGCGCTGCACAGCGCGTCGAAGTGCTCGCTGGTGAGCCGCTCCAGGGCCCAGGTATCGGGGACCAGATCGGCGCCCCCCGGATAGCCCTCGGTGTCGCGATCCGCGCACACGAGGTCGGCGCCCGCCTGCTGGGCCCAGCGCGCCGCCTCGACCACACCGTCGCTGGGCTCGACCAGCAGGTGGGCATGGCGCCCCGCGCCGGACGCCGCCGCCTCGCGCCAGCGTAGCACCGAGAGCAGCGGAAGGCGGGCGACCGCGCGCTGGAAGGGGGCGGCCAGCGTCTCCGGGATCTCGACGGCGACCGCGTCGGGTACGAACCCCGAAAGGGCCGCGCGCACCCGCTTCGCCGGCTCCAGTCGCCCGTGGACGATCGGGACGATCAGCAGCCGCGGGGAGCCGCGACCGTCACCGCGGTAGGGATGGCCGCTCACTCAATCCTCGATGTGGGCCACGGCCTCCTCGCCGAGGATCTGCCGCACCGCCCGCCCGAGCGCCTCCTGGCGTGGCAGCTGGAGCTTGCTCTCGCGCGAGCCGAGCTTGATCGCGTAGCGCACGATGTTCACCCCGTCGCGCACGGTGTACTTCTCGTCGCGGGCGTGGGCGCGCTGCAGGAAATCGACCGTCCACGCCACGATCTGCTCGTCGGCGAACGGCACGTTCTGCCGCAGGATCGCCGCCTCCTCGTCGGGCTCGGGGAAGTCGATCAGGATCTGCGGCATCAACCGGGAATGGATGTACTCGGGGAGATCGAACGTCGACGCGTCGTCGTTCATGGTCGCGCAGAAGCGGAAGTCCCGGTGGGCGTGGATCTTCACCCCGGCGACGATCGACTCGACGTAGCGGCGCGCATCGAGCAGCGGCGCGAGCGAGGCCCACGACTTCTCGCTCATCCGGTTTCCCTCGTCGACCACGCACACCGCGCCGCGGATCATCGCCGTCACCAGCGACGAGGCGACGTACTGGATCTTGCCGCTCTCGCCGATCACCGGCGAGACGATCAGGTCCTCGGGGCGGGTGTCCATCGTCGCCTGGAAGAGGTAGACGTCGCGGTTCAGGCGCTTCGCGGCGGCGTAGGCGAGGGTGGTCTTGCCGACGCCCGGCTTGCCGACCAGGCGCGGGTGGAGCGGGAGATCGCGCGGCTCCAGCATCAGCCACGCGGCGAGCACCTGGAGCAGCAGATCCTCGCGCCCGACCCACACCACCGGAAGGTCGTCGGGGTGGCCGAGATGGAGGGTCACCCCGTCGAGGGAAACGGTCTTTTCCATCGCCGGAACGATACCCGCGGGTCCCTTCGCACGCCAGAATTTTGCCGGTCGGCCGGCGTCCGCATACAATGCCGCCACTCGACGGAGGCTCCATGACCCGGCTCGCACGTGCGCTCTCGATGATCCCGCTCCTCGCGTCGGTGACGGCGAGCGCGACACCGGTCCAGAAGAACGGCCCGGAGGTGTTCCCGGGCAAGCACGAGCTGACCGCGCACATGGGCTTCCAGAACGGCTTGACCACCTTCGACAACGGCTACGCCGGCACGCCCGGCGGCTTCAAGCTGCTGATCGACTACGGCTACAACCTGAAGGGCATGGTGTGGCTGAACGTCGGCGTCAACCTCGTGGTCTCGGGCAGCTGCCAGGGTCCCCTGTGCGCCTACGCGGCGAACGGCAACACCTTCGAGCCGCACATCGGCGCCAAGCTCCAGTGGACCACTCCGATCCCGCTCGTGCCCTACGCCAAGGCCGATGCCACGTTCGTCCTGCTCTACAACCGCTACTGCACCGACAACGGCTTCGCTCCGGTCGGGCGCATCGCCGGCGGCGCGAACTACTTCCTGCTCCAGAACCTCGGTGTCGGCGTGGAGATGGGCTTCACCGGCGGGCCGGCGATCATGCAGGGCGCACCGCCAGACAAGTGCGGCGTGTCGCCGGGGACCGCCTTCTACAACAGCTACGTCGCCTTCTACGCGGCGCTCGACTTCTCCGTCGGCGGCGAGTTCATTTTCTAGATTTTCCGGTTTGGCTTCAGATGCGCCACGCGCCGAGGGTGACCTCCTCGCGATCGTGGTAGAGCTGGCGGACGCGGAGGTTCTGCCAGCCGCCGGTGGCGATGATCTCGCTGACGCGCCGCACGAACTCCACCTTCTGCTTCATCGGCAGCTTGATGTTGGCGATCAGGAAGCGCGCGGCGCCGCGGCGTCCCCACTTGGCGAGCAGCGCGGCGACCTCCAGCGGGCGCCAGGCCATGTCGCAGAACAGCCAGTCGACCGGCTCCTCCACCTGGTAGGTGAACGCGCTGGCCTGGACGTGCTGGAGGTTTTTGTGCTTCGCCAGCGACGGGGCCATGCGCGCGGGATCGATCGCGATCACCCGCGCGCGCCGCTCGAGGAGCACATGGGTCCAGCCGCCCGGCGCTGCGCCGAGGTCGATGCACCGATCGCCCGGGTCGGGACCGCGACCGAGCCAGTCGAACGCCTCGAGGAGCTTCGAGGCGGCGCGCGACGGGGCACCCGCGGGGGCACCGATGCGACGCCGGCCACCCGGCGCGAGGCTCACCGCGCCCCCGATCGGGATCACGCCGACCGCCGCGCGCGAGGCGGCGAGGACGCACACCTGAACAAAACGATCGTCCCCCGAGCGCGTCGCCCGGGCCAGCACGCGGCGCTCCATCGCCTTCGGGCCGAGCGCTGCAACGGCCGCCTCCTCCATCGCCGTGGCGTAGGACGCGAGCGGGTTCGCCTCGTCGCTGTCGGCCACCCACACCTGGAGCGCGAACGGCGCCGCGCCGGCGCCCAGAAGCGGTCCGATCGCTCCCGCCACCGCCTCGCCGAGCACCCGCGGATCATCCCCGGCCACGGCGAGCAGCGCGTCGACCGGCAGCCCCTGCCGCGCGAAGGCGAGCTCGATGAAATCGCTTCCCCGCCGCGGCCTGCGCGAGGACTTCACCAGCCCCACCGCCACTCGCGAAGGAAGGCTCTTCTTGTCGGCGCGCTCCAGCTCCTCGACGAGATCCGCCTCGAAGCCCGGCCGGCACGCCCAGATCCAATCGCCCACTCCGAGCGGCCGCGCGGCCGGTTTCGCGGGACCCGTTCGCTCGCGCCTGCTCATTGGCGGGCAGGCTAGCACACTCGCGATCGGCTACTATCACGCCGTATCCCCCCATCGGGAGGCCTCATGCGCACGGTCGGACTCGCCCTACTTCTCAGCCTCACCACCGTCGCTGCGCCGGCTGAAGCCAGGAAGGCGGCCGCGGGAAAACCGGCCTTCAAGGCGGGCGACCCCGAAGCGATCTGGATCTGGCACGACGCGGCGGGCTGGCACCTCCGCACCACCACCGCCAGGAGAACGCACGCCTTCCGCGGCGTCGTGCGTGGCCAGGGTTTCTCCGAGGTCAAGGCCACCCGCAAGACCCTCGACGCGAAGGTCATCGTGCTCGGCGACGCCTCGATCCGCTTCGACTTCGACTCCTTCGAGGGCATCGACGGCTTCGACTGGAAGGCCGCCGGCCCCTGCACCACCTGGGAGCTACGGATCGACGGGCGGCCGATGGCGGAGCGCGTCCACGTCGGCGCCACCGGCGAGAGCCCGTCGGTGATGCCATTCGACGCCTGCGAGTAGGGTGGTAGCTTGAGCGGGCCAGACAACAGGAACGAGGGGGAGACGGTGGCGGCCGGGCTGCTCGGCCCGCAGATCCTCGGTGGGCGCTACGAGATCCTCGGGCTGCTCGGCGCCGGCGGGATGGGGAGCGTCTATCGCGTGCGCGACCGGGAGCTCGACGAGGTGGTGGCGCTGAAGATGCTGCGCCGCGACGTGCTCGAGCTGCCGGGGATGCTGGAGCGTTTCCGCCGCGAGGTGAAGCTGGCGCGCCGGGTGACCCATCACAACGTCGCCCGCACCTACGACATCGGAATGCACGAAGGCGAGAAGTTCCTCACCATGGAGCTCGTCGAGGGGCAATCCCTGGGCGCACAGTTCGGCGAGCAGGGGCCGATGGCGGCGGCGCGGCTGGCGGCCCTGGGATGCGCGATCTGCGCGGGGCTCGAAGCGGCGCACGCCGCGGGCGTCGTCCACCGCGACCTCAAGCCCGACAACGTGATGGTCGCCCGCGACGGGCGGGTGGTGATCACCGACTTCGGCATCGCCTGCGCGTGCGACGCCAGCGCCCCGGCCCGCACCCTCGGCGCGATCGGGACTCCCGCCTACATGGCCCCCGAGCAGGTCGAGTCGGACGAGCCGATCGACGCGCGCGCCGACCTCTACGCCCTCGGCGTGGTGCTCTACGAGCTGGCGACGGGGGACCTGCCGTGGCACGGCAGATCGGCATTCACCCTCGCTGCCGCCCGCCTCGCCTCACCGCCCCCCGATCCGCGCGCCAAACGTCCCGACCTGCCCGCGGGGCTGGCGGGGGTGATCCTCCGCTGCATGGCGCGCAAGCCCGAAGATCGCCACTCCAGCGCCGCCGAGGTGGCCTCCGCGCTGGCCGTTTTCTGCGCCGACGTCGGCAATAGCCGACGGGCAGCAAGCTCGGAGAGCAACGTCGGCAATAGC